>NZ_BAAGTH010000017.1:0-115245 GCF_054782015.1 Salinifilum aidingensis | reverse complement strand
CGTCCTGAGCCAGGATCAAACTCTCCAACAACAAATCCCAGCAAACAAAAAACAAGAACCACGCACACGCGTCATTCAACAAGCATCCGCTGTCGAGTTCTCAAAGAACACACCACCGAACCGGCGGTATTTCGCAACAACCCTAGCACCGCTCAATTCTGCCCGATCACCGGGGTCGGCCACCGGGCGGCACCCAGAAGAATGCCGAAGAGCTGCTTCAGGTTGTCAATGTTGCTGCAACCCGGAGGCTGCAACATCGCTCTACCTTACTCGGTGTTCACCCGCACGCCCCGACTCGGTGTGCGCTCCATCCAGCCTACCGAACCCCACCTCGCCGGTTGCGAAGGGGGTCGCTCAACCGCGGGCGCTCCCGATGTCGTCCGGACCGGGGAAAGTCCCCTCGGCCGACTGCGCAAAGCGACAGCGACCAACATAGCACACCGCGGGTAGTTGTCAAAGCCCCTGATCAGCGGCTTGCTCACCCGAGCGGCGCACCACTCGGGGCCGCATCACTCGGGGCGCAGCCACAGCTTCACCGTGTGCGCTCCCGAACTGCGCACCGCTGCGAGCAGGTCATCGGCGCCCACAGCCACCTCGCGCCCCACGGGCACGAGCTCGTAGCCGTGCTCGGCGATCCCGTGCAACACCGCGACCGGATCGGCGCCATCCCGCGCGACCCCGTCGGGTGCGAAAGAACACACCACCGAGGGACGGTGCTCGGTCAGCAGCTCTGCCATGCCCGCCAGAACCCGGTGCAGTTGCGCGGCCACGTCCACGTGCACCGCGGAGATCCGCAGGTCCCGCGCACCGACCAGCTCCGGACGCGCCGCCCACGCCGCGTCCAGCGGCAGCGCCCGCACCTGCTCCGCGACGTCGGCCGGGGCCCCGTCCGCTTCCTGCTGCACGTCGAGACCGCCCACGGCCCCCGGCCACCCGATGAGCTCGGCGGGCCCGTCCCAAGCCGCGCCCGCGAGCAGCGCGAACCGCTCCCGCATCCGCTTCGGCACGTTCTCGGCGACGTTGCGGTGCGCCAGATCCGCGGCGCGGGCGCTCGGCTCCACCGCCACGGCGGCGCCGAGCTCGTGCGCGTTGAGCATCCGCACCGTCTGGTAGCCGACGTAGGCCCCGACGTCGAGGAACGCGCTCCCCGGCTCGACCAGCGCGTCGAGCAGCCCCGACACCTCGGTGTCCCAGGTCGCGTGCTGGGACAGCCACGGCAGCAGGAACGTGTCGTCCGCGGGCAGGCGCAGCACACCGGCATCGCACAGCACCGGGGTCGTCCCCGCGCCGCTCGCGGCCTCGTCCTCGGCGGCCCGCTCGTGGTCCCGCAGCACGACGCGCTGCACCATCTCCGCCCGCCGCAGCGCGTTCGCCGCGTCCAGCGAGGCCGCGCGCACCCCCGGTTCCCACTCCTGCTCGCGGGTCTGCCGCTGTTCGAGGGCGTCCACCCGGTCCACCACGCGTTCGAGGGCGCCGGTGAGCCCGTCCAGGCGCTGCGCCACGGCGTCCCACCGCTCGTCCTCGGTGCCCTGCTGCTCCACCGCGCGCAACCGGCGCTGCTGCTCGGCGAGTTCGGTGCGGGTGCGCACCGCCGCGTCGTCGGCGTGCAGCACCTGCTCGGCGAGCTGCTCCTGCTGCCGCGCCAACCGCGCGAGCTCCACCCGCAGGACCTCCGGGTCGGTGCCGTCCGCCCGCTCCTGCCTGCGCAGCAGCTCCGCCGCGGTCCCCTCGACCCCGTCGACGAGGGAGCGCAGCACGTCCCGCAGGTGCTCGTCGTAGTGGCCGAGCACCTTCAGCACCGCTTTCCGCAGCGCCGGTGTCATCGCACCGCGCGCGCCCTCGGCGACGTCCGGTGCGCGGTGCAGCGCGTGGCGCGCGACCAGCAGCGGCCGCAGCGGGTCCTGAGCGGTGCGCTCGCCCGAGCTCCCCTCCGACCACGTGCTGCGCCAGCTGCGGTAGGCCTGCTCCACGCGTTCCCGCAGGCGCGCGCCCACATCGGCGGGGGCGTGCTGCGAGCGCGCGTGCTCGCGCGCCCGCAGGCCGGACTCGGCGAGCTCCTCCCGGTCCGCTGCCGCGGCGCGCAGCAGCTCGACCACCCGCTCCGGCTCGGGGGCACCGCCCGCCGAGCACGGCACGAGCCAGGCCCCCGCGGAACCGAGCACCGCCCCGAGGCCTCCGGCGTCCGCGGCGATCACCGGAACTCCACGCGCGACGAGGCGCACCAGACCGGGCACGTGCCGGTCCGCTTCGGCCCGCGGCAGGGCGAGGACGCAGTCGGCCGCGGCGAGCGTGGTCTCCGCCTCGTACGGCACCGCGTCCGCCTCGGGGTGTTCGGTGAGCAGCACCCGCGGTTCGGACGCCGTGGCCAGCCGCAGGCGCTCCGCGGCCTCCGGGTGGCGAGCGGCGCCGGCGACGAGCAGCAGCAGGCGCGCGTCCGGCTCGTCGTCGAAGGCGGACAGGAACGCGTTCACCAGGCCGAGCGCGTTGTCCGCGTGCTCGGTGGCGTGGTCGACCGCCGCGGCGACGACGAACTCGTCGGAGAGCTCCCACCGCGCGCGCTCGCCCTTGCGCGCGGCCAGGCCGATCGGCTCGCGCAGCGGAACCGGGACCGGCAGCACGCGCGAGGCCGGTCCGCTGGTGCCGCGCGCGGTGATCCGCGCCTGCTCGGAGAGGTACCAGGCCTCGGCGGCTCCGGCGGTCGGGTGCTCGGAGGCCAGCGCCACGTCGACGACGTGCCGGCCGGCGGGCACCGGCGCGTCGGCGCGGCAGCGCAGCACGACCGGGTAGCAGGGCGTGTCGGACGTGGGCAGTCCGGAGGCCCGCGCGGTCTCGGCCAGCAACTCGGCGAGCGGTCCCGCGCCGAGCACGGACACGCCGAGCTGGTCGAGCAGCGTGGCCTGCCGCCCGGCCGGGGCGCGGACGGTCCCGCCGGGGACGCGGCCGGTGGCGTGCCCGGTGCCGAGGCACCACTCGTGGAACGCGGCGGCGTCGGCGCCGAACGGGTCGGGGAAGTCGCGCCGCAGCACCGGGTCCGCCGCCCACACGGCGGCGGTCCAGCGCGAGCCGCCCGCGTCGCGCTGCCGGTCGTCGGCGGGTTCGGCGGCCCAGCGCAGGAACTCCGCGGCGGGGTCCTCCTCCCCGGACGCCGGGGCGAACGGGCTCGGCGGCGGATCGCCCTGCCCGCGCCAGGCGTGCAGGTAGTCGCGCCGCAGCGGTTCCGGCAGCGGGGTGCCGTCCGGCAGGTGGTCGTAGGGGTGCGGGGCGGCGGCGGTGTAACCGTGGCGGACGAGCGCGTTGCGGTAGTGCGCGCACAGCTCCGCCAGCAGCGGGTGCTCGGACAGCAGCACGCGCGGGTTGTCGGCGAACGCCGCGGACAGCAGCCACGGCCGTTCCGGCTGGAACCCGGTGAAGTGCACGCTGCGCAGCGGTGCGCCGTCGACCGTGCAGTTCTCCTCCCCGCGGGCGAGCTGCCGCTGCGCGGCGTTGAAGGCGGACAGCCCGAGCCCGGGGTCGCGGAGCACGGCGTGGTCGGCGAGCACCGCGAGCCCGTCCACGCGGGGCGCGGCGCCCGCCGGATCGCTGTCGAGCTGCGCCTGCCACTCCTCGAGCGCGCGCTCGGCGCCCGGGGCGGCGACGAGCAGGTGCGGGTCGAACATCCCGGCCTCGGCGAGGTCGTCGGGGCCGGGGCGCAGGCCGTCGGCGACCAGGGGGCGCAGCACTCGCGGCACGAGGCGCACCGGGCGGTCCTCGGCCGCGAGCACGTCGTCGAACGGGTGCAGCACCCGCACCTCGGGTTCGCAGCACACCACGGTCGCGGCCGCGCCGAGCAGCCGGCGCAGCAGGCGGGGGCGCAGCACGGCGCGCAGCTGCTCCGCGGTGCAGGCCGTCGCCAAGCGGGCGAACTCCACCGCCGAGAGGCCCAGCTCGGTCACGTCGACGGCATCCGGTTCGTCCGGGTCGACGAGATCCGGGCGGTCGACGACCAGCAGCGCGAAGCGCGCTGCCGGGTGGTGCTGCAGGAACGACTCGCGCAGCACGCGGGCGGCCGGCAGCTGGTCGCGGCGGGCGAGGGTGCAGCCGATGAGCTCCCGTGAGGCGCCGCCGGTGTTCCCGCGCGGTGCGCTGCGGTGATCGGGTTGCCCCGCGCCCGGCGCGGACCCGCTCGCGTCGACGGTGGATTCGGCGGCGTGGTCGGCATCGCTCACGCACGCAACGTACCGCCGCCGAGACCGCGTGATCCGCGCGCCCCGCCCCCGGAGCGCCCGCGGCACGCGCGGCGGTTCAGAGCACGGGCATGAGCGTCCGCAGCTCGTACGGGGTGACGTGGCTGCGGTAGGCGTCCCACTCCTCGCGCTTGTTCCGCAGGAAGAAGTCGAACACGTGCTCACCGAGGGTCTCGGCGACCAGTTCGGAGGACTCCATGTCGCGCAGCGCCTCGTTGAGGTTCTGCGGCAGGTTGTCGTACCCGGCGGCCTTGCGTTCGCCCTCCGTCAGCGCCCACACGTCGTCCTCGGTGGCCGGGGGGAGCTCGTAGCCCTTCTCCACCCCGTTGAGCCCGGCGGCCAGGGTGACCGCGTAGGCCAGGTAGGGGTTGCAGGCGGAGTCGACGTTGCGGACCTCGACGCGCCGCGAGGAGGACTTGCCGGGCGAGTACATCGGCACCCGCACCAGCGCGGAGCGGTTGGCGTGGCCCCAGCACACGGCGGTGGGTGCTTCGCCTCCGACGACGAGCCGCTTGTACGAGTTCACCCACTGGTTGGTGACGGCGCTGATCTCGCGCGCGTGGTGCAGGATGCCGGCGACGAAGGCGCGGCCCGTGTCGGACAGCTCGTAGGGGTCCTCCGGGTGGTAGAAGGCGTTGCGGTCGCCCTCGAACAGGCTGACGTGCGTGTGCATCCCGGAGCCGGGGCGCTCGCTGAACGGCTTCGGCATGAAGGACGCCCGCACCCCCTGGGTCATGGCGACCTCCTTGACCACGTACCGGAACGTCATCACGTTGTCGGCCATGGTCAGCGCATCGGCGTAGCGCAGGTCGATCTCCTGCTGCCCCGCGGCGGCCTCGTGGTGGCTGAACTCCACGGAGATGCCCATCGCCTCGAGCGTCTCGATGGCGTTGCGGCGGAAGTGCGGCGCCGCGTCGTGGCTGGCCTGCTCGAAGTAGCCGCCGGAGTCGGCCGGGGTGGGTTCGCTGCCGTCCGAGGGCAGGTCCTTGAGCAGGAAGAACTCGATCTCCGGGTGGACGTAGCAGGTGAACCCGGACTCGGTGGCCCGGGCGAGGGTGCGGCGCAGCACGTGCCGCGGGTCCGCCCAGCACGGCGATCCGTCCGGCATGTGGATGTCGCAGAACATCCGGGCCGAGTAGTGCTCCCCCTCCGGGGTCTCCCAGGGCAGCACCTGGAAGGTCGTGGGGTCCGGCTTTGCGACCATGTCCGACTCGAAGATCCGCGCGAACCCTTCGATGGCCGAGCCGTCGAATCCGATGCCCTCGGCGAAGGCGCCCTCGAGCTCGGCCGGCGAGATCGCCACCGACTTGAGGATGCCGAGGACGTCGGTAAACCACAGGCGCACGAAGCGGATGTCGCGTTCCTCCAAGGTGCGGAGCACGAACTCCTGCTGGCGGTTCATGCCCGGCAGCCTACGAGTTCACCGGGGCTGATGCGTAACCGGCGGGTCACCACCGCGCACCGTCCGGTGACCGCGGCGGTGCTTCCGCCCGCTCCGGTGCTCCGCCCGCTCCGGTGCTCCGCCCGGTCGCGGACGTGCCGGCCGCGGTCGTCCGGCCGCGGTCAGCCGCAGCGCGCGCCCTCCTCCGGCAGTTCGCGGTCGACGAGGTAGCGGACGCCGGCCTCGTCGACGCAGGAATCGCCCTGCAGGAAGGCGGTGTGCTGGGTCCCCTCGTAGGTCAGCAGCCGCCCGTGCAACGCCCGGGCGAGCCGGACGCCGGCCTGGTAGGGCGTGGCCGGGTCGCCGGTGGTGGACACGACCAGCGTCGGCGGCAGGCCGCGCACCTGCGGCTGCTCGGTGTCGCCGCTCGGCGGGACGGGCCAGAACGAGCACATGTCGCGCGCGGGGTTCGCCCCGCGCCCGTCGTCGAGGAACGGCGCGACCTCGCGGTAGCGCCGGTCCGCTTCGCGCGCTTGCTGCCTGGTGCGGAGCCGTTCGTCGTCGACGCAGTGCACCGCGTCGAACGCGTCGATGGTGTTCGAGTAGGACCCGTCCGGGGCACGGCCGTAGTACATGTCCGCCAGCGCCAGCAGCACGCGGCCCTGGCCCCGGCGCAGCTGCGCCAGGCCCTCGTTGAGCCGCTCCCACATGTCCGGCGCGTACAGCGCCTGGATCACCGCGGTGGTCGCGTCGTCGTAGGACAGCGCGCGGTCGCCGACCGGCACCGGCCGGTCCACCAGCGGGCGGGTGAGGCGCTGGAACTCCTCCACGGCCCGGGAGGGGTCGTCACCGAGGGCGCACTCGCCCCGCTCGGCGCACCAGCGCGCGAAGTCCTCGAAGGCGCGCTGGAACCCGTCGCCCTGCCCCACCAGCGACTCGGTGGTGGACTGCTCCGGGTCGATCGCGCCGTCGAGCAGCATCGTGCGCACGTTGCCGGGGAACTGCTCGGCGTACTCGGAGCCGATGCGCGTGCCGTAGGAGAAGCCGAGGTAGTTGAGCTTCTCGTCGCCGAGCGCGGAGCGCAGCACGTCGAGGTCCTTGGCCACGTCGGACGAGCCGATGTTGGCCAGCAGGTCGCGGCCGCTGCGCTCGGCGCACTTGCGGGCGTAGGCGCGCTCCTCCTGCTCGGTCCGGGCCACGCCCCGGGGTGAGGAGTCGGCGTCGGAGTCGAGCCGTTCGGCGTCGCGCTCCTCGTCGGTCAGGCACTGCACCGCGGGCCGGGACGCGCCCACCCCGCGCGGGTCGAACCCGACGAAGTCGAAGCGCTCCCCCAGCTCGGAACCGGACACCGCGCCGGCCATGCCGGCCGCCGCGCTCATCCCGGAAGCCCCGGGACCGCCCGGGTTCATCACGAGCGAGCCGATGCGCTCGTCCTGCCCGCCGGTGGCGGGGCTCCGCAGCAGTCCGAGCTGCACGGTTTCGCCGTCCGGGCGGGAGTAGTCGAGCGGGACGGTCAGGCGGGCGCACTCCAGACCCGGCTCGGCGTAGGCCCGCCGGTCCTGGGCCGTGCCGGCGTACTGCGGGCAGGCCTCCCACCGCAGCGACTGGCCGTAGAACCGCTCCAGGCCCTGCGGCACGGGTCCGACCGGACCGTTGCGCTCGGTGCGCGGCAGGTCCGGTTGCCGCGGCGCGCACGCCGCCGTGGTGACCGTGAGCAGCGCCGTCGCGAGAACCGTGAGTACGCGGAGCACCACCGGATCCTGACATGCCGGTGCGGGTGCTCCCACCCCGGGAGTCCACCCGGCCGCCGGGACGGCGGAGCGCCCGGTGCGCGATGATGTGCCCATGCCGCAGTTGCGTCTCGGACTCGCCCAGATCAACACCACCGTCGGCGACATCGCGGGCAACAGCGCGTCCGTCGTGGACTGGACCCGCAAGGCCGCCGAGGACGGAGCGCACGTCGTCGCCTTCCCGGAGATGACGCTGTGCGGCTACCCGGTGGAGGACCTCGCGCTGCGCCGGTCGTTCGCCGCCGCCAACCTGGCCGAGCTGGAGCACCTGGCCGAGCGGCTGCGCACCGCCGGATGCGGCGACGTGCTCGTCGTGGTGGGGCACCTGGGGCGCGACGACGAAGGGCTGCGGAACTCGGCGTCGTTCCTGCACGGCGGCGAGGTGGTGGCCACCTACAACAAGCACCACCTGCCGAACTACGGGGTGTTCGACGAGGCCCGGTACTTCGCGCCCGGCCTGGACCTGCCGATCGTGCGCGCGCACGGCCTGGACGTCGGGGTCGTGATCTGCGAGGACATCTGGCAGAACAGCGGCCCGGTCAGCGCCCTGGGGCACGTGGGCGCGGACCTCGTGCTGTGCCTGAACGGCTCGCCGTACGAGCGCTCCAAGGACGACCGGCGCGCGCCGCTGGTGCAGGCGCGCTCCGCGGAGGCGGGCGCGCCGATGGCCTACGTCAACATGGTCGGCGCGCAGGACGAGCTCGTGTTCGACGGCGATTCGATGATCGCCGCACCGGACGGGGAGGTGCTCGCCCGCGGTCCGCGGTTCACCGAGGCGCTGCTCGTGGCCGATCTCGACCTGCCGGCCGGGGGGAACACCGCCACGACCGTGCCCGAGGAGGTCCGGACCGAGTCGCGGGGCCTGGCGTTCACCACCCGGCCGCCGGCCTTCGACGTCCAGCGGTACACGCTCGAGCCCGCTCCGGTGCCGCGGTACGAACCGCGGCGGCTGCCGGAGGCGCCCGAACCGCTCGACTTCGCGGAGGAGGTGTGGTCCGCGCTCGTGACCGGGCTGCGCGACTACGTGCACAAGAACGGTTTCCGGTCGGTGGTGTTCGGCTTCTCCGGCGGTATCGACTCGGCGACGAGCGCGGCGCTGGCCGTCGACGCGCTGGGCCCGCACGCGGTGCACGGGGTGTCGATGCCCGCGCACTACTCCTCCGAGCACTCCCGCTCGGACGCTGCCGAGCTGGCGCGGAGGCTGGGCTGCTCGTTCGAGGTGCGCGCGGTGGCCGACGTGGTCGACGCGTACGTGCAGAAGCTGGGGCTGACGGGGCTGGCCGAGGAGAACGTCCAGGCGCGGTGCCGCGGGATGCTGCTCATGGCGCTGTCCAACCAGCACGGCCACCTCGTGCTGGCGCCGGGCAACAAGACGGAGCTGGCCGTGGGCTACTCGACGCTCTACGGCGACGCGGTCGGCGGGTTCGCGCCGATCAAGGACGTACCGAAGACGCTGGTGTGGCAACTGGCGCGGTGGCGCAACGCGCAGGCGGAGAAGCACGGCCAGGTGCCGCCGATCCCGGAGAGCTCGATCACCAAGGAGCCCTCGGCCGAGCTGCGACCGGGGCAGACCGACCAGGACTCGCTGCCGCCCTACGACGTGCTCGACGCGGTGCTGGACGGCTACGTGGAGGGCGACCGCGGTTACGCCGACCTCATCGCGGAGGGATTCGACGCGGACCTGGTGGAGCGGGTGCTGCGGATGGTCGACGGGGCCGAGTTCAAGCGGCGCCAGTACCCGCCGGGCACGAAGATCACGTTCAAGGCCTTCGGCCGCGACCGGCGGCTGCCGCTGACGAACCGGTGGCGGGAGGTCCGGCCCGGGTGACCCGTCCCGTGCCGGTCCCGCTCGTGCCGGGGCCGGTATGCGGCTCTCCGGCACCCCCGGATGGGCGGAGCACCGCGGCGCCGCGGTGCGGGTGCGCTCGCCGGCCCGCGCACCGCGGCGCCGTCCTTGTCGCGCGGGGTCCTTGTCGCGCGGGCAGCGCTGCTCGGTGTGATGTTGCCCGGAGCCGTGCCCACCGGGGCCCTCGTCGTGCCACGCTGGGGCCGTACCAGACGTCGCATGACCCGGGGACCCGTGCAGGGCCTCGAGGACGAGGGCGGTTCACATGACTGATACAGCGGCTCACGCGGCTCCGACCGGGAACCCGGCGGAAACCGCTCCGCACGGCACCACCCGGACACCGGCGCGGGTGCGCGTGCACCACCTGCAGCAGTTCAAGGAGCGCGGCCAGCCGTGGCCGATGCTCACCTCCTACGACATGTACACCGCGCGGATCTTCGACGAGGCGGGGATCCCCGTGCTGCTCGTGGGCGATTCGGCGGCGAACAACGTCTACGGCTACGAGTCCTCGCTGCCGGTGGACGTGGACGAGATGCTGCCGCTCACGCGCGCGGTCACCCGCTCGGTCGAACGCGCGCTCGTGGTGGCGGACCTGCCGTTCGGCTCCTACCAGGCCTCGCCGGGGCAGGCGCTGCACACGGCCGTGCGGTTCATGAAGGAGGGCCGGGCGCACGCCGTCAAGCTCGAGGGCGGGCAGCGCTACGCCCCGCAGATCGAAGCGCTGACGGCGGCCGGCATCCCGGTGATGGCGCACCTCGGGTTCACCCCGCAGAGCGAGCACGGCCTCGGCGGCTACCGGGTGCAGGGACGCGGGGAGGCCGCGGAGGCGCTGCTCGCCGACGCGCGGGCGGTGCAGGAGGCCGGTGCTTTCGCCGTGGTGCTGGAGATGGTTCCCGCGGACACGGCCAAGCGGGTGACCGCCGAGCTGCACGTGCCGACCGTGGGCATCGGCGCCGGTCCGCACTGCGACGGGCAGGTGCTGGTGTGGACCGACATGGCGGGGATGAACACCGGGCGCACGGCGCGGTTCGTCAAGCGCTACGCCGAGCTGGGCCAGGAGCTCTCCCGCGCCGCTCAGGAGTTCGCCTCCGACGTGCGCGGCCAGGACTTCCCGGCCGAGGAGCACAGCTTCACCGGCTGAGCGCCCCGCGCCAACGAGCGGGTACTGCCCTGACCAAGCCCGTGCGCTGGGGTTTGAACATTTCGCGCGCAATGTTCAAACCCCTCGTTCGGGTGAGGCGCTGGGCAGGGCGCGCAGGGCCTCACCCGGCCAGCGGGGTCGTCGGGGCGGGCGGGGTGCCGTCACCGAACGGTCGCCCGCCGAGGCGCTCCCGCCCGTGCTCGGCGTGCCAACCGGACTCCTCCGGTCCGACCGGGACGATGCCGCTCGGGTTCAGCCCCGGGTGGGTGCGGTAGTAGTGCTGCTTGATGTGCGCGAAGTCGACGGTGTCGCCGAAACCGGGGGTCTGGAACAGGTCCCGCGCGTACTCCCGCAGCACCGGTATCTCGCTGAGCTTGCTGCGGTTGCACTTGAAGTGGCCGTGGTAGACGGCGTCGAACCGGACGAGCGTGGTGAACAGGCGGACGTCGGCCTCGGTGATCGTGTCCCCGACCAGGTAGCGGCGGTCCCGCAGCCGCTGCGCCAACGCGTCCAGGCGGGTGAACAGGCGCTCGTGGGCGCGTTCGTACGCGCGCTGCGACGTGGCGAACCCGCACCGGTACACCCCGTTGTTGACGTCGGTGTAGACCACGTCGTTGATCGCGTCGATCTCCTCGCGCAGCGCGGCCGGGTACAGCTCCGGCGCGCCCGGCCGGTGGTGCGCGCGCCACTGGGTGCTCAGATCCAGCGTCAGCTGCGGGAAGTCGTTGGTGACCACGCGCCCCGAGGCGGTGTCCACCACGGCCGGGACGGTCACGCGCCCCGCGTACTCGGGATCGCCGGCCAGGTACGCCTCGGACAGGAACGCCATCCCCGTCACCGGGTCGCGCCCCTCCGGGTCGAGGGTGAACCGCCAGCCGCGCTCGTCCCGCAGCGGGTCGACGACGCCCAGCGAGAGCACCGGTTCCAACCCGAGCAGGCGGCGCACGATGAGCGAGCGGTGCGCCCACGGGCAGGCCAGGCTCACCACGAGGTGGTAGCGCCCGGGCCGTACCGGCCACCCGGAGGAACCGTCGGCGGTGATGCGGGCGGTGAACCGGTTGCCCTGGCGCACCCACTCGCCACCGGGGGAGATCTCGCGAGCGGATTGCGCACTCATGCGGCCAGGGTAGACCGCGCGGACGACGCGCTGCCCGCGCTCGACCGCCGCTGCGCCCGGTACCCGCGGGCGATGCCGCCGGCACGACCGGTTTAGGCTCGCCGACCATGGATCTCGAACTCGCCGGACGCTGCTACATCGTCACCGGCGCCAGCAAGGGCCTCGGCTTCGCCGCGGCCCGCAGCCTGGTGCGGGAAGGCGCCAACGTCGTCCTCTCCGCCTCCTCGCAGGAGAACACCGATGCCGCCGCGGACCGGCTCGGCGACCGGGCGGCGGGTGTGGCCGCGGACCTCACCGCGGCCGGCACGCCCCGGGAACTGATCGCTGCCGCGCGCGAGCGCTTCGGCCGGCTCGACGGGCTGTTCGTCAGCCACGGCGGTCCCCCGCCGGGCACCCCGAGCGCGCTGGACGACGAGACCCTGCGCGCCGGGCTGGAGATCGCCGCGATCGCACCGATCCGCACCGCCCGCGCGGTGGCGGCCGAACTCGGCGAGGGCGGCGCGATCGTCGTGCTGACCTCCACCTCCGGCGCGGAACCGCTGCCGGGTCTGGCCAGCTCCAACGTGGCCCGCCCCGCCGCGCAGGGCTTCGTCAAGGACCTCGCCGAGGAGGTGGGCCCGCGCGGGGTGCGGGTGAACGCGGTGCTTCCCGGCCGGTTCGACACCGAGCGGGCCCGCTCGCTGGCCGCGGCCAACCCCCGGTCGCAGACCGACGCGGAGCAGGCCACACCGCTGCGCCGCTCGGGCGCGCCCGAGGAGCTCGGCGACGTCGCAGCGTTCCTGCTCTCGCCGAGGGCGGCGTTCGTGACCGGTGCCGCCTGGACCGTCGACGGGGGTCGCCGCGCCGAGATGTAGCGGTTCAGACGTCGGTGACGCGCACCCCGGCGTGCGCCTTGTAGCGGCGGTTGATCGCGATGATGTTCGCCGTGAACGCCTCCACCTGGTGGGCGTTGCGCAAGCGACCGCCGTAGATGCCGCGCACGCCGGGGATGACGGCGGCGAGTTCGCGGACCACGTCGGTGGCCTCCCGGTCGTCGCCGAGCACGAGCACGTCCAGGTCCACGTGCGGCACGTCCAGGTCCGCCAGCGTCACCGCGGAGACGTGGTGGAACGCGGCGGTCACGCGCGAGTCCGGCAGGAGCTGCTCCGCCTGCTGCGCGGCGCTGCCCTCCGCCACCTCGAGGGCGTACGGGCCCTTCTCGTCGAAGCCGAGCGGGTTGACGCAGTCGACGACGATCTTGCCGGCCAGCTGCGGCGCCAGCGCGCTCAGGGTGTCCCGGTGCGCCTCCCACGGCAGCGCGGCCACGACGAGGTCGGACTCCGCGGCGCAGGCAGCGTTGTCCCGGCCGGCGACGCCGCCACCGCTCTGCTCGGCGATGCCCTCGGCGACCTCGGCCGCCCGCTCGGCCTTGCGGGAGCCGATGAGCACCCGCATCCCCGCCTGCGCCCACCGGATGGCGAGTCCCTTGCCCTGGGGACCCGTTCCCCCGAGCACCCCGATGGTCATGTCCCGCACGCCAGCCACGCGAACCCCTTTCGACCGGAAGACGACGTCGTTCCCCAACGATCACCGGCCGCTAGGCGTGGCGCCACCGGCACGGGACGTGCCGGTCATCACACGTTCAGCTGATCGGGCGCACCAGCTGATCGGGCGCACCAGCGACCGGGGGCGCAGGCGGTGGCCAGCTCAGGCCAGTTCGAAGGCGACGTCGCGCTCCGCGGGGTCCGCCGCCGCCAACCGCACCCGCACGTGCTGCCCCTCGGACAGCCCCGAGCCGGTGCAGCGGGCGATGACCGGCGGATCGGTGACGAACACCTCCCCCGCCTCGCCGTTCGGCACGCGCAGCACCGTCGCCGGGAAGGCGTCGCCCACGCGTCCCGCCAGTGACCAGGCCTGCGCCTGGGCGATGCACGCCCGCTCCACCCGGGTGGCCACGCGGTCCGAACTGCCCATCGCCGAGGGCAGGTCGCCGAGCGCCTCCCGGGCCCACGACGGCACGGGCCTGCCCGCGAGCACCGCCAGGCACACCTCCGCGCTGTAGCGGTCCACGAGGCGCCGCAGCGGGGCGGTGACGTGCGCGTAGGCCGCGCCGATGCCCGCGTGCGTGGCCTTGCGCGGCAGTTCCTCGTCGAACGCGGTGTAGCCGGCGCCGCGCAGCAGGCGCGTGGCGGCCACGTGCACGGCCAGCGCTTCGGGCCGCGCGGTGTCCAGTTCGGCCAGTGCGGTCGCCACCGGCACGTGCTCCGGCCAGTCGACGCCGAGCTCCCAGGCCGACCGGCGCAGCGCGGCGACCGTGTCCGCATCGGGCTCCGGCACGGTCCGCAGCACCCCCACCTCGGCGGAGAGCATGAGCTCGGCCGCGCACATCCCGGTGAGCAGGGAGATCTCCGCGTTCCACTCCTCGACCTCGGTGCGCGGCCGCAGCGCCGGGCGCCACCCGCCCGTGCCGTCCGGCTCCACCTGCTGCTCCGGCAGCCCGAGCTCGATGGCCCCGCGCAGCATCGCCTGCCGCCGCCGCAACCGCCCCACCTCGGGCAGCAGCGCCACCGCGGGGTGCGGGCGACCGGCCCGCAGGGAGCGCTGCACACCCCGGTAGTCCAGCATCGCGGTGGAGCGCACCAGGGCGCGCCGCGCGTCGAAGTCCTCGACCGCGCCGTCCTCGGCCAGGTCGATGCGCCACAGCACGACCGGGCGCACGCGGTTCGGCAGCAGGCTGCCCGCGTCCTCGGACAGCACCCGCGGGTGCAGCGGGATGTTGCCGTCGGGCAGGTACAGCGTCTGCCCGCGGCGGCGCGTCTCCCGGTCGAGCGCGCCGCCGGGACGCACGAACGCGGCCACGTCGGCGATCGCGTAGTGCACGCGGAAACCGCCCCGGCCGCGGCGTTCGAGCAGCACCGCCTGGTCGAGGTCCCGGGCGCCGGGCGGGTCCACGGTGACGAGCGGGAGGTCGGTGGCGTCGCAGCGCCGAGCGCCGCCCGGGGAGGACGCGGCGGCCCGTTCGGCCTCGCCCAGCGCCGGCGCGGGGAACTCCGCGCTCAATCCGAGTTCGCCGCGGACCGCGGAGAAGTCCCGCGGTGCGCGGGCGCGCGGCGGCACGTACTCCGCCGCGAAGCGCGCGCCCGGCGCGTCAGCAGCGACCCCGGTCCCGTCGAAAGGTCCCCGCGCCGCTGCCACGGGAGCTCACTCCTCCTCGTTCAAGCGCTGGTCGGCCTCGTCGGCGGCTTGCGTCCGCTCCCGGGCGATCTCCAGCGCGCGCGAGGCCGTGTCCGGGTCGGGGTACGGGCCGAGTCTGTCGGATGCGCGACAGCCGGCCTTCGGCTCCACCTGCTCGTGCCGAAGGCAGTAGTACCAGCGCCCGTGCGGCATGGCGCCAGCCTCGCACGCGTCGGCGCACATGTCACGCTTCGGTGTGCGAATCGCTCGAACGCGTGCGCGTGCTCACCAGGCCGGTGGTGCGGCGGCCGGGGTGGGGCCTTCCTCGTCCGGCCGGGCCACCGGGTCCAGGCAGGAGACGAGCACCCGGTGGGTCTCCGGGTCCTCGATGCGCTCGCCGTCGCGCATCCGGTACTCGAGCTCGCCGTCGTCGGCGACCTCCACGGTGCACCCGATCTCCGCGAGCTGGTCGTCGTCGAGATCGGCGACGCGCTCGTACCGCGACGGCACCACCCGGTACGTCGGCCACGGGACGTGCCCGTAGGCCTGGTGGAACTCGGCGAGCAGGTTGCGCATCTGCTGCTGCCACGGCAGGGGCATGGACTCCGCCAAGGAGCGGGGCAGGACGGCGTACTCGGCGTCGACGCCCTGCTCGGCCCCGGCCAGGTAGTCCCCGAGCGGTGTGCTCGAAGCGCGCGGGCCGCTGGGCCGCTGGATCGGGTCCGGCGTGAACATGATCGACCTCTCCCGGATGTGCGGCTCAGGCGCGGGTGATCAGGCGCCCCGTCGTCATTCTCACCTGTCCGCGCCCGCCGGGGGCAATCCCGCGCCCTGCTGCGGCGCGCCACCCGCGGGGCGCACCACGTGCGGCAGCAGCTCCCCGCCGTCCCACAGCTGCGTGCGCTCGACGTCCTCCCCCGGCTGCGGGGCGTGCAGCACCTCGTTGTCGCCGAGGTACAGGGCCACGTGGTGGATCCCGCTCGGAGCCCGCTCCTTGCCCCAGAACACGAGGTCGCCGGGGCGCGCCTCGGACAGCGGCACCCGCTCGCCGCCCTCGAAGTACTGCGACTGCGAGTACTTCGGGATGGTCACCCCCGCCGCGCGCCAGGCCTGCTGGGTCAGCCCGGAGCAGTCGAACGCCGCGGGCCCGGCCGCGCCCCACTCGTACGGCTTGCCGAGCTGGTCCTCGGCGTAGCTGATGACCTGCTGGACCATCGCCCCGGAATCGGGCAGGTCCTCGCAGCCGCTGACGCCCTGCACCTCGCCCTCGACGCTGACCAGGTGCGCGGCCAGCGGCTCCCACTCGTGGTAGCGCATCGGGAACGCCGAGCGCTCCACCCGCTGGGCGGCCGCGCCGGGGCGCATCTCCTGCCAGCCGGAGACCTCCTGCAGCACGTCGTAGAACTTGTTGACCTGGTACTCGACGTCGGTGACCTGCTGCACCGTCCCCCAGCCCATGGACGGGCGCATCTGGAAGATCCCCAGCGAGTCGCGGTCGCCGTAGGTCAGGTTCGCCAGGTTGGACTCGGTCTTGCCGGCCTGGATGGCGATCTGCCAGGCCCGCGGCGGGAGGTTGCGCTGCTTGCCGATCTCGATGATCCGCTGGGCGATGCCGCGGGACTCGCGGTCGAGCGCGGCTGCCTGCTGCTCGCCGCTCCCGGCGCCGCTGCCCCACGGGCCGAGGGAGCTGTTGCAGCTGGACCACCGGTCCTCCCCGCGACCGCCGCCCAGCCCGCCGGCGAGCAGCGCGGTCAGCGCACCGGCTCCGACGAGCCCGCCGAACCCGACGGCGAGCACCAGGACCAGGGCGAGTTTCCGCATCTCAGCCTTCCCCGGTGTAGTTGGCGACGCGCCAGCCGTCCTGCGTGCGCACCGCGGTGACGCGCAGGACGCCCACGTCCGTGGGCAGGCGCACGACCATCGAGGTGCGCGTCGACTCCATCGGTTTCGGCGCCCCCGTGATCGCGTTGCCCGCGTTGGCCGGGTTCACCGACTCCATGACCGTGATGAACTCGTCGGTGGTGTACGGGCGCAGCCCGTCGAGCCACTGCGCCTGGTCCCCGCCGCGGTAGTCCACCCAGCGCTTCCCCCAGGAGCGCACGGCGTCCACACCCGCCGGGTCCGCCGGGGCCGGGCGCGGGGACCGGGTCGGCACGGACAGGCTCGGCGGGGACTTCGACGCGAGGTCCTCCTCCGGACTCGGCGCGGGCACCTCCGCTCGGCGCTGCGCGGAGCGCTCAGCGCTCGAGCTCGGGCTCGGCGGTGGCTCCGGCAGGAGGAGGCCGACGCCCGTGCCCACCACGGCCACCACGAGCACCGCGATCGCCAGGTGCCGGGGCGAGCGCAGCGGCCAGCCCCACAGCCTGCGGTACACGGCCGCCCGGCCCCGGTGCGTGCGGATCGGCATCACGCGCCTCCTCGAGAGCGGTGGTCGGCACCGTCGGCGACCTCCAAGCCCCGGGACGGCCGGTAGACGACGTTGACCGGGCGTCCCGCGACGACTTCGCGGTCGGCGCTGGTGCGGTCGGAACTCCCGGGTTCACGCGCCGGTGCGGGACGGGCGGTGCGCGACTCCCCGTCCACGCGCGACGGAACCAGTACGGGATCATCGTCGATGTTGTCCCACTGGGCATCCGCCACCGGGACGGTATCGACGATCCGACTGGTCGAACCGGCTTCCGGCAGCGCTCCCGCACCGGGGCGCCGCCCGCCGGCGGTGCTCGTGCCAGCGGGGCCCGTGCCGCCGGACTCGTCCGCGGCGCCCGAGCGGTCCTGGTCCAGCCGCACCGCGGTGGCCGTCACCGAGGGGTGCGAGGCCTCGGGCCGACCGGTGCGGTTGTCGCCCGCAGCGGCCGTCGACGCGCCGTCGCCGCGCAGCTGGTCCCAGAAGTCGCCGCCGCCCTCCTCGGACCGGTCCCCGCCGCTGCCGCCGCGGCCGCGGAAGCGGGAGAACAGGCTGGGCGGCACGCGCGGCACGGCGTTGCCCATCCCGCCGACGGACAGCTCCACCATCTGGCCCATGCGGCGCACGGGCTTGCACACCATGAGGAACACGAGCGTGACCAGCCCGGCCAGCATGATCTGCGTCAGCGCCGAAAAACTGCGCACCGGCTGGAAGATCCACGTCAGGATCAGCGTGTGCAGCCCGGCCATCGCGGAGATGAGCACGACGTTGAGCACGGCCGCCCCCGCGATCTTGCCGACGCCGCGCAGCACCTGGTGGTACACGATCGACACGAGGCCGATGAGCGGACCGGCCAGGATGAGCACGCGCAGCAGCACCTGCGCGAGCAGGATCGCCGCCTTCGCCAGCAGCTGGAACGCCGCGTAGGCGAAGCTCTGCAGCATCGCCAGGGTCCCGGCGCCCACCCGGCTGCCGTCGACGCCCTGGATGTAGCCGCGCGCACTGCCGGAGCGGTCCACGACCTGCTCGAACTGCTGCTTCTTCGACTCCGGCGAACCGGAGTCCTCCCCGGCGGCGGCCTCCTGCTTGGTCCAGGTCTGCGCGCGCAGCAGGTCGCGGCCGAGCTCTTCGGCCTGCGGGGAGTCCGGCGAGCCGAACTCCCCGCGCAGCCAGTTGGTGTAGATCACCTGGTCGTGCAGCAGCGTCGGCAGCGCGTGGGTCTGGTCCACCCCGACCTCGCGCAGGAAGCCGGCCTGCACCGTGGAGGTCCCGGTGACCACCACGTCGTCGAGCACGTGCGTGTACACCAGCGGCGTCAGGTACGTCGCCGAGGCGAACCACAGCGCGGCCAGCCCCCACATGGTGCGCCGGCCGATCGTGGCCAGGTCCCCCTGCCAGATGTAGCGGAACAGCACCACCGCCAGCACCACCGCGACGAGGCCGAACCACGGGGAGAACACGCTGTCGTACAGCGCGACGGTGCCGGTCGCGATGAGCTCGTCGAGCGGGTCGAGCAGCTCGCCGTCCAGCAGCGCGTAGTGCAGCCCGTTGGTGGCGCCGACGATGTTCTTGGCGATGTTGAACAGCTCGTTGCCCAGCCACGTGTCGACCACCGCGTGCGGGCTCGTCACGCCCTGCGGCCCGCAGCCCAGGTCGTAGGTGTGCCAGACCAGCCCGGCGTAGCCCACCTCGTCGTAGGGGCTGCCGGGCTCGCCGGTGCCGATCGGTGCGGGGTCGAGAGCACCGACCATGCCCGATCCCGGGCGTTCCGGGTTCGGCGGTTCGGAGCAGTCGAAGCCCTGCGCCGCGGCCGGCACCGCGAACAGCAGCATCCCGCCGAGCACGGCCACGAGCACGGCCAGCGCACCGCGCGGCTGCCGGCCGGCGCGGTGCTCGTGCGCGTTCCCCGTCCGTCGCCGCCGGGTCACCACGTCTCGTCCCCACCCGGCTCGCCGCCCGTCCGGCGGGTCGGGCGGTCGCCGCTGCCGTTGTCGCGGGAAGGCCGCCACGGGGACTCGGCGCCGGCGTCCTGCGCCGCCGCGGCGCCGTCCCCGCCGATCCCCACGGTCTCCAGCTCCAGCTCGTCGAAGGAGTCGAGGTCCTCCTCCGCCTCCTCCTCCGGCACGGGGGCGAGCCCGGCCGCGGGCTCGCCCCCGCCGGTGTCGGCGAGATCGGAGTTGGCCCCGTCGGCCCGGGCGGGTGAGCTCCGCTCCTGCGGCGCGTCGTCGGCGGCCGGTGTGGTGTCCAGCGCGTCGCGCATGTGCTCCAGGTGCTCACCGGAGAAGTCGATGCGGATCTTCTCCACCCCGCCGGCGCCGTCACCGAAGATGAACTGCCGCGGCGAGCGGTCCCGCTCGGTGCTGTTGCGCGCCGGTCCGGGACGGCGTCCCAGCGCCGAGACCACCTGCTCGTAGCCGGACTCGACCGGCACCTTCAGCAACCGCAGGGCGTCGGACTGCGCCTGCTCGTCGTCGAGGCGTCCGATGAACACCGAGTCCAGCAGCGCGGCGAAACCCTGGATGCGCAGGAAGTCCGCCGGGATCTGGCTGGACAGCAGCACCCGGACGTTCCACTTGCGCGAGTCGCGGGCGAAGCGGTTCATCAGCACCCGGCCGGTGGGCACCTCCGACAGGAAGAACGCCTCGTCGATCCACACGCCCTTGCGCTCGTTCTTCGGGCGTTCGTAGAGGGTGCGCTGGGTCAACCAGGCGGCGAGGTTGAGCAGCTGCACGCCGAGCGCCTCGGCGTCGGTCCACTGGTCGCGTCCGGTGCCGTCCTTGGGCAGGGTCAGCCCCGCCATGGTGAGCACGGTGAGCCGGTCGTCGCGCCCCTCCGAGTACGGGTCCGCGTCCGACTCGGGGATGAGCAGCGACATCCGCTCGCGCATCTCGTCGAGGAAGTCGGCCACGACGACCGCGTGCTCGTGGTGCTCGCTGGCGTCGCGCCGCAGCGCCTCGAACACCATGCCCGGGTGGGCGTCCGCGTGCCCGCCCACCGCGCGCACCGCGCGCAGCAGCACGATCCGCGTCTGCGGCAGGCGTGCGACCTCGTACGGCAGCAGCCCGGTGAGCACGTCGAGCACCAGCCGGCGCCGGGTCGCCGCCGCCAGCGCCCGCTCGCGCCGCCAGCTGCGCTCCGGGTCCTCCTCGTCGACGAAGTGCTCCAGCTCCGGTTCGGCCACCACCCGGTACGGGTTGAGGATGCCGGGCTGGGCGTTGAGCAGGTGGATCGGCCGGGCGTAGGGGCGCAGCTCGGGCAGCGTGCACAGCTCGGCCAGCGGCCCCGACGGGTCGAGCAGCGTCCAGTGCGCCCCCGCCCGCAGCGTCTTGTACACCAGGCCGCCGCCGAGGAAACTTTTGCCCCCGCCCAAACCGGCCACCATGGCCGTCAGGCCGGAGGCGTCGCGGACCTCCTGGGACATCCACGGGTCCCAGGCGACGGGGCGCCGGGTAGCGGTGCACGTCTCGCCGAGCAGGACGCCGCGCCGGTCACCGACCTCGGCGGTGGCCTGCGGAACGGCCGAGGCCGCCCACACGACCGAGCCGCGCCGCAGGTAGGCGCCGTTGGCCAGCGGCTCGCCGGGGACGAACTCCCGGGCCATCGAGTACTGCGCCTCCGGGTGCTCGATGGCGATCTTCGGCTTGTACAGGTCGAGCAGCTGCTGGGCCAGGCGCAGCGCGTCGCGCTCGGTCGGGCCGGACACGGCCATGCGCCACCACGACTTCACCCGCGTGGCCAGCGCGGTGAACCCGGAGGTCATCTCGTCGTCGATCTCGAGCACGCGGCTGGCCTGGCGGGCCAGCGAGGTCGGCGGCTCCAGCCCGTGTTCCTCGGTGTAGTGCCGCACCTGGGAGCGGACCTTGTTCATCTGCCGCTGCAGCTCGCCGGAGACGTCCTCGGGGCGGCGCACGTAGATCCGCGCGGACCACTCGACCGGGGCGGACAACCGGTCGGAGTGCTGCATCCACGGGTCGTCGATCTCCGGGATCTGCAGCCCGTGCGACTGGCCGAGGGTGAGCACGGCGACGTTGCGGGAGACCCCGGCGTTGGAGCCGGTCCGGCCGCGCACGGTCACCGTCGGCGCGTACGGCTCCTGGTGCATGTCGGAGGCGTCGGTGAACGACGCGAGGTCCTCCGGCTCCCACGGAGCGCCGGGCACGGCCGGGAGGTTCCGCGGCGCGGGCAGGCCGAGCGAGCAGGACCGGTGCATCAGCCAGGAGATCTCCTCCGCGGTGACCGGCCGCCCGTCCAGGCCGGCCGAGCCGATGACCTGGTCGAGGTGCTCGATCTCGCTGTCGAGCGCGACGAGCTCGGCGTCGACGGCCTCGGGGAAGACCCTGCGCACCAGCGGCGCCGCGCGCTCCACCGCGCGGTCGACCACGTTGCGGGTCTGCACCTGCACGCCGAGGTAGACCTCCTTCTCGGCCATGGACCGGCCCATGAGCTGCTGCTGCTCGCCGACCATGTAGTCGTCGAAGGAGAGCGCGCCGGACACGTCCGGCGGCGCGTTGCGCGCGTTGTGCACGTGCGCCTCGGCCCACATCCGGATGGGGTACGGCCGGGTGGTCACGCGCAGGTGCATCCACCGCCCCTGCAGCTCGGCGTACTGCCCCGCGATCGCGGCGATGAGGTCCTGGCGCTGCCCGTCGGAGCGGAACGACCACCGCTGCGGCGAGAGCCGGTACCAGGCGAAGACGTCCTGGTTGGTGCGCAGGATGTGCCCGTCGATGGAGCGCGCGGCGATCGAGGGCGTGTAGGTCGGGACGGACTGCTCGCCCCCACCGCTCCCGCCCCGCCGGCGCTTGCTCTTGGGCTTGCGGGCGGATGGACCACGCTGCGCCCCCGGGGCCTGCCCGGGGGCCTGTTGCGCGGCGCGCTCACGGTCTCGCCGACCGAACACCGCGAACCTCCTTGCTACGCGCGCGTCTGCTGCGGGTGGCGTTCCGGGTGCGCGGCGAGGCGGGCTGCCGCCGGGCGCGCTGCGCGCGCCCGCTCTGCTGCGCCCGCTCGGCCGGCTGCCTGCGCTGCGCGCGCTGGGCCGATTGGCGCTGGACCTGCTGCCGCTGGGCACGCGCAGCGCGGGAACGCCTCCGCGAGGACTGTTTGGACTGGGGGCGGTGCGAGTTCACCCGGATGCGTGCAGCACTGGCCGCTCCTCCCTGGCCCGACGTCTTCTCCCTGGGGGCGGTGAGCTCGCGCAGCCACATCGTCATCACCGCGCCGAGCGGGCGCTCGTGGCTGATCCGCGAGCAGATCACCCGCGTGAGCAGGATGGTGATGACCACCGCCCAGGCGGTGGAGAAGAAACCGAACCCGATGTTCATCCGGCGCTCGATGGCGAGCACCAGCAGAAAGATGACGATGCCCACGCCCCAGGCCACGTACCGGGCCCGCCAGGGGAACGTGGCCTTCGGCGGGCCGAGCCAGACGGCGTCGACGCGGTAGATCTCGTCGTCGGTGCGCACCCGCACTGCCGGTCACCCGCTCGTGCTGAACAGCCCGGCGATGAACGTGCCGAGGTCCACGCCGGCGCCGGTGACCGCCAACCCGATGATCGCCAGGGCGACGAAAACACCGCCGACGCGCCGCATGACGCCCGCGTTGTCGCCCTTGCCGCCGCCGAGCCACAGCAGCAGCAGCGCCACGGCCAGCAGCAGCAGGGGAAGCAGGTTGTCCAGGATCCAGCTGCGCAACCCACCCGTGTCGAGCTGCGTCTGCTGGGCGACTATGTCCAGTTGTGCGGCGAGCGACATGGCGGTCATCGGTTACCCCTGCGTGCGCACGACGTCATCGGACCTCCTCCACCGGCCGGAGGTGATCCGGCGGCGACACGAGTAGAACATGACATCGTGATCGGAAATAGTGGTCTGCAGTTCCGGATGTCGGGTGATCCCGGTGATCTTGACACTGATCCAAGAGTAGCGTTCGCCGCGGCCTCCCACCCAGAGGGGCGCGGGGCGATGTGACCCGATCTGCCGCGAGCGAACGGGGATTTTCGCCCGAAACGACGCATCGTTCCCGACATCGCACGCTCGGCGCCCCGGTTCGGAACCGTTTTCACATTCCCGCTGCGTCATTCGTGCGAGACCAACACCATTCCGCCGGGAGCTCGGCGTGCACCACCCGACGCACCGGGGGTCCGGGGGAGGAACACCGACCGCACCGAGCGGGGTCGGGGACGGGCACCGACGCGCCGGAGCGGCGGCCCGGGAGAACGGGCCCGGCCGCGGAGCGCACCGGCGGTGGGGGAACGGGATGAGTCGGCCTGTAAGCCGGATTCTGTGCCCGGTCCGCGCCGCGCGCGAGCACCGGGCGGTGGCCATCCATCTCGGCCTGCCGTTGCCGGCAGGCTCCAGCGGCCTACCCGCGGACATCGGGCGGGCAGCCCTCGAGCGTCCGCGCAGGTGCCTGCGGCACCCTCTTGGCCTTGCTCCGGGTGGGGTTTACCGAGCCACCCCGGTCACCCGGGGTGCTGGTGGTCTCTTACACCACCGTTTCACCCTTACCCGGTCCACGACCGGGCGGTCTGTTTTCTGTGGCACTTTCCCGCGGGTCGCCCCGGGTCGCTGTTGGCGACCACCCTGCCCTGCGGAGTCCGGACTTTCCTCGACGGGTCCGCGTCCGCGGACGCGGCCCGACGCGGCCACCCGGCCGGCTCATCCCGTCCGCCCAGTCTAGCCCGCCCGCCCCGGCCCGCGCCGCGGGCCGGGGCGGGCCCCGCTCAGGACCAGTGCGAGATGTCGTTGACCAACCGCACCGACGCGTTGCCGTCCGGGTAGTGCTCCACGACCGACAGCGAGGCCAGGTCCAGGTGCAGCCGGTAGAACACGCCGGGACCGACGTCCAGCGCCCGGCGCAGCAGGGCCTTGATCGGCGTGACGTGGCTGACCACGACGACCGTGCGGCCCGCGTAGCGCTGCAGCAGGTCGTCGCAGGCGGCCGAGACCCGCTCCGCGACGTGCTCCAGGCTCTCCCCGCCCGGCGGGGCCACCGTCGGGTCGCCGAGCCACCGGCCGTGCAGCTCGGGGTAGCGCTCGCTCGTCTCGGCGAAGGTGAGGCCTTCCCACTCGCCGAAGTCGGTCTCGACCAACCCGTCGCGGAGCTCGCAGGTGCCGCCCGTCGCGGCTGCCACCTCGTCGGCGGTCTGCCGCGTGCGCACCAGCGGCGAGGCCACGATCGGCGCGGGGTCCCCGTCCGGCCCGGCCACCCCGGTCATCTTCGCCAGCCGCTCGGCCGCGGCCCGCGCCTGGCTCCGCCCCAGCTCCGTCAGCTCGACGTCCCCGCGCCCCGAGTAGCGCTTGTCCACCGACATCGACGTCTGCCCGTGCCGCAGCAGCAGCAACCGGGTCGGCGCACCGACGGCCCCGAGCCAGTCGCCCGCCCGCTGCTCCGGGGCGGACCGGGCCGCCGCGCCCTCGGAGGCGGGCGCAGCGGTGGCCGGTGCCGCGGGCACCTCCGGGAGCACCGCCTCCCGCTCGGTGATGTCCTCGCCGTCCATGGCGGCGTTGGCCAGCCGGTCGGCGTGCTTGTTCTGCTCCCGCGGCACCCAGACGAACTCCGGCCCCGGCAGCTCGGCGACGAGCTGCTTGGCCTGGGCGGCCAGCGGCTGCAGGTTCTCGTGCTTGACCCGCCAGCGGCCCGCCATCTGCTCGACGACGAGCTTGGAGTCCATGCGCACGGTCAACGACTCCGGATCGCAGTCGCGGGCCGCGCGCAGGCCCTCGATGAGCCCCTGGTACTCGGCCACGTTGTTCGTGGCCACGCCGAGCTGCTCCGCGCGCTCGGCGAGCACCTCACCGGTGTCGGCGTCGCGCACCACGGCCCCGCAGCCGGCCAGCCCCGGGTTGCCGCGCGAACCGCCGTCGGCCTCGACGATCAGCCGCCGCCCCATCAGTCCCCCTTGGCCCGCACCAGGATGGCGCCGCAGTCCTCGTGCCGCACCACGTCGTCGGCCGCGGCCTCGCGCACCTCGGAGAGGGCGGCGCGGTCGAGCTCCAGCCGGCAGGCGCCGCAGCGGCTGCCCTCCAGCCGGCCCACTCCGACACCGCGCTGGCCGCGGATCCGCTCGTAGAGGTTGAGCAGCTGCTCGGGCACCTGCTGGACGATCGACTGACGCTCCGCGGTGCGCTTGGCCTCCGCGCTGTCCAAATCGGCCACTTCCTCGTCGCGGCGCCGCTGGGCGTCCGCCAGGCGCTCCTCGGCGGCCCGCACCGCTTCGTCCGCTTTGGACACGTTGGTCTCCAGCGCCTCGCGGCGCTCCATCACCTCGAGCAGCTCGTCCTCGAGCACGCCCTGCCGCCGCGCGAGCGACTGCAGTTCGCTCTCCAGGTCCTCGGCCTGCTTGGCCGACGTGCTGGACTCCAGGACCTGGCGGTCCCGGCTCTCCCGGGAGCGGACCTGCTCCACCTCGCTCTCCAACCGCTTGACCTCGCGGTCGATGTCTCCGTGCGAGGTCTGCGCCACGACGAGGTCGTCGCGCTTGGCGCGCAGGTCCCCTTCTGCTTCGCCGATCTCCTCGAGCTCGGGAAGTGTTCGGCGCCGATGGGTGATCCGGTTGAGTTCGGCGTCCACCCCGGCGAGGTCGAGCAGCCGGCGCTGAACGGCGGGATCGGCTTTCACGCGGACGTCCTTCCTGTACTCGCTGTATCGGCGGCGACCGCACCGGCGTGCACCGTCCACGGATCGGTGCGGCGAGCGGAAACCCGGACCTCGACACTATCGGCCAGGGCCGCGCGCAGGTCGTCGGCGGCCCGGCCGCACCAGGGCCACTCGCTGGCCCAGTGGGCCACGTCCACCAGGGCGGGCACCTCGGTGCCCGGGAGCTCGGCCTGCGCCAGGTGCTCGGCGGCGGGGTGGTGCCGCAGGTCCGCGGTCACGTACGCGTCCACGCCCGCGCGGTGGGCCGCGGCCAGGTGCGCATCGCCCGATCCCCCGCAGACGGCCACGGTGCTGATGACGCGCTCGGGGTCACCGCCCCCGCGCACGCCCCACGCGGTCGCCGGCAGGCGCTCGGCGACCCGCTCGACGAACGCGGCGAACGGTTCCGGTTCGGGCAGATGTCCGATGCGGCCGAGCCCCGTCCCGGAGTCCTCGGCGTGCGGCGCCAGCGGCGCGCTCGGCACGACCCCGAGCGCCTCGGCCAGCGCGTCCGACACGCCGCGGCGCGCCGTGTCGGCGTTGGTGTGCGCGCAGTACAGACCCGCGCCCTGGCGGATCAGCCGGTGGACGAGGCGCCCCTTGTGGTCGTCGGCGGGCACGCCGTGCACCCCGCGCAGCAGCAGCGGGTGGTGCGCCACGAGCAGATCGGCGCCGGACTCGACCGCTTCGGCCACCGTGGCCTCGACCGGGTCCACGCAGAACAGCACGCGCCGCACCGGCGCGTCGGGATCGCCGCACACCAGGCCCACGGCGTCCCAGTCCTCCGCCAGGCGCGGCGGGTAGGCGGTCTCCAGCGCCGCCACCACGTCCCGCATCCGTACCGCCATCCGATGTCCTTTCACTGACCGAGGATGTCCCGCAGCGCGGAGGTCAACAACGCGTTGTCCGCCGCGCCGCGCACCGCGACCCGGAAGTGGTCCTCGTCCAGGCCGGGGAAGGTGTCGGCGCGCCGCACGGCGATGCCGCGCTCGCGCAGCGCCGCCCGCACCTTGGCACCATTCTCCGCCCGGACCAGCAGGAACGACGAGGTGGCCGGTCCGACCACGGAGACACCCGCGATGCCGGCGAGTTCGGCCCGCAGCTGCTCCCGCGCGCCGGCGATCTCCCGCGCGGCCCGGTCGGCCTCGGCGACCGCCCCGCCGGTGCAGCAGGCCTGCACCGCCTCGAGCACGAGCGTGCTGACCGGCCAATGTGGACGGGCGGTGTGCATGCGGGCGAGCACCTCCGGTGCGCCCAGCGCGTAGCCGGCGCGCAACCCCGGGATGCCCCACATCTTGGTGAGGCTGCGCAGCACGAGCAGACCGGAGTCCGCGCAGCCCGCCACCGACTCCGGTTCGCCCGGCACGGTGTCGGCGAACGCCTCGTCGACCACCACGGTCCGCCCCGGCCGCAGCAGGCGGCGGACCTCCTCGGCGGGGTGCAGCACCGAGGTGGGGTTGGTGGGGTTGCCGAGGACGACGAGGTCGGCCTCCTCCGGCACGTGCTCGGCGCGCAGCCGGTAGCCGTCGGCGGCGTCCAGCACCGCGCGGGTGACCGGCACGCCCGCGGTGCGCAGCGCCACCTCGGGCTCGGTGAACGAGGGGTGGACCACCGCGGCCAGCCGCGGCCGCAGCGCCGCCAGCAGGGTGAACCCCTCGGCCGCACCGGCCAGCACGAGCGCCTCGTCCGGGTCCCGGCCGTGCCGGTGCGCCAGGGCCTCGCGCGCCGCGCGGTCCGCGGCGGCGGAGGGGTACTCGCCCAGCCGGCCGATCGCCGCGGCGAGCCGGGTGCGCAGCCACTCGGGCGGCTGCGGCACGCGCACGTTCACCGCGAAGTCGACGAGTCCCGCCGCGGCGTCGACGTCGCCGTGGTGCCGCAACAGGTCCAAGTCGTCTCCGCTGGTCATCCACGGCAGTCTACCGGCCGCGCGGGACCACCGGCCCCTCCGGCGGCACAGCGCGGAGCGCGCGGGGCGGCTGCGTATCCTCGGCGCCGTGCACATCTCGTTCATCTGCTCGGGCAACATCTGCCGCTCCCCGATGGCCGCCGCGGTGTTCCGCCAGCACCTGCGCGAGGCGGGCCTGGACGGCCTCGTCGAGGTGACCAGCGCGGGCGTCGGACCCTGGCACGCGGGCGAACCCGCCGACCCGCGCGCGGAGGAGGTGCTCGCCGAGCACGGTTACCCGGTGGAGCACACGGCCGCGCAGATGGACGAGCGGCACCTGTCGGCGGACCTGCTGCTGGCCATGGACCACGGCCACCTGCGCGCGGTGCGGCGCGCGGTCGGCGACCCCTCCCGGGTGCACCTGCTGCGCTCGTTCGACCCGGACGCCGGGGAGGACGCCGAGGTGCCCGACCCCTACTACGGTGGCCCGCGCGGTTTCGACGACGTGCTGAAGATGGTGGAGACGGCCATGCCCGGCCTGCTCGACCGGGTCCGCGCCTGAGGCGCGGCAGCGCTCGCGGACCCGCGGTCACCTGCGGCGCGGAAGGGGGAGCATGCGGCCCGAGGAGACGATCGCCGAACTCACCGGCGTCCCCGCGCGCTCGGCGCGCCCGGTCGGCGGCGGGGACACGGCCGCGGCGTTCACCGCCGAGCTCGACGACGGGCGGACCGTCTTCGCCAAGCACGTGCCGCAGTCGATGCCGAACGCGGCCGCGGCCGAGGCCGCCTCGCTGCGCTGGCTCGCCGAGCCCGGCGCGGTGCCGGTGCCCGGGGTGCTCGGTGCGGACGACGAGTGGCTCGTGCTCGAGCACGTCCCCGCCGAATCCGCCTCGCCGGAGGCCGCCGAGGAGCTCGGCCGGGGGCTCGCCCGGCTGCACGCCGCCGGAGCGCCGGCGCACGGGGCTCCGCCCGCGGGCGGGCCCGCCGACGCGTGGATCGGGCTGGCGCCGATGCGCAACGAACCGTGCGCCGACTGGCCCACCTTCTACGCCCAGTTCCGCGTCGAGCCCTACCTGCGTCGCGCGGTGGACACGGGTGCGCTCAGCCGCTCCGACGGCGAGACGGTCGAGCGGGTGTGCGCGCAGCTGCCGGAGCTGGCCGGACCGCCCGAACCGCCGTCCCGGCTGCACGGCGACCTGTGGAGCGGCAACGTGCACTGGTCGCGGCAGGCCTGGATCATCGACCCGGCCGCGCACGGCGGGCACCGCGAGACGGACCTGGCGATGCTGCACCTGTTCGGTTGCCCACACCTGGAGCGGATCATCGCCGGCTACGAG
Source organism: Salinifilum aidingensis (assembly GCF_054782015.1). Taxonomy (NCBI): domain Bacteria; kingdom Bacillati; phylum Actinomycetota; class Actinomycetes; order Pseudonocardiales; family Pseudonocardiaceae; genus Salinifilum; species Salinifilum aidingensis. Next base: position 86,331 of record NZ_BAAGTH010000017.1, on the reverse strand, counting down.
CAGGTGAGCCCGCTCGCCGACGGCTGGCGCGAGCGCATCGGCCTGCACCAGCTGTTCCCGTTGCTGGTGCACACGGTCCTCTTCGGCGCCGGCTTCGGCCGGCAGACCGTCGCCGCCGCGCGGTCGGCGCTGCGCAGCTGAACGATCCCCCTTCGCCCGGGTGCGCGGCCGCCGACCGTACTGTGGGGACGTGCGCCTGAAGTTTCTGCTGCGGCCGGGGTGGCTCGGCACGATCGCGCTGGTCGTGGTGTTCGCGACGCTGTGCTTCACGGTCCTCGCCCCCTGGCAGTTCAGCCGCAACGACGAGCGGCAGCAGCGCAACGACGCGATCTCCGAGTCGTTCCACTCCCCGCCGGAGCCGCTGCGCGAGGTCCTCGCCCCCGGCGAGCGGCCGAGCGCGCGGACCGAGTGGCAGCAGGTCACCGTCCGCGGCCGGTACCTGCCGGAGCACGAGCACCTCGGCTGGCAGCGCACCGTCCACGGCGAGCCGGCGTTCGAAGTGCTCACCCCCTTCCGCACCACCGGCGGAACGGTGCTGCTGATCGACCGCGGCTTCGTGCGCCCCGTCAACGGCACGCGCGCGCCGGACTACGCCGCACCCCCGCGGGGCGAGGTCGCGCTGACCGCGCGGGTCCGCGCGAACGAGCACGACAGCGAGAACCGGCCCGCGTTCGAGCACGACGGGCAGCGCTGGGTGTACGCGATCAACTCCGGCACGGTGGCCGCGGACACCGGCCTGCCCCTGCGGCCGGGCTACTTCGTGCTCGGCGAGGGGCAGCCGGGCGTGCTGTCGCCGCTGCCGCTGCCGCGCCTGGAGTCCGGGCCGTTCTTCTCCTACGCGCTGCAGTGGATCGCCTTCGGCGCCATGGCGGTCATCGCCATCGGCTACCTCGTCTACACCGAATCGCGCGCCGGTCCGACCGGGGCGTTCGGATCCAGCGCGCGCGGTGGCGAGCGGAGCGGCTCGGGCGCGGGCGGTTCCCGCGGCGGCACTTCCGGCGCGCGCGGTGCGCCAGCCCCCCGCGCGAGCGGCAGCAACCGCCGGCGCAGCAAGAAGCGCGCCGTGGCCCAGGCCATCGCCGAGGAGGAGCGGGCCGAAGCCGAGAGAGCCGAAGCCGAGCGCGGTGGCGGAGGGGTGAGCGCCGACCGCGCCGAGCGGTGACGGGCGAAGGCGGCCAGGGCTTGGTCGAGGCGGGGTCGGGATCGCCGGGTACCGGTCAGCCACCCCTCACTGAGATTTTCATCGCATTAGGCATGCGAGACAGCCCTGGTCAGCGCTGTTCCAGCACACAGTCGCAGGTCCCGCCCACCCCGGCCGGGTGGGGGTTCCCTGAGTACACCCGCGCGTCTCGGCCACAGTGGCGCCAGCAGCATGCAGGCCATGTTGCAGACTGACTGTATGCGATTCGTTCAGCAGACGGCGACGCCGGATCCACTCCGGCGCTGACGAGTCGCATTGACATAGACATCGTGCCCCGGAGCTGTGCTTCGGGGTTTTGTCATATCTCGGTGCACGACTCTGGGACACACGACCGAGGAGACCTTCATGAGCCACGACCACCAAGACGTCGTACCTGCATGCCGCGGGCGCCGGTGACAGATCCCACGCCGGCTGGCTGGTCCGGCCTCACTTCCGCCAGAACAGGTGGTGCGTCACGCCGCTCCTCGGGCTGGGCACGACGTCCTGGTGGAACCGGTCGAGCAGCTCATCGGGGGACTCCCACAGCCGGGCCCCGGAGCCAAGCCTCATCGGCGCGACCGCCACATGCAAGGTGTCGACGAGGTCGGCCTCGAGGAACTGCCGGATGATCGTGGCCCCACCGCCAAGCCGGACGTCCTGGCCCTGCGCTGCCTCCTTTGCCTGGGCGAGCACCGCGGCCGGGTCGCCGTCGACGAAGTGGAACGTGGTGTCGGAGAGCGTGAACGACGGGCGCTTGTGGTGCGTCATGACGAACACCGGCGTGTGGAACGGGGGCTCGTCACCCCACCATCCCTGCCACTCGTGGTCCTGCCAGGGCCCGCGCTGCGGCCCGAACTTGTTGCGGCCCATGATCTCGGCACCGATGTTGCGAGCGTAGTCCCGCGTGAAGTAGTCCTCCAGACCTCGGCTGCCGGGTTCGGAGCGGTTGATGGGTGGGTGGTCGGTGGCAAAGGCCCAGGCGAGCAGGTTCCCCGGATCAGCATGGCCGAACGGCTTCTCAAGGCTCTGGCCCTCGCCGGCTCCGAATCCGTCACTCGAAACGGTGAAGTTCTGGACCCGCAGCAACTGGCTCATGTCGCTCCTCCTGCTTCGCGCTTTCTGATCACTTGACGAACGGTAGACCGGCCGGGCCGGGAAAACTCATCGCCGCATCGTGCAGTTCTCATCGAGCTCCCGGTCGACTACGTGCGCCTGTCACGGCGAGACGCCAGCCCGGCCTTTCTCGGCGAGGCCGAGCAATGGCCGCACGCCGAAGAGGTGCTGCGCGAGGCGCTCCGGCTTCGACGGAGCAGTCGCCCGAGACCAGTTCATCGAAGCACTCCATCGAAGCTACTGCGACCGCACCACAACCGTGAACTGGCCAGAACCTCAGCTCGCGTAGGCCGTCAGCGATCTTCGGAATCGGCGGCGCCGAGGTTCCAGGGGCCACAGCACGGCACTGATCATGTGTCAGTGACCGATGGACTACTGAAACGTCTTGATCGAGAAGCCGTCGTGGCCGGTGTGTCTGGCGTTGGGCAGCGCGGTCAGCGGTTCCACGGGTTGAGCAGGCTGATGCCGGTGGCTTCGGAGCCCTCGGTATTGCGGGTGGCGAGCGTCGCCTCTCGCGATGCGCAGATCGCCGCGATCTGCGCATCGGCGGTGGCGATCGGTCGGCCGGCGCTCTCGCGGCCGGCAACGATCACGACTACTCCGGCAGATCGGCCGCGCGGGGCATGTCCCGCCGGGGAGGGATCTCCAGCTCGACACCGCCGATGTCGGCGAAGCGCTCTCGGAACGCTGGGCCAGGTTGGACCGGTCATCCTCGTCACCAGCGAGGGTGCCGGTCAGGATCGTTCGAACTTCGGCCTCCACCGACCGTCCGTGGCGGGCGGCTCGCACCTTCAGGCGGGCAGCCACCTCCTCATCGAGGTCGCGCACGCTGATCGCCGCCACCACCATCACCTCCTGCCAGCAATGCAGACACGAGGTGTTGCTCCGGGCGAGCCCTGCCGAGACGGCCTGCAGGTCGTTCCAGCTGGTGGTCGTGAGGTCGAGCTGGGCGTCCATGTTCAGGTGGAAGCGTCCGCAGGGTCGATGTTGGACCAGAACAAGGCGCTGAAGCACACGGCGGTCTGTTCGCCGAGGAGTTCGGCCCAGGTGAACAGCATCGAGAAGCAACTCGCGTGCCTACCGAAGGGGTGGATCAAGTGAGTGCACACCAGTACGCGGCCACCGCCACGCGCGAAGGCGAGTGGTGGATCGTGCAGGTCGGCGAGCTGGGGACGACCCAGGGACGCAGCGTTGCGGAGGCGCGCACGATGGCCCGGGACTTGGCCGCGACCGTGCTCGACGTGCCGCTCACCGATGTCGACGTGACCGTGACCTTCGAGGTGGGCGGCGCGCTCGAGCAAGAGGTGCAGCAAGCCCGCGAAGCCACCTACGAAGCCGAACTGGCCCAAGCGGAAGCCGCTCGGAGGTACCCGTACCGCAAGGTGGTCGCCGACATGAAGGCCAGTGGCTTGTCGGGCGCTGACATCGCCGCGATCCTCGAGCTGTCCCCGCAGCGCGTGTCGCAACTGGCGAAGCAAACCCCGGACCAGAGCCGCGAGCGCACCGCGGCACTGCAGGACTGGGCCCGTCAGCGAGGTCTGGACGCGCCCGGGCACGAGCACACACCAGCGTGACCCGCACCCCTCTGCGGTGACCCCCGCGGTCAGCACGTGCCGCGTCGGCGCGCTCCCGTCAGCGCCCGCGGCGGTGTGCTCCTGCCGCCAGCGCCACCCCTGCGGCCAGCGCCGCCGAGGCCGCGCCGACGGCGCGGGAGAGCCGCACCGCGCGGGGGACGTCCGCGGCGCCCGCGGCGCGCCCCTGCCCCATGACCGGCCGCTGCTCGGCCCGCTCGGCCGCTTCGCCGGAGGCTTTGCCGGCCGCTTCCGCAGCACCACCGGTAGCAGCACCGCCGGCAACCCCGCCGTCGGCAGCCGGCCCTCCGGCCGGGGCGTTGCGGTAGACGGTGCGCCCGCCGAGGCGCACACCGAGCGCCCCGGCGAACGAGGACTCCAGCTGCCCCGCGTTCGGGCTCGGGTGCGCGGCCGCGTCGCGGCGCCGCGTCCGCCGCGCCTCCGCCGCCGACCCACCGACGAGCGGGGCGCAGGCCGCGGTGAGCACCGCGCCGGCCCGGGAGGGCACCGCGTTCACCGCGTCGTCCAGGCGCGCAGCGGCCCAGCCGAAGTTGCGGTAGTGCGGTGAGACGTGCCCCACCATCGCGTCCAGCGTGTTCACCGCCCGGTAGCCGATCAGCCCGGGCACGCCGGCGACCGCGCCCCACAGCAGCGGGGAGACGACCGCGTCGCCGGTGTTCTCCGCGAGCGATTCGACCGTGGCCCGCGCCAGGCCCTCCTCGTCGAGCAGGGCCGCGTCGCGTCCGCACAGGTGCGCCAGCCGCTCCCGCGCGCCGGGGACGTCCCCGGCGGTGAGCAGGCGCGCCATCGCCGCTCCCTCACCGGCCAGCGAGGAACCGCCGAGCACGGCCCAGGTGGTCGCGGCGGTCAGCGCGGTCTCCGCCACCGGCCGCCGGCGGACCCAGTGCTGCGCCGCGGCGCCGGCTGCGGCACCGCCGCCGGCGAGCACGGCGACGTACCCGGCTCCGACCGCCCGGTGGTCGCGGTGGACGCGCCGCTCCAGCGCGTGCGCCGCGCGTCCGAACAGCGCGACCGGGTGCCCCCGCCGCGGATCCCCGAAGGCGGCGTCGGCCGCTGCCCCCAGCAGCAGCCCGACGGCACGTGCCGTGCTCACCGTGCTGTCCTTCCGTCGGTGGGATCGCCGGCCACCGGGCGCGGCGACCGGCCGCCCACGCTACCCGGCCGGGGGATCGCTCGTGCGCACGCCTGGGCAGGTGCGCAGCGGTGCACCCGGCACCCGTTATCGTGGCGGACCGTGACGGTCCCGGATCACGAAGCGGACGTGCTCCGCGCGGGCGTGGCGGGCACGACCGCACCGGACACCTTCGGCGCCTCCACCGCGCACGCCCCGGAACAGGACGCCGACGGCGCGCGTCGGCTGCACCTGTTCGCCTACCTGCAGGCCCCGGAGCACCGCACGTACCTGGCGATCATGCGGCTGTTCACCTCGACGCTGCTGGCGGACCTCTCGGCCGGCGAAGTGGCCGCGGCGCTGGCGGCGGCCGAGCGGGAGGGGCGCATCGCCCCCGGTGAATCGGGCACCGACACGGTGCTCGACCGCCTGCGGCAGCTCGTGCGCTGGGGCAATCTCGTCGTGGGGCGCCGCGAGACGATCGCGTCGAGCATCTCCGAGTTCCAGCACGGCAGCGTGCGCTACCAGGTGAGCAAGCTGGCCGTGCGGGTGCAGCGCGACGTGGACGCGCTGCTGCGCGTGCCCGAGGGCGCCCGCGAGATCTCCCGCGAGCTGCTGCCCGCGATCGACCGCGGGCTGGGCGCGATCCGCGCGACGCTGGACGAGGCGCTGGACGCCGAGCAGCGCGGGCCGGCGGACGCGGAGCAGGCCACCGAGCGGCTGGCCGAGCAGGTCACCACGGTGTTCCTGCAGCACGCGGAGCTGGCCGCGACCGTCCGCGACTTCTACGCCTACCTCGGGCAGGTGGTCACCCGGCACCAGCTCGCCCCCGAGGAGATCTCCGGGTTCCGCAACCTGCTCGTGGACTACATCCACCGCGTGGTGGAGGACGTGCTGCGGCACACCGAGACGATCGCCGGGGCGCTGACCGCGCTGGCGGACCGGCGCGGCGAGCTGCTGCGGCTGCTGGGCCCGGCGGAGGGGTTCGGCGCCGACACCGAGCGGGCGCGCGGGCGCACCGCGGCCGACTGGCAGGAGCTGACCGACTGGTTCGTCGACGCGCCCGGACGGCCCAGCCAGGTCGCCGCGCTGCGGGAGGCGACCGCCCGGGCCATCGGATCGCTGCTGGCGACGGTCAAGCGCGCCACCTCCGGCGGCGGGATCGTGCCGGGGCGGCGCGCGGAGCTGCTCACCCTGGCGCGGTGGTTCGCCGACTCCGGCACCGAGCAGGCGCACCAGCTGGCCTCCGCGGCGTTCGGCCTGCACTCGGCGCGGCACCTGCTGCCCGCGCCGGACTACGACAGCGACAACGAGTCGGTGCCGTGGCGGGACGGCCCGGTGCTGGACGTGACGGTCAGCGTGCGCGGCCGCGGCGACCGGGGTGCGCGGGGGCGCACCTCGCGGGTGGTGGACGACCCGATGACCGAGCACACCCTGCTGGCCGAAGCGCGCGAGGCCGACCAGCGGCGCGGTGCCGCGGCGGCGGAGCTGGCCGCGGCGGGGCAGGACCTGCAGGCGCACGCGCTGTCGTCCGAGGCGCTGGGCATGCTGTGCGAGCTGCTCACCCTGGCCATGGCCCAGCGGGAGACGCCGGAGGAGACGGGCACCGCCGTCGACCCGGTGCACCGGCTGCGCGTGGTGGTGCGGCCGCGGCCCGGGGCGCGGACGCGGGTCCGCAGCGGGGCGGGCACGCTGACGCTGGCGGACACGGAACTGGACGTGCTCGGCGGGACCCCTGCGGGCGGCGAAACCGGGGGGCAGCAGGAGGCGGTGTCATGAGCGCGGGCGAGACCGACCCGGTGCCCGGCTTCGCCGAGCTGTCCGACATCGACGCGGCGAACGTGGTGCGCTGCGCGCGCGTGCTGCTGCGCCGCCCGCTGGTGCGCTCGGGCGGAGCGGACGGCGAGCTGCTGCCGCTGATGTACCACCACCGGTCGGTGCTGCAGGAGCTCTTCGGCGCGCTGCTCGGCTACCGGCTGGTGGTGGAGCGCCGGTTCGCGCGGCTGGTCAAGGCGGGCGCGGGCGCCGACGGCACCCGCGGCGATCCGTCGCTGACCCCGCGCGGCTACGCCTACGTCGCCCTGGCCCTGGCCGCGCTGACCGGCATCGGCCGCCAGGTGCTGCTCTCGCGGCTGGTCAGCGACATCCGCGCGGCGGCGGCCGAGGCGGGCGTGCCGATCACCGACGACCAGGCCGACCGCCGGGTGCTCACCGCGGCGCTGCGCCACCTCGTCGCGCTGGGCGTGATCACCGAGACCGAGGGGACGGTCTCGGCCGAGTCCTCCTCGGAAGCGCTCATCACGATCGACACGGACCTGCTGGGCCAGATCGCGGTCGGCCCGATCGGCGCGGCCTCCTCGCCGGAGGAGCTGATCGAGACCGCGGCCGCGCCGCCGGCGGACTCCCCGGAGCACGCGGTGCGCCGGCGGTTGGTGGAGGATCCCGCGGTGCTCTACTCCGACCTGCCCGCCGAGCAGGCGCGGTGGCTGCGCAACCGGTTGGGCCGGGAGTCGCACCTGCTGGAGCGGTTCTTCGGGCTCGTCGCCGAGTCCCGCTGGGAAGGCGTCGTGGTCACCGACCCGGAGGACTACCTCACCGACGTCGTCTTCCCCGGCCCGAGCACGGTCGCCCGCATCGCGCTGCTGGCGCTGCCGCGGCTGCTGTCCGGCGAGCCCCGCGGGGACGGCCGCCACCCGGTCACCCGGCGGGAGCTGTCCGAGACCTGCCGCGAACTCGTCGAGGAGCACCCGTCGGCGTGGTCGCGGCAGGCGACGGAGGACCACGAGCGGCTGGTCGACAGCGTGCTGTCCCTGCTGCGGCGCCTCGGCCTGATCACCGCGAGCGGGCAGGACTGGTTGTTGAGCCCCGCCGCGCACCGGTGGCTGCCGCGGGCGGACGCCTCGCCGACCGGGCGCGAGGCCGAACCACCGCCCGAGCCGGAACCGGCCGATCTGCCCTTGTTCGACGCCGCGGAACTGGCCGCGGGGAAAGAGGACGCGCAACGTTGACTTCCTCCTCGCCCTCAAGGGGTGGGGATTCCCCTCGGGCTCGCGCCCGAGGGTTCCTGCTTCATCGCCGGCTGCCGAAGGGAGGACCCTTGCGGACTCGCATCAGCTCCACAGGCTTGGCCGGGGTGCTGCCCGGCTACCGCTCGACCAGCGGCCAGGATGTTCTTCGCGGCGTTGACATCCCGGTCGTGCCGGGTGCCGCAGTCGGGGCACGTCCAGTGCCGCACCGACAACTTCAGCTGGTTCAGCAGGTGCCCACACGCGGAGCACGTTTTCGAGCTGGGGTAGAACCGGTTCACCGCGAGCACGGTCTTGCCGGCCCGTTCGGCCTTGTATTCCAGCTGGCGGCGGAACTCGGCGAACGCGGCATCCGACACGCTGCGGTTCAACCCCGCCTTCGCGGCCACGTGGCGGCCAGGGGCCTCCACGGTGCCTTTCGCCGAGGCGATCATACCCTGAACGTTCAGATCCTCGATGGCGATCACATCGGCGCGGCGCACCAGGTTCGTGGTGGTGCGGTGCAGGAAGTCCGCGCGGGCGTGGCGGACCTTGCGGTGCGCCCGCGCCACCTTCTTCTTGGCTTTGCGCCGGTTGTTCGACCCGCGTCGTTTGCGGGCCATCATCCGCTGGTAGCGGGCGAGGTTGCGGGCTTTGCGGTCCAGGTGCTTCGGGTTGGCGATGGTCTCGCCGGTGGACAGGGTGGCGAAGTCCGTCACTCCGAGGTCCACGCCGATCGCCTCGCCCGTGCGCGGGGCGGGTTCGGGCTCGTCGGTGTCCACGGCGAAGGTCACGTACCAGCGCCCGTCCGGCTCGCGGGAGACCACCACCATCGTCGGGTCCAACGCGGCCGGATCGATGTCCGGCCAGGACCACACGAACCGCAACGGCGCCGTCTGCTTCGCCAGCCTCAACGTCCCGCCGCGCAGCGTGAACGCGCTGCGGGTGTAGTGCGCCGACTGCTTGCCGGTGCGGGACTTGAACCGCGGGTACTTCGCGCGGCCGGCGAAGAAATGCGCGAACGCGGTGTGCTGGTGCCGCAGCGTCTGCTGCAGCGGCACCGAGGAGACCTCGGACAGGAACCCCAGGTCCTCGGTCTTCTTCCACGCGGCGAGGTTCGCGTCCGTTTCCTTGTACGAGGTGGACCGGCCTTCGACGTGGTAGCGGCGGTGCCGCGCCTCGAGGGTCGTGTTCCACACCAGGCGCACGCAGCCGAACGTGCGGCCCAACTGGGCCGCTTGGTCGGAGTCCGGATAGGCCCGGCACTTGTACGCCGTCCGCACACTGATCATTTTGCGCGACTGGCGATCTTGAGTAAGTACGGGTGCATGGCCGCCCGGAACCACTCGGGATCGACTCCTCCCCGGCGTGAACGCCGGGGCTTCCACCGATTGGAGGCACGGTGAGCCCAGATCCGGTGTCGATCGCCCACGAGCGCCCCGACGCGGGGGCACCGGCCGCCGGGGACCTCCGGGCGGACCGGTGGCGCCTGCACCGGGGCGGGATCGTGAACATCTGGCAGTACGCCGAGACGACGTTCGACCTCTCCGGCGGCCGCGGGGTCTTCCAGGGCACGAACGGCTCGGGCAAGTCGCGCACGCTCGAGCTGCTGCTGCCGCTGTGCCTCGACGGGGACCTGCGCCAGCTCGGGTCGAAGGGCTTCGACACGGTGAGCGTGCGGCGGCTCATGCTCGACGAGTACCCCGGCGGTCCGAACCGGGTCGGCTACGCCTGGGTCGAGCTGCGCCGCGTCACCGAGACCGGCGCGGAGGAGTTCCTCACCTGCGGCGTCGGGGTGAAGGCCTCGAAGACCTCGCAGGCGGTCAGCGATTCGTGGCGGTTCATCACGCCCCTCCGCGTGGGATCCGACCTGCAACTGGTCACCGCCGACCGGGTGCCGTTGAGCGCGGCCCAGCTGCGCGAGGTGATCGGCGCGGACTGCGTGCTCGACGAGCAGGCGTTCCGCGCCCGCGTGGCGGCCGCCGTCTACGGCATGCCCGCCGCCCGCTACGGCGACCTGCTGCACCTGCAGCGCACGCTGCGCAACCCGGACGTGGGGCTGAAGGTGCTGGAGGGCCAGCTGGAGAACATCCTCTCCGACGCCCTGCCGCCGCTGGACCCGGCGCTGGTGGAGCGGCTGGCCACCTCGTTCGACGACCTCGAGTCGATCCGGGAGAACATCCTCGGTCTGACCGAGTCGGACCGGGCGCTGCGCGCGTTCCTGACGACCTACTCCTCCTACGCCCTCGGCGTGCTGCAGGACCGCGCGCAGGGGGTGCGCGACACCCGGGAGAAGCTGCGCAGGCTGCGCGGCGAGATCGCCGAGCTGGAGCGGACGTGCGCCGAGCAGCGCCGCGAGCGGACCGCGGCCGAGGGGACCGTCGCCGAGCTCGAGCAGCGCGACGGCGAGCTGGAGTCGAGCATCGACGCGCTGCAGGCGCACCCGGCCTACCGGGAACTGCAGGGCGTCCGCGACCGGGAGCGCCTCGTCGGCAGCGCGCGGGCGGCGGCGATCACCGCGCTGGACACGGCGAGCAAGCACCGCGCGCAGGAGAACCGGTCGGCCGAGTCGGTGGTGGGCATGCTGCGGCGGCTGGCCACCGACGCCGAGGCCGCGGGCGAGCGCGCCGAGCACGCCGCGCACTGCCTGCGGGCGGCCGGGCTGGGCGGTGAGCTGGTACCGCGTCCGCCGGCGGTGGCCGCAGCGGAGGCGGAGACCGAACGCGTGACTGCGCGCACCGCGGTCGAGGCCGAGGGCGAACTGCTGGAGGTGGACCGGCTCCACCCGCCGCGGCCGGACGCGGACGCGCTGGCCACCTCCTTCCGCACCGTCACCGGTGGCACGCAGCAGGCCGCCGAGGCCGCGCGGGAGCGCGCCGCGCTGGCGCTGAGCCTGCACGAGCGCGCCCGGCGGTTGGACGGCGAGCGGGACGGGGTCGTCGAGCTGCAGCGGCGGGCCCGGCAGGCGCAGCTGACCGCGACGGACGCGGTGGGGCGGCGCAACCAGGTCGAGCAGGACCTGGCCACGGCGGCGGCCGTGTGGGTCGAGCAGGTCCGCAAGTGGATCGCCGAGTGGCCCGACGGCGGGGCCGAGGACGCGCCGGAACCGCCCGCGGTGGACGACGTGCTGGGCGACCGCGCGGTGGCGCGGCAGGCGCGCGACCGCGCCCGCGAGTGGTCCCGCCCGCGGGTGAACCGGCAGCGGCAGCACGTGTCGGGGTTGGAGCAGCACATCGCCGAGCTGTACGTGCAGGCCCGCACGTGGGAGGACGAGCTGGCCGACCTGCGCTCCGGCTCCGAGCGCGCGCCGGAGCGCCCGCGGTGGGCCACGGCCGAGCGGGACCCGCGCGCGGGCCGGGCCTTCTACGAGCTGGTCGAGTTCCGCGCGGACCTCGACGCGGCGGCCCGCGCCGGGTTGGAGGGCGCGCTGACCGGCAGCGGGCTGCTGACCGCGTGGGTGACCGCGGACGGCGCGCTGCACGGCGGGCCGGACCTGGTCGCCACCGAGCGGGGCGAGCGCAGCTGGACGGGGCTGGACACCGCGCTCGCACCGGTGTCCGGAGGGGACGGTCCCGTGCCGGCGGAGCGGGTCGCGGAGCTGCTCGCCCGCGTGGGCGTGGCCTCCTCGGCCGGGGACGCCGCGGCGGGCCTCGTGCTCGGCACCGACGGCAGTTGGCGCGCCGGGGTGCTCTCCGGCGCCTGCCCGAAGGGGGCGGCGGAGTTCGTCGGTGCCGGCGCCCGGCAGGACGCGCGCACGCGGCGCATCGCGCAGCTCGAGGAGGACCTGGCCCGGCTGCGCGAGGACATCGGCGCGGCGGAGCGGCAGCACCGCGAGGTCAGCGAGCACGTGACCCGCCTAGAGCAGCACGTCGAGTCCTTCCCGGACGACGACGAGCTGCTGACGGCGCACGCCAAGCTGGACGGAGCGCGGGAGGCGGTGGAGTCGACCGGGACGGCGGCGACCGATCTGCGCCAGGAGCACGAGCAGGCCGAGCGGCGGTGGCAGGCCGAGCACGCCGAGCTGGTGCAGGAGGCCTCGCAGGCGGACCTGCCCTCCGAGACGGGCGCGCTGGAGCAGGCGCACCGCGCGGCCACCGAAGCGGTGTCCGTGATCGAGTCGCTGCGCACCACGGTCGATTCGCGCTGCCTGCACACCGCGTCCGAGCTGCACGACCTGCTGCTGCGGCACGACGCCGCGGTGGCCGACCGGATGGAGGCCGAGACCCAGGCCGAGCAGCGCTGCGCCGAGCACGCCGAGCAGGAGTCCGGGCTGGCCGAGCTCACCACCGCGCTGGCCGACGAGACGCAGGACATCGGCGGCAAGCTCGCCGAGCTGGAGGCCGAGCGCGGCGAGCTGCGGCGGCGCCTGCCCGAGCAGCGGGAGAAGGTCAGCGCGCTGCGCGAGTCGGCGGCGCGCTGGGAGACCGAGTTGCAGCACAAGCACTCCCAGCTCGAGGGCCGCGAGGCGGCGGCGGAGGAGGCGCTCGAGTCGTTGCGCGCCGCCCTGCGCACCCCGGGGCTGTGGACGGCGGCGTTCACCCCGCAGGACGAGGCGGGGACCGCCGAGCCGCAGGCCGCACCGGAGCCGGAGCAGGCCGTCGAGGCGCTGCTGGCGGCCTCGCGGCGCTCGGCCTCCGAGGCGACGGTGCTCAACCGGGTGCAGGCGCTGCAGCAGTCGCTGAGCGGGGGCTACGACATCGCCGCCGGTGAGCGGGGCGGGGTGCTCACGGTGACGATCACCGGCGACGAGGGGCCGCAGCCGGTGGCGGAGGCGGCGCTGCGCATCGCCGAGCGCCTCGCCGAGCAGCGCGGTTACCTCAACGAGCGCTACCAGTCGATCTTCGCCGACTACCTCATCCGCGATCTCGCCGACCGGCTGCGCGGCCAGATCTCCACGGCGGAGCGGCTGTGCCACCGGATGAACGAGGTCCTGGAGGGCGCCCGCTCCAGCCAGGGCGTGCACGTGCAGCTGGACTGGCGCCCGTCGACGGCGCTGGACGACGATCTCCGCCGGGCCATCGACGCGGTCCGCACCCCGGCCGCGGAGCGCGGGCAGGACGAGGACGCCCTGCTGCGCCGCGTGTTCACCAAGCTCATCGAGTCCGAACGGGACAGTGCCGCGGGCGGCTACGCGGAGGTCCTGGGGCGGGCGCTGGACTACCGGTCGTGGTTCACCTTCACCGTGCGGGTGCGCGACACCGCCCCGGACGGCTCGGCCCGGGTGCGGCGGCTGCGGCAGCTGTCCTCCGGGGAGACGCGGCTGATCTCCTACGTGACGCTGTTCGCCGCGGCGGCCGCGTTCTACGACGCGGTGAGCGTCTCGGCGGCGGACCTGCGGCCGCTGCGGCTGGTGCTGCTGGACGAGGCCTTCGAGCGGCTCGACGAGCCGACCGTGGCGCGGATGCTGGAACTGCTCGTGGACCTGGACATGGACTGGCTGATCACCTGGCCGAGCGGCTGGGGCGTGTCGCCGAAGATCCCGCGGATGCACATCTACGACGTGCTGCGCCCGCGCAGCGGGCACGGCATCGCCTGCACGCACACCACGTGGGACGGGCGGGCGATCGAGCGCTCCGAGTGGTGAACGGCTCCTCCCGGGGCAGAGGGCGAGCCCGTCCCGCGCAGACCGGGAGCACGGGCGGGCGATCGAGCGCTCCGACTGGTGAGGCGGGCCCGTACCCTGGGGGCGATGGGCATCGAGCAGGACCTGCGGGCCGAATGGGACATCGCACCGCTGCGCGGGTTGTGGCAGCGCGCCCGCGAGGCGCTGGAATCACCCTCCGCACCACCGACGTTCCGGCTGGAGCTGCCGGACGACGAGACGCGCCGAGCGGTGGGCGAGCTCTACGGCCGCCCGCTGTGGGGGCACGGCACCCGCATCAACGTGTCCAAGTTGGACGCAGCGGTGCGGGCGAGCAGGTTCGGCCTGGGACTGCGCGAGGTCGTGGAGATCCTGCACGACTCGCCGGTGCAGCGGGCCGACTCCGCCGAGGCCCTGGCCGAGCAGCGCCACGCCGCCCAGTACGAGGCGTTCCGCCGGGCCCTGGCCGCGCACGGGCTCGAGCACACCGCATGGGCCGCGACCTGGTGCACCTGGGTGTGCCAGTTCGGCCGCGTCGCCGAGGACGACCAGGAGGCCGTGGCCCGGCAGGCCGCCGCGGTGCTCGCCGAGACCGCGGGCGATCCGGCGCGGCGGGGCTGGACCTGGCGCGCCGAGCTCGCCGCGCGCGCCGGGGCGGCCGACCTGCTCGACGAGGGAACCGCGCTGAGCCGCGTGGTGCTGCGCGGCCTGGCCGAGGCCCACGGGTTGGCGGCACCGTCGAGCGAGCGGGAGCGCCGGGCGGTCTGGGGGCACGCCCGCGTCGCCTCCGACGGGGTGAGCGACACGGTGCTGTGCTGGGCGCTGCCGTGGGAGTCCGCCGAGATGGCGGCGCCGCGCGCCCGCGCAGGCGCGCCGTCGCACGTGACGCTGGCGGACCTGCGGGCCGCGCCGGACCCGCTCGTGGCCCCCGGGACGCCGGTGGCGGTGTGCGAGAACCCGCGGGTGCTCGAAGCCGCGCTCGCCGCCGGGGTGCACCACCCGCTCGTGGCCGTGGACGACGGCAGCTCGCCCGCCGCGCAGGAGCTGCTGCGCCGCCTGTTCACCGCGGGCGCCCGGGTGCGGGTGCACGCCGACTTCGACTGGGCCGGCCTGCGCGTCGCCGCCGCGCTGCACGCCGAGGGGGCGCAGCCGTGGCGGCTCGGGTCCGCCGACTACCGCGCCGCGCTCGACCGGGCCGCGGCCGAGCGCCGCGACCTCGGCGTGCTGTCCGGGCAGCCGGTGGCGACCCCGTGGGATCCGCAGCTGTCCGAGCTGCTGGGCACCGCGGGGCGCACCGCGGCGGAGGAGGCGGTGCTGCCGGAGCTGCTGGAGGACCTGCGCACCGGGCTGGAGTAGCAGATCAGCCGGCGAGGTTCTGCATGAACGTGATCACGGACTCGGCCGAGCCCTGCAGCCACCCGCCGACGCCGCCGACCATGTCCGCGGACCCGACGGGGTTGGTGAACACCGCGTAGCCCACCAGCACGAGCACCACGATTCCTGCGACCTTCTTCGGTTTCACACCGTCCTCCGTGTCCGAACTGCCGGTTGCCTGCTCCACCGCTGCGGGGTCGGCGCGCGCGTCGCCGCGCATCACCCGCGGGGAGGGTACCTGCCCGCGGAGCGGCGCGGTCCGGCCGCGACGGAGATCACAACTGCCCGGCTCGCGAATCCCGGCGGGTGCCGGGCGCGGTGCGGCGCCGGAGCGGCCGGGGCATCGGCGCCGCGCGGAGCCGGGACCGGGAGCTCAGGTGCGCGGCGCGGGCACGGGCGCGGGGTCGGAGACGGTGACCCCGTCCAGCTCGCGGACGAAGCCGTGCCCGAACGCCGTGGCCGGGGTGTGCGCCCCGGCGGGCGCCGCGCCGGCCAGCAGCCGTTGCAGCAGCCGCACCAGCGAGTCCGCGGTGAAGTCGTACGGATCGGGCCCGCGCAGGGTGGCGGCCACCGCCGTTCCGTCCGCGGCGCTGGCCTCCGCGTAGACCTCGAGGTGGCTGCGGGCCCGGGCCGCGGCGTCCGGGCCGCGCACCAGCGCGCCGAGGGCCGCGCGGCCGAGCCGCTGCACCGGGCCGGTGGCCGCCAGCCGCTGCAGCAGGGCCGCACCGCGCCCGCCGGCACCGGGCAAGCGCGTGTAGGTGGTGATCTCGCCGATGCCCGTGCTGCGGTAGGCGGAGCTGACATCGCCCCAGGGCAGCGAGGCCACGCGCACCCTCCCGGAGGGGAAGTCCACGTCGCGCCGCCGCCAGCCCACCGGCACGGTGCGCAGCTCGCCGCCGAGTCGGGCGCGGCCGCCGAGGGCCACGCCCTCCCACGCGCTCTTCAGCGTGCCGGGGCTGAGCCTGCCGCTCGTGCGGATGGCCAGGTCCAGCCGGCGCGCCCCGGGCACCTGCTCGGCCACGAGCGCGCCGAGGCAGTCGGTGGGCACCACGTCCATGCCCGCACCGGGCAGCAGCACCACCCCGGCGCGCCGCGCCTCCTCGTCGCGGGCGTAGACCGCTTCGAACACGTCGATCTCACCGGTGATGTCCAGGTAGTGCGCGCCCGCCCGCAGGCACCCCCGCACCATCGGCTCGGCGGTGGCCGAGAACGGACCCGCGCAGTGGGCGACCGCGTCCACACCGGACAGCTGCGCGGCGATCGCGTCGGGGTCGCGCAGGTCGAACACCCGGTAGTCGAGGCCGCGCGGCGCGGCCAGCGCGGCGACCGCGGCCGCGTCCCGCCCCGCCAGCACGGGCCGGTGCCCGCGGGCGAGCGCCGCCTCGAGCACGAGCCGGCCGGTGTAGCCGGTCACGCCGTACAGCATCCACGTCATGGCCACCTCCGGGTCGGCAACGAGCGGCGAGCGGTGCCGTTACGCGGCCGCGGCACGCCGCGCTCCGCGGCCGGTGCCGCACCTGCTCACCACTCGGCGAACGAGCCGTCCTCGTGGCGCCACACGGGGTTGCGCCAGCGCGGCGCGCGCTTCTCCGCCTCGGCCACGGCCTCCTCGTCGACCTCGATGCCCAGTCCCGGCCCGGTCGGGCGCGCGACGTGTCCCGCGGAGTAGTCGAACACCGCGGTGGCCACCAGGTAGTCGAGCACGTCCGAACCCTGGTTGTAGTGGATGCCCAGGCTCGTCTCCTGGATCAGCGCGTTCGGGCTGGCGAAGTCCACCTGCAGGCTGGCGGCCAGGGCGATCGGGCCGAGCGGGCAGTGCGGGGCGAGGCCGACGCCGTGGACCTCGGCCTGCGCGGCGATGCGGCGGCACTCGGAGACGCCGCCGGCGTGCGACAGGTCCGGCTGCGCCACGGCGATGCCGGAACGCAGCACGTCGGCGAAGTCCCACCGGGAGTAGAGCCGCTCGCCGGTGGCGATCGGCACGGTGGTGCTGTCGACGACGCGGGGCAGTTCGCCGGACAGCTCGGGCAGCACGGGCTCCTCGACGAACAGCGGCTGCACCGGTTCAAGCTCGCGGCACAGCCGCCGCGCCAACGGCGGTGAGACGCGGCCGTGGAAGTCGATGGCCACGTCGCCGTGCGGGCCGAGCTCGTCCTTGACGGCGCGGGCGCGTTCCACGGCCGCGCGGATCTCCGCCGTCGTCTCCAGCTGCCGCATCCGCCCGGCGACGTTCATCTTCACCGCGGAGAAGCCCTCGGCCACGCGCTGCGCGGCGTGTTCGACCGCCGCGGAGGGCTCGTCGCCCGCGACCCAGGAGTACACGCGCATCCGGTCGCGCACCGGACCGCCCAGCAGCTCGTGCACGGGCACGCCGAGCGCCTTGCCCTTGATGTCCCACAACGCCTGGTCGATCCCGGCGACCGCGCTGGACAGCACCGGACCGCCGCGGTAGAAACCGCCCTTGGTCAGCACCTGCCAGTGGTCCTCGACGCGTCCCGGGTCGGCGCCGACGAGGTAGTCGGACAGCTCGTCGACGGCCGCCCGGACCGTCCCGGCCCGGCCCTCCACGACAGGCTCGCCCCATCCGACGATCCCCTCGTCCGTGTCGATGCGCAGGAACAGCCAACGCGGCGGCACCTGGTACGTGCGCAGCTGGGTGATCTTCACGGTCTCCTCCTCGGTTCCGGCGGCCGTCGTGCCCGGAGGGGCGGGTTCCCCTAGCGCGGGGACGTGCCGAGCTCGGCGCCGAGCGCCGCCGCGGTCTCGCGCAGCTTGGTGACCAGCGCGTGCTGCTCGGCGGGGTCCGGGCGGGCGCGCACGGTGGTCACGGACACGGCAGCGGCCACCTGACCCGAGTTGGCGGGCACCGCCACGCCGACGCAGTGCACCAGCGGTTCGAACTCGGCGTCGTCGGTGGCGTAGCCGCGTTCCACGACCCCGCGCAGGTGTCCGCGCAGCGCCGCGGCGTCGGCGAGGGTGTTCTCGGTGTGGCGGGTGAAGCTGTGCGCGGCGAGCAGCTCCTCCCGGCGCCGCTCCGGCAGGCGCGCCAGGATGGCCTTGCTGGCCGCGGCGGTGTGCAGCGGCACCGGCCGGCCGATGCGCGACCAGGTGCGGATCGACGCGGAGCTCTCGATCTTGTCCACGTAGACGATCTGCTCGTCGATGAGCTGCGCCAGGTGCACCGTGGCGCGCACGTCCTCGGCGAGGGCCACGAGCCGCGGCCGGGCGGTCGCGCGCAGGTCCATGTCCTCGAGCACCTGCTGGCCCAGGTCGGCCAGGCGCAGCCCCAGCCGGTAGCGGCCGTCGGCCCCGCGGGCGAGCATCCCGGAGTCGACGAGGGGCTGCAGCATGCGCAGCGCGGTGGAGCTGTGCACGTCCAGTTCGCGAGCGAGCTCGGAGATCTTCTTCGGCCCTCCGGCCAGGACCTCCAGCGCGCGCACCGCTTTGTCGACGGTTTTCGACATCGTGCCCCTCACCGCGAACGACCGCTCGTGCAACATAAACATACTCGTTGCAGATGTTGCAGATCCCGCGGTGCGCCCGGGGAACATCTCTCGGGAAATGTTCCCCGGGGGCAGGTGGGCGAGGCTCAGGCGGCGGCCAGGCCGGTGATGCCGCTGACCAGCAACCACGCCCCGGCGAGGACGAACAGCGCGGCGGCGCCGTAGCGCACGGCGCGCTCCGGCAGCTTCCTGCCGAGCACGAGACCGACGCCGACCGCCAGCGCGTCGGCGACCACCATGCCCGCGGTCGAGCCGAGCCACGTGCCGAACCAGTCGTGCTGCGTGGCCAGCGTGACCGTGGCCAGCATCGTCTTGTCGCCCAGCTCGGCCAGCAGGAACACGGTGGTCACCAGCAGCAGCGCCGACACCGCGGGGCGGTGGGCGCGGCGCTGGTCCTCCGCGGTGAGGTGATCCCCCCGCAGCGTCCACAGCGCGAAACCGAGGAACGCCACCCCGGCCAGCACCGTCACCCAGTCCCCCGGCACGAGCTGACCGACGCCGAACCCGAGCACCACCGACAGCGCGTGCACCACCGCGGTGGCCAGCGTGATCCCGAGCAGCACGTGCCACACGCGGTAGCGGGTCGCGAACGTCATCGCCATCAACTGCGACTTGTCGCCGAGTTCTGCGACGAAAATCGCGCCGGCGCTGAGCGCGAAGCTGGCCAACATCGCCCGTTTCCCCCTCGTCCGAACCGCGGGTGGAATCCGCGTTCGCACCCGCCCCCGATCCTCCGCCGCCGCTCGCAGCTGCGTCGCGGAAATCCGAACCACCTGCGGCGCAGCACGTTTCCCGAACGGCGAGCGCAACGCGAATCCTTTCGCGAACGAACCGTACAGGCAATTGCGAGGAATGCAAAACATCGCACGGCAGCACCCGGAGAAAATGCTTTCCGGAGGCGGCAAAACATTTCTTTCGGCCCGCCGAGAAAAACGCTGCGCCGCGGCCGGAACAGCATTTTCGGAAGAGCTCCGGGAAGGATTTCGGCGGGCCGGCCGCCCCGGGTGCCGCGCCCGCACCGCGGCGGCTCACCGGCAGGGGCGCCCTCCCGCCGCAAACCCGCCCGCCGAACCGGAGCGGCACCCCGGTCCACCCCTCGGGCGGCGAGGGGCTCGCGGAACCGGACGGAGGCGTTCGCCCGGAGCACCGCCGAACGTGGGCGGTGTCACGTGCGCACCGGGATGCCGCGTCCGCCGGCTCCGTGTTGCACTGACTGGCCGGTGCGCCCGTGTCCCCCGGGCCTCACCCATCGCCTTCGCGGAATACCGTTCGGCTGGAGCCGCGTCGCGCCACAACGCCGAGAGGCGACCGGCGCACCGGTCCTTCCCACGTGACGCGGTCCCCCGCTCTTTCTCCTCGGGCAGGGGACCGCGTGCGGGTTCACCCACCTCCCCCGGCACTGCCGGTGTCCGAGCACTCCGGTGTCCGAGCACTCCGGCGGCCCAGCATGCCGGCGACCGGGCGCGGCGACGGCGAGCGAAGCCGCGGTCCGACGAGACGTGCCCCGGAGCCCCGCGCCAGCGGGCACCCGCCCCGCTCCTCGCCCCGTCCGGTTCCGGCTCCTCACGCCGTCCGCGCTCCTCGCCCCGGCGGGCCTCCCGCACCGCTCACGCCGCGCCGAAGGGCTGCTCGTCGGAGGAGCACGTCTGCCCCGGAGCAGGCCGCCGCAGCTCGATCAGGTAGTCGGCGGCGATCCGGTCGGCGCACGCGCTCCGCCCGAGGATGCAGTGCCCGAAGCTGTTCACGGTGACCAGGTCGGCGTGCCCGAGCTGGTGGGCCATGCGCTCGGCGAACGCGTGCTGCGTGGCGGGGTCGTAGCGGTTGCCGAACACCAGCGCCGGGTTCTCCGCGCTGTTGTGCCACGGCCCCCGGTGGGCGTCGTCGGCGGTGCGCGGCCAGTTCGAGCAGGCGGCCACGTCGCTGAACGCCTGGTAGCGGCCGAACGTCGGCGACTCGTGCTCCCACGCCGCGGCGATGCCGGGCACGAGCTCGGGGATCCGCGGGATCGGTTTGTCCGTGCAGTTCACCCCGAAGTAGGCGTCGTCGACGTAGTCCTCCTCCCGCTGCGGGACGGCGGGCCCGCCGTCGTACGGCGCCCGGTGCGGTGTGCGGTCGAGCACCCGCAGCTGCTGCGCCTGGCCGACCGCGGCGCCGGTGAGGTGCTCGTGCACCAGCTGCAGGTCCGCGGCCAGCGGCGCCAGGTCGCCGATGTCGTACAGCGCGCTGCCGACGCCCGCCGTGAACGTGCTCAGCGTGAGCGTCACCCCGTTCGGCAGGGTGACCGGGCCGGACCGCAGCTCCTCGCGGATGGCGTCGAACTTCGCCCGCGGATCACCCGCGGAGAAGGCGCAGCCCCGCCCGGAGCTGTCGCACTCGCGCAGGAAGGCCTGCAGCGCGATCTCGAACCCGCGCGCCCGCTGCCGGTCGTACTCCACGCCGTTGGTGGTGCGCAGCTGCGGGTCCACGTTGCCGTCGAGCACGACCGCGCGGCTGCGCTCGCCGAACAGCGACAGGTAGGTCGCGCCGAGCAGCGTTCCGTAGGAGAAGCCGACGTAGGTCAGCTTCCGGTCCCCCACCGCGGCCCGCAGCAGGTCGAGGTCGCGCGCCACGTCGGCGGTGCTCATGTGGTCCAGCAGCGCGCCCGCGTTGCGCTCGCAGTGCCGCCCCTGGTCGCGGTAGGCCCCGAGCGTTTCGGCGATGCGCTCGTCCGAGACCGGCACCGGCGTGATGCGCTCGGCGACCTCGTGCGCCTGCTCGGCCGAGGTGAAGCAGCGCAGCCGGGTGCTGCGGTCGATGCCGCGCGGGTCGAAGCCGACGACGTCGAAGCGTTCGAGCACCCGGTCGTCGAGCCACTTCCCCGCCTGGG
This sequence comes from Salinifilum aidingensis, assembly GCF_054782015.1. NCBI lineage: Bacteria > Bacillati > Actinomycetota > Actinomycetes > Pseudonocardiales > Pseudonocardiaceae > Salinifilum > Salinifilum aidingensis. The sequence continues at coordinate 65,006 of NZ_BAAGTH010000017.1, read as the reverse complement.
TGGGCATCGTGTAGCCGGAACCGCCCGGTCCTCCGGGGTTGACGAACAGCGAACCGATCCGGCGCTCGGGGTCGGCGGCCTTCCGCCGCATGAGCGCGAGGTCGACGCTGCCGCGCTCCGGGGCGTTGTGGTCCAGCGGCACCGGGTACCGCGCGCACTCGTACCGGTCGCGCTCGCCCGGCGGCACCGGTTCCAGCTCCTCCGGGGCGCAGGTGCCCCACTGCACCTCGGGCACCGCGCCGGGCTGCGGTGCGGGACCCTCCCGGGCGCCGGCCGAGGCCGTCGCCAGCGTCGTGCCCACCAGTACCGCGCTCGCCGCGGCCACCGCCCGGCGCCACCGCTCCGCTCGCGTGCTCACGCGCACCTCCGCCACCCCTCGTGCTGATCTCGGGGCAGTCAACACGGGACGGAGCGGGCACGCACACCACAGATCGGGCGATTCACCCGATCACGGGCACGCGCGGGCTCAGGGCACGAGGAACGCGCTGTCGGCCTCGTCGGTGATCGCCATGTGCCCGGGCGCGTGCGCGATCGCGAAGGACGGCCGCGAGTCCATCACCGCCGCCTGCGGGGTGACGCCGCAGCCCCAGAACACCGGGATCTCGCCCGGGCGCACCTCCACCGGATCACCGAAGTCGGGCCGGTCCAGGTCGGTGATGCCCAGCTGCTCCGGGTCGCCGACGTGCAGCGGGGCGCCGTGCACCGCCGGGTAGCGGGCCGTGACCCGCACCGCGGTGGCCACCTGCTCGGCCGGGACCGGCCGCATCGACATCACCACGGGCCCGGCGAGGCCGCCGGCGGGCCGGCAGCGGCGGTTCGTGCGGTACATCGGCACGTTGCACCCGGCCCGCAGGTGCCGCACCTCGACGCCGGCGGCGAGCAGCGCGGACTCGAAGGTGAAGCTGCACCCGACGAGGAAGGCGACGAGGTCGTCCCGCCACAGCTCGACGACCTCGCCGCGCTCCTCGACCAGCTGCCCGTCGGAGTACACGCGGTAGGCGGGCAGGTCCGTGCGCAGGTCCCCGGCGAAGGACTCCGCCCGGACCGCGCCCGGTTCGGTGACGTCGATGATCGGGCACGACCGCGGGTTGCGCTGCCCGAACAGCAGGAAGTCGTAGGCGTGCTCGCGCGGCACGGCCAGCAGGTTCGCCTGCGCCCGGCCGGCGCTGTAGCCGGCCGTGGGCGCGCGCAGGCCCGCGCGGAACGCTTCCCGCGCCTCCCGCGGTGTCATCGCCTCCGGCGCCGTCATCGCTCCTCCTTCCCCACCGGGGCCGGCCCCGGTGCTCCTCCACCGGCGCGGCGGAACCGCACCGCCTGGCCCGGCCGGGCCTGCGCCGCCCGGTCGACGTCGGCCGCGGGCACGACGGCGATGACCGGGTATCCGCCCGTGACCGGGTGGTCGGCCAGGAACAGCGTGGGCGTGCCGGACGGCGGCACCTGCAGCGCACCGGCGACCATGCCTTCGCTGGGCAGCTCCCCGCCGCAGCTGCGGGTCAGCTGCGGCCCGGACAACCGCATGCCGATCCGGTCGCTGTCGGCGGTGACCGCGTACTCCGCGCCGAACAGCACGCGCAGCGCGTCCGCGGTGAACCAGTCGGCTCGCGGGCCGGGCACCGCGCGCAGCTCGAGCACCCCGTCCGCGGGTCCGGGCACCGGCGCCTGCTCCACGCACGGGAACGCGGCCGGGGCCGGCCCGACCGGCAGCAGCGCGCCCGCGGCGAGCCGTTCCGGCCCGAGCCCGGCGAGCACGTCGGTGGAGCGCGAGCCGAGCACCGGCTCGACCGCGATCCCGCCGCGCACGGCCAGGTAGGTGCGCAGGCCGCGCTCGGGCCGGCCGAGCCGCAGGGTGCTGCCGGCGTCGAGCCGCAGCACCGCGTGCATCGCGGCGCCGCGCCCGTCGACGCTGAGCGGGCAGGGCGCACCGGTCAGCGCCACCGTGACCGGGCCGCGGGCCAGCAGTTCCAAACCGCCGAGGGTGACCTCGACGGCCGCCGCGCCCTCCGGGTTCGCCAGCAGCCGGTTGGCCAGGCGCAACGCACCGCGGTCGGCGGCGCCGGAGGTGCCGACGCCGATGTGGCCCAGCCCGGGCCGTCCGAGGTCCTGCACCGTGGCCAGCGGACCGGTCGAGAGCACTTCCAGCTCGCTCATCGGACCTCCTGGAACCGCACGCGCACGCCCGGCCGCAGCAGCGCGGGCGGGTCCCGGTCGACGCACCAGACCTGGAGGTCGGTGCGGCCGATGAGCTGCCAGCCGCCGGGGGATTCGCGCGGGTAGATGCCGCTGAACTCCCCGGCGAGGCCGACCGCGCCCGCGGGCACGCGGGTGCGGGACTCGGTGCGGCGCGGCACCGCCAGCCGCCAGTCCTGCCCGGCGAGGTAGCCGAACCCGGGGGCGAAGCCGCCGAAGGCGACGGTCCACTCGGTGGCGGTGTGCCGGTCGACGACGTCGCGCTCGGCCAGCCCGGTCAGCCGGGCGACTTCGGCGAGGTCCGCGCCGTCGTAGACCACGGGCACCTGCAGCACGTCCGCGGTGCGCCGCCACCCGCCTGCGGGCCGGGTGGCGCGCACGGCGCGCTCGACGGCGGCCGCGTCCGCGGTGCGCGGGTCGAGGTGCAGCAGCAGCGTGCGCGCGGCGGGCACCAGGTCGGTCACTCCGGCGGGCGGGTCGGCTGCGAGCGCGGTGTAGAGCGCGTGCACCTGGTCGAGGTCGTCGAGCTCCACGAGCAGCCCGGAGTCGGCGCAGGGCAGGAAACGCATCGGCGGCCTCACCGGGATTCCGGTGCGAACGGGCGCAGCGGCACCCCCGCCGCGGCGAGGCGGTCCCGCACCGCGCGGGCGATGGCCACCGCGTCGGGGCTGTCGCCGTGCACGCAGATCGAGTCGGGCTGCGCGGTGATCTCCGTGCCGTCGACGGCTTCGATGGGCTCGCCGCGGGCGAGGCGGACGCACCGGTCGGCGATGCGTCCGGGGTCGTGCAGCACCGCCCCCTCCTCGCGCCGGGGCACCAGCGCGCCTTCGGGGGTGTAGGCGCGGTCGGCGAAGGCCTCGCGGTGCACCCGCAGGCCCGCGCGTTCGGCCTGGTCGAGCCATTCGGACCCGGGCAGGCCGAGCACCGCCAGGCCGGGGTCGAACGCGCGCACGGCGTCGACGAGCGCGGCGGCCTGCTCGGCGTGCCGCACGATCGCGTTGTACAGCGCCCCGTGCGGTTTGACGTAGCGCAGCTCGGTTCCGGCCACGCGGGCGAAGCCGGCGACCGCGCCGAGCTGGTAGAGCACGTCGTCGGTGAGCTCGGCCGGGGGCATGTCGATGAAGCGGCGGCCGAAGCCGGCGAGGTCGCGGTAGCTGACCTGCGCGCCGACGGCGACGCCCCCGGCGGCGGCGCGCTCGACCGCGCGGCGGATGACCGACGGGTCCCCGGCGTGGAAGCCGCAGGCCACGTTGGCGCTGGTGACGATGCCCAGCAGGGCGTCGTCATCGCCCAGTTCCCAGCGGCCGAAGCCTTCGGCGAGATCGGCGTTGAGGTCCATGTCAGCTCCACAGCTCCGCGATTCCGGACAACGAGTTCGCCCCCAGGTACACCGTCAGCAGCCAGGCCAGCACGCCGATCACGAGCAGCCACCGCGGGTAGCGGTAACCGCCGAGCAGGTCGGTGCGCCGCAGCGCGATCCACATGAGCACGCCGAACCCGACGGGCAGGATGAGGCCGTTGACCGCCCCGGCCAGCACGAGCAGCGTTTTCGGGGCCTGGTCGAGCAGCAGGAACACCGCCGCGGACACGGCGATGAACGCGCCGATGAGCCAGTTCCGCGCGGCGGAGAGCTTCGGCGAGAACGTCACGAGGAACGACACGGAGGTGTAGGAGGCGCCGACGACGGAGGTGAGGCTGGCGGCCCAGAGGATGACGCCGAACAGCCGCGCGCCGGCCTCGCCCGCAGCGTGCCCGAAGGCCGCGGCGGTGGGGTTTCCGCCGGTCAGCGTGGCCCCGCCGGCGACGACGCCGAGGATGGCGAGGAACAGCACGATCCGCATCACGCCGGTGACCAGCAGCGACACCACGGAGCTGCGGCTGACCTCGGTGACCCGGTCGGGGCCGGTCAGACCGGCGTCGACGATGCGGTGCGCGCCGGCGTAGGTGATGTAACCGCCGACGGTGCCACCGATGAGCGTGGTGATGGCGAGGAAGTCGACCTGCTCGGGCAGCACCGACTGGTGCAGCGCCTCGCCGACCGGCGGGGCGGAGGAGGCGGTGACGTACAGGGTCAGCAGGATCATCGCGCCGCCGAGGGCCACGACGATGCGGTCCATGGCCACCCCGGCGCGGCGGCTGAGGAAGATGCCGATGGCGATCAGCGCGGAGACCGCACCGCCGATCTTGACGTTGAGGCCGAACAGCGCGTCGAGCCCGAGGGCGGTGCCGGAGACGTTGCCGATGTTGAACACGAGGCCGCCGAAGACGACGAGCGCGGCCATCGCGTAACCCAGCCCCGGCAGCACCCGGTTGCCGAGGTCCTGCGCGCGCAGTCCCGAGACGCCGATGACGCGCCAGACGTTCAGCTGCACCGCGATGTCGACGAGGATGGACACGAGGACGGCGAAGGCGAACGCCGCGCCGAGCTGCACGGTGAACTCGGTCGTCTGCGTCAGGAATCCGGGGCCGATGGCGCTGGTGGCCATGAGGAAGACCGCGCCGAGCATCGCCCCGCGGCCGCCTGCCCGCCGGGCTGTGCGCGTGGAGAGGTTCTGGCCCATGCCGCTCCGATCACACGGTCCCCACCTGCGGTGGTGAGGAGGTTCGATGGCGTCACCCAGTGCGACGTTGGGCGGCAACCTAATGGATTGTTCAACAATCCTGCAATAGGTCGCAGTGGATAGACTGCACGGGACGAAGATCGCGGAGCGACACGGGGGTCGGCCATGACCGGGAGCGAGACCCGAGACGAGACCCGAGACTGGGGCGAGGTGCTCGCCGCCGATCGCGCCCTGCTCGATCGGACGAGCACCGCCGAGCGCGTGGCCGACGTCCTGCGGCAGCGGATCATCGAAGGGGCGCTCGCCCCCGGCACGCGCCTGTCCGAGGAGACCGCCGGGCGGGCGCTGGCCGTCTCCCGCAACACGCTGCGCGAGGCGTTCCGACTGCTGGTGCACGAACGGCTGCTCGTGCACGAGTTCCACCGCGGGGTGTTCGTCCGCGTGCTCAGCGCCGCCGACGTCATCGACCTCTACCGGATGCGGCGCATGCTGGAGACGAGCGCCCTGCGCGCGGCCGACCCCGCGGCCGAGGGGGCGGCCGCGGTGGACGCGGCGGTCTCCGAAGGGCAGCGCGCCGCGTCCGAGCAGCGCTGGTGGGACGTGGGCACGGCGAACATGCGGTTCCACCAAGCTGTCGCCGCGCTCGCCGGCAGCGAGCGCGTGGACGAGACGATGCGGCAGCTGCTGGCGGAACTGCGTCTGGCCTTCCACGTGATGTCCAGGCCGCGGGAGTTCCACGAGCCCTTCCTGGAGCGCAACCGCGTCATCGCCGATCTGCTGCTGGCCGGGCGCCCCGCCGAGGCGACCCGGGCCCTGGAGGACTACTTCGACCTCGCCGAGGACCAGCTCGTCGCGGCCTACCGCGACGTCGCCCCGTCCTGACGCGTCCTCCCCCCTTCGGGTGGTTTGAACATTGAGCGAGAAATGTTTCCTCCCAGCGCAGCAGGGCCCTCGCCGCCCCCTTCCTCCCATCGGACTCGCGCGCATCCGCTTCCACCGCGCCCCGCCGGCGCTCGGTGACCGCGCGACGACACCGCGTTGACACGGCCTCGGCCCGGACCTACCGTGCTCACGATGCCAACAATCGTCCGATATTTCGGACACCCGCGGGTGCCCGCACGAGCACCGGTGCCGGTGCCTGTGCAGGCACCGGGAGCCCGCTGTCGGACCGCGTGGCATCGCGCAGCACCCGGCCCGCAGTGACCAGCACATCCCACGGGAGCGCCATGTCGACCGCCGCGAGCACGCCCAGCCTCATCCACCTCCGGGACGTCGACGACGTCGCCATCGCGGCCGAGGACCTCTCCCCCGGCGCGCCCGCCGCTGTCGGCCAGGACGTCCTCACCGCGCGCGGCGAGGTCGGCCGCGGCCACAAGATCGCCGTCCGGGACCTGCGGGCCGGCGACCCGGTCCGCCGCTACGGGCAGATCATCGGATTCGCCAGCACCGACATCGCCAGCGGCGAGCACGTCCACGAGCACAACCTCGAATACCGGGAGTTCCGCCGCGACTACGAGTTCGCCGTCGAAGCGCAGCCGGAGCAGCTGCTGCCCGAGGCGCAGCGCGCCACCTTCCAGGGCTACCGCCGCAGCGACGGCACGGTCGGCACGCGCAACTTCCTCGGCGTGCTCACCAGCGTGAACTGCTCCGCCACCGCGGCCAAGAACATCGCCCAGCGCATGCGCTTCTCCGGCGCGCTCGACGACTTCGACAACGTCGACGGCATCGTGGCCCTCACCCACGGGACCGGCTGCGGCATGGCTCCGGACGGCGAGGGCATCGAGGTGCTGCGCCGCGTCATGCGCGGCTACCTCACGCACCCGAACTTCGCCGGGTTCCTCGTGCTCGGGCTGGGCTGCGAGGACAACCAGATCGTCAAGCTCACCGAGGACGTGCCGATGCGCAACGACGTGCCCGTGGTGACCAGCACGATCCAGGAGCTCGGCGGTACCACGAAAACGGTGCGCGAAGGCGTGGCCCGGATGACCGAGATGCTGCCGGAAGCGGACAAGGCCCGCCGGGAGACCGTGCCCGCCTCGGAACTCGTCCTCGGCGCCGAGTGCGGCGGCTCCGACGCGTATTCGGGCATCACCGCCAACCCGGCCCTCGGCTCGGCGGTCGACCGGATCGTCGAGCAGGGCGGCACCGGCATCGTCGGGGAAACACCGGAGATCTACGGCGCCGAGCACATGCTGCTGCGTCGCGCCGCCTCCTCCGCCGTGGCGCAGAAACTCGTCGACCGCATCGCCTGGTGGCAGGACTACACCGCGAAGAACGGCGGGTCGATGGACAACAACCCCTCCCCCGGCAACAAGGCGGGCGGGCTGACCACGATCCTGGAGAAGTCGCTGGGTGCGGCGGCGAAGGCCGGCACGACCACCATGCGCGACGTCGTCGAGTACGGCGAACCCGTCACCGAGCGGGGTTTCGTGTTCATGGACACCCCGGGCTACGACCCGGTGTCGGTGACCGGCATGGTCGCCGGCGGCGCCAACCTCGTCTGCTTCACCACCGGCCGCGGCTCGGCGTTCGGCTGCGCGCCGGTGCCGAGCCTGAAGCTGGCCACGAACACCCCGCTCTACGAGCACATGCACGAGGACATGGACGTCAACTGCGGGCGGATCACCGACGGCGCGGCCACCGTCGACGAGGTCGGCGAGGAGCTGTTCCAGCACGTGCTGCGCGTGGCCTCCGGCGAGCGGACCAAGAGCGAGGAGCTCGGCTACGGCGAGGAGGAGTTCGTCCCCTGGCACATCGGCACGGTGATGTGACCGCGACCGACGTCGGCCTCAGCCCCGGTTCCCGGGAACGCCCCACGCGCTGCAACCGCGGTTCGACGTCGATGCCCTGCTCGGCGGCTCACCGGCGGGCCGGGTGGCGCCTGGCCCGCGTCCGCGCGAACGGCGAGGCGGTGACGCCGGGCTTCGGCGCAGTTCATCCCGGCCGCGCGAAGCGGCACCCCGAGAAGCCCGGGGTGCCGCCCGGTCCGCGCGGTTCACGCGAAGCGGTCCGACTTGACCGCCGCGATGAACGCCTGCCACTGCGATCGGTCAGCGGTGAAGTAGCCGAGGCTGCGGTCCTTGGTGTCGCGCACGGCCGCACCGTGGTCAGTACGGCCGACCTCCACGCAGCTGCTGTTGACGCCGGAACGGCTGGACTTCCTCCAGTTGCTCGGGGAAGGCACGTCAGCTCCTTTCAAGTTCCTTTGCGATCTCCGCCATGAGGTCGGCAGACTCATCCGGGCTCATAGCTACCTGCGGGAGGCTATCCGCCGCTTCGCGGTACGCCTGCACGTCCCGATCGTCGTAGAGGAACGCAGGGCCTCGGTAGTGTTCGAGGTGCACGATCGGCGAGGCCTTCGGGAACTCGTAGAGCACGAACGCGCCTTCATGCGCCAAAGTCCAGTGCTTCAGCGAAGGAAGCACCCGGATCGTGATGTTCGACTCCTGGGTCAGGCCGTGCAAGTGCCGTACTTGCTCCGCCATGACCTTCTCACCGCCGAGCGGTTCCCGGAGGGCTCGTTCAGCGATCGTCACGTCCACCTGCGATGGAATCGTGAGCGCGATGGAGCGAGCCATGCGCAGCTCGACGCGCACATCCCGCTGATCCGGAGGAAGGCTCGACATCATCTCGGCGGCGTAGGCACGTGTCTGCATCGGGCCGGGAACGAGGATCGGGGCCACGTGCAGCACCCGTTCAGCTGACCGGTCGAACTCAGAGAGCTCGATGAGGTGGCGATGGAGTCCCTTGGACCCGTCGGCGATCATGTTCGGCTCGGTGGCCGTCTCTGCAAAATGAATGATCTCGTCGTACCTGTCTCCGGTGACTCCGAGCGTCCCCAGAACCCTGGCCACGTATTCGGGCTTTGGTGCACGTTCACCGCGTTCGTAGCGGGACACGGTTCCCGGCGCGACGTCCAGCTGAGCAGCCAGGTCGCGCACGGTCATGTCAGCGTCCTCGCGCAACTCTCGCAGCTCAGCGCCGAGAAGGCGTGCTTTGGGCGTCTGCCCGTCGTTGGCTCCGGCCATGAGTCAACCGTAATCGACCCACTCGGATGTGATCGACACTCGATCGAAGTATTGATCATTTGTCTCCGGAGTCAGATGGTTGTTCACGGAAACAACAGATGATCCAGCGTCACGTTCCTGGCACTGGACCCTACGAAGGAGATGATCATGCGGAAACGCTGGGAAGAGTGGCGTCGGCGGAGGCAGCGCGAACGCCGGCGCAAGCGGGTCAAGCTCGACAAGCACCCCGTTCCGGGGGTGGTCCGGTGACGTCCCGACGGACACGACTCGCCGGGCTCCTGCGCGGGGCCCAATGGGCGCTCGACGACGTCGCGTTCCGGACCCCGCGGGGAGAGGTCGGCGAATCCGAGTGCTCCGAATTGGCCCAGCAGCTGGAAGAAGTCGCCCGGCAGCTGCGCCTGCACGTGATCCACGAGATCAGGACGACCCGCGAGATCAAGGCCACCGGCGAGATCGAGATGGGAGATCGCACGTGATCGACCGCTCATGCCATGACACGCCGTGGATTTGCGGGGAACTCTCACCCGCCATCGCGTCGGGGAGCCCTTTCCCGCCGGCGAAGCCGTTCCAGGACCTCGCCCTGCTGCACCGCGCCCTCGACGGACTGCGGGCCCTCTGATGGCGGCGGGCGGGATCGAATGGTGGTCCTGCGCCGAGGTTTTCGAGCCGGACGGCCTCGACGCGAGCACGCGTGACCGGCGCCTGAGCCGCACCCCGGACGCGGTGCGCCGAGTGCGGGAATCCCTGCTGGAAGCACCGGCCCGGAGGGCGCCGGGACCGGTGCCGCGGTACCAAGTAGCCACTCGTACCGCCGAACAGCATAGACCCCCGCACCGGAGGTGATCGGAGGCGACCGCGGCAGCGGCGGCGCTGCCGCGGTCATCTCGCGCCTCAGCGAAACCACCGGTGTCGGGGAGGGCGGGCACGATCACCGGGGCGAGGACGTGACCGATCGGTTCCGGGGGGTGTCGGTGTCCGCAGTCGAGGAGTTGGTGCTGACGGAAGAACGCCGCGCCCCGCACGGTAGGCGGTTCAGTCGAGGACCCCGCTGCTCAGGAACGAGTGCAGGCGCTGCAGCGGCGGTTCGATGTCGATGCCCTCCGCGGCGAGCCATTCGTCCGAGTAGTACTTGTCGAAGTAGCGGTCGCCCGGATCGCAGAGGAACGTGACCACGCTGCCGGTGCGCCCCGCGGCGAGCATCTCGGCCACGATGCGGAACGCCGCCCACAGCCCGGTGCCGGTGGAGGCGCCGGCGCGGCGGCCGAGCATCTCCTGCAACCGGCGGATCGCCGCGATCGCGGCGGCGTCCGGCACGCGCATCATGCGGTCGATCGCGGTGCCGAGGAAGCTCGGCTCCACCCGCTGGCGGCCGATGCCCTCGATGCGCGAACCCACCTCGGTGGTCACCAGCGGATCGGCCGACTCCCACGCCGGCAGGAACGCCGAGTTCTCCGGATCGGCCACGCAGAGGCCGGTGTGCCGCCCGGTGTAGGTGACGTAGCGGGCCAGGGTGGCCGAGGTTCCGCCGGTGCCCGCGGTGGCCACGATCCAGTCCGGTTCCGGGTGGCGCTCGGCCGACATCTGCGCGAACAGCGACTCGGCGATGTTGTTGTTGCCGCGCCAGTCCGTGGCGCGCTCGGCGTAGGTGAACTGGTCCATGTAGTGGCCGCCGGTTTCGGCGGCCAGCCGCACCGCCGCGTCGTAGACCTCGCTCGCGCGGTCGGTGAAGTGGCACTTCCCGCCGTAGAGCTCGATCAGCTCGATCTTGTTGCGGCTGGTGCCCTTGGCCATGACGGCGATGAACGGCACGCCGATGAGCTGCGCGAAGTACGCCTCGGAGACCGCGGTCGACCCGCTGGAGGCCTCGATGACCGGGCGACCGCGGCGGATCCACCCGTTGCACAGCCCGTACAGGTACAGCGAGCGGGCCAGGCGGTGCTTCAGCGAACCGGTCGGGTGCGTCGACTCGTCCTTGAGGTAGAGGTCCACGCCCCACTCGGCCGGCAGCGGCACGGACAGCAGGTGCGTGTCGGAGGAGCGGTTCTCCTCGGCCTTGATCCTGGCCACCGCGTCGACGACCCACCGCCGGTGCTCGGGGTCCGCGCGGTTGATGTCGACCTCGGACCCACCACCGCGATGTCCCCCGATCGTGCCCTCCGCCATGCGTCCTCCAAGGCCGGCTGCGCAACCACGCCGCCGGCCGGTTCTGCGCGGCGCCCGGAACCGTCCCCTCCGGCGGCAGCCGGACACCGCGGAATTCGCGTCCCGCCCAGTGTCGCAGCCCCGCGGGCGGCACCTGGCCCGGCGGTTCGCCGAACGGCGCTCGAGCGGTGGATGAACTCCCGGCGAACACCGGGCGTCCCCGGAGGGGACGCGGGCCGCGGCGACCGCGGCATCCGAGGAGCGCACGATCGCACCGCAGCCCCCCGATCACCCCCGTGCACGGCGTCTAGGAGCATCTGCCCGAGACGCACCAGCCGAGGTCGCCACCCCCGACGTGATCAGCGAGGTCGCCCGTGACCGAAACCGTGCCGCGCCCGGCGACGGTCGATCCGAGTTCGCGGGAGCAGCCGCACCGCTCCTCGTCGACGCGCCCGCGGGTGCTCAACACCGTGCTCGAGCTCGGGGCGGGCTCCGTGCTCGCGGTCGTGGTGAGCATGCTGCTGCAGTTCGCCATCGCGCACCTGGGCTTCAGCGAGCCCGGTTACGCACCGGAGGAGTTGACGGTGACGGGAGTCGCCGCTGCCCTGGGAGTGCTGGCGCTGCTGGCGGTGTACGGCTACCGGCGTCGACCGCGGTGGTTGCTGCTGGGCGGCACCTGGACCGCTCTGTCCGCTTTCACCACGGTGGCGCTGGCGACACCGCTGCAGAGCACGCGCTACTTCTTCGGCGGTTCGGGAGGCGACAACGCCTTCCGGATGCAGTACATGACCCGGATGGCCGAGACGCTGGGCCTGGCCGACATGAACTACGCCGACGCCGCGCCGTACTACCCGGCCGGCTGGTTCTGGTTGGGCGGTCGTTTCGCCAACCTCCTGGGCTGGCCGGGCTGGGCCGCGTACAAGCCCTACTCCATCGTGTGGATCGCGGTGGCGGCGGTCGTGGCGTTCACGCTGTGGGGCCTGCTGGTGAACCGCCGCCTCGCCCTGCTCGCGGCGTCGGCGACCACGCTGATCGGGATGGCGACCGGCGGGTTCGTGTGGACCCCGATCGGCGTCGGGGAGCCCTACGCCTGGCCGTCGGCGGCCTGGCTGCCCCCGATCGCGGTGCTGACCTGGCGCGCGCTGGGGCACGCCTCCCGCCCGTCGTACTGGACGCTGGTCGGCATCGGTGCCTACCTCGGCTTCGCCGCGGCCACCTACACCCTCTACTTCGGATTCGCCGTGCTGCTCACGGTGACCATGGCCGTCGTGCTCGCGGTGCTGCGGGTGCGCGGCGGCGAGCGGGCGGTGCCCGTGGCGCGCGACCAGTTCCTGCGGCTCGTGCCGATCGGAGCTGTGAGCCTCGCGATCGCGCTGCTGGTGTGGGTCCCGTACCTGCTGGCCACGGACTTCCTGCTGAACGCCCCCTCGAGCGCCGCCCCGCGCTACCTGGCCTCGGGGAGCGCGTACCTGCCGGTGCCGATGACGGAGGCCGGTGCCTTCGGGGCGATCTGCCTGGCCGGACTGGCCTGGCTGGTCCTGCGGTGCCGCCGCCACGACACCGCGGCCGCGCTGCTGTGCGTGGCCATCGCGGTGTACGGGTGGTTCGGCCTGTCCACGCTGGCCCTGTTCGCCGACACCTCGCTGCTGGCCTTCCGGATGCACCCGGTGTTCGAGCTGGTGCTGGCCACGGCCGGGATCTTCGGTGCCGCGGAGCTGCTCGGCCACCTGCGGCGCACGAACGCGGTCCGGAACTCGGCCCTGTCCCTCACCGCCTTCGCCGCCGTCCTCGGCCTGCTGGGTGCGATCAGCCTGGAGCACGAGGCGCTCAAGGGGAACCTGGCCGGGGGCCTGCAGCTCGCCTACGAGGACCACTACCCGTCCGGCGTCAACGCGCAGGGCGCGAGCGATCCCACCACCGACGGCGCGCACAACGACGAGCTCATCGCCGCGATCGATGAGCTCTCCGGGCGGCAACCCGAGGACAACATCGTGCTCACCACCCACTTCGAGCCGCTGGTGTTCCGGCCGTACTGGGGCTTCCAGCACAAGACCCCGCACTACGCCAGCCCGGTCGCCCACTACGACCAGCGCAACGATGTGATCACCAGGTGGTCGCACGCGCAGGACAGCCGGCAGCTGCTGACCATGCTCGACCGCAGCGACTTCGCCGCGCCGAACGTGTTCGTCCTGCGCAACCCCTCCGCGCAAGGTGACGCGAACATCGACCCGGCCACCAAGGAGCGGGCCACCCCGCGCACCTCCGACGACTTCACCATGACCATCAGGGAGGACGCCTTCCCCCGCATGCCCGGGCACTACGAGTACCAGGTGCACTTCGACCCCGCCGTGTTCCACTCACCGGAGTTCAGCCACCGCCAGGCCGGACCGTTCACCGTCATCGCCCGCCGCTGACCCACCCCGGCGCGGCGCCGCGAGGGCCGCTCCCGCCACCCGTGCTCCCGGAACGCGCCGCGGCGACACCGGGCGCTCCGCCCACGACCCTCGGCGCACGCCCCACCACGAGCGGTGTCCGCTGTGGCCGGACACCGCGGGGGCGGGAGCACTCGTTGCGGAAAGCGCTCCTCCGGAAAACGCACCACCGGGGAGAAAACGGAAATCCCGCCCGCGGAATTGTTCCGAACAGCATGAGTGCGCGTTTTCTAGCGATTTTGTTGCGGATGTTGGCCCTGTGTACGCTGCCGCCCCCGAATCGGTCCGCGCGTTCTTGCCCGGACAGCACCCGCACCAGCCACCGGCGTCTCGAGGCCTGCTATGACCCTGCACGTGATCGCACTGCTCCTGCTGGCGCTGATGTTCGCGGCCGCCTCCCTGTGGTCGGTCAACCTGGGCGTCCTCGCGCTGGTCGGCGCGTTCGTCATCGGAGTCGGTGCCGCCGGACTCGACCCGGACGCGGTCCTGGACGGGTTCCCGGGCGACCTGTTCGTCATGCTCGTGGGCGTGACCTACCTGTTCAGCATCGCCCAGCAGAACGGGTCGCTGCAGCGCATCGTGGAGAGCGGGATGCGGGTGGTGGGCAACCGCACCGTCGCGATCCCGTGGCTGATGTTCGCGGTCACCACGGCCGTCGCCGCCGCCGGCGCGCTGAGCGCGGCGGCGGTGGCGATCGTGTCACCTCTGGCGATGCGCATCGCCGAACAGCACCGGTTGAACCCGCTGCTGATGGGCCTGATGGTGGTCCAGGGCGCCACCGCCGGCTCCTTCTCGCCGCTCAGCCCGTTCGGGGCCATCACCAACGACCTGCTCAAGTCGAGTTCCCTGCCGTCCCAGCAGGGCTCGCTGTTCCTCCACTCCTTCCTGTTCAACCTCGCCCTGGCCGTGGTGGTCTTCGTCGTCTTCGGCGGGCTCAAGCTCATCCGCGATCGCGTGCGCACGGCGAACTCCGCAGCGCAGCAACGCGTTCTGGTCGGCGCCGCGCCCGGGGGATCGACTACGACCGGCGGATCGGCCGACTCGGCCGACGAGGAGGAGACCCCCGAGGCGCCCGCGGGGCGGCTGAACACCGAGCAGGTCATCACCCTGCTCGGCATCGCCTCGTTGATCGTCGGCGCGACAGCGTTCCAGCTCGACGTGGGATTCACCGCGTTGACGATCGGGCTGCTGCTGACCGCGTTCGGGCCGAACCGCTACTCCCAGACCCTCACCAGCCTGCCGTGGTCGGCGATCGTGCTGGTGTGCGGCGTGCTGACCTACGTCACCGCGCTCGAGGAAATCGGGACGATCGAGTTCCTCCAGAAATCCATCACCGTGTCCGGCAACCCGCTGCTCACCGCGCTGGCCGCCGCCTACATCGGCGGCCTCGTCTCCGCGTTCGCCTCCACCGCCGGGATCCTCGGGGCTTCGATCCCGCTGACCATCCCGCTGCTGGAGGACGGTCTGCTGCCGATCACCGGCACGATCACCGCCGTGGCCATCGCCTCCAGCGTGGTCGACGTCAGTCCCATGTCGACGAACGGAGCGCTGCTGGTGGCCAACCAGCGCGGCATGGAAGCGAAGCTGTTCTTCCGGAAACTGCTGTCCTGGGCCGTTCCCGTCATCGCGCTGGCGCCCGCCGCGTGCTGGCTCATCTTCGTCGCCATCTGACCGGCGTCGCGCACGAAACCGCCGGCCGGCGGGGCTTCCCCGTGCGCGGCCGGTGTCCGTGCCCGCCCTCGAGCGCGGCGACGCTCCGCTGCCGAACCCCCTGTTGATCACGGAACTCCGCACAGAGCTGTTTCCCCGGCAGTCCCCCGGCCCTCTTCACTCGATCGAAGAGCCGCGTGCGGAGGTCCCGAGGCGGGAATAGGGTGCTGCGCGCGAAGCTCGGTGGGGCGTGGTTGAACAGGGGCGAACCTAGCAGGAGGCCGATCATGACTTCCGGTGCAGAGCACGCGGGTGGCCGACGGGGCTCTCGACGCTCCTGGGCAGACTCCGGGGAGATGCCGGGGAAGCCGGAGGAAGGTCCGGCCGGTGAGGGCGCAGGACGGGGCAGCGACTTCGCAGACCTCGTTCGAACGGTCAAACAACGCGGCTTGCTGGGGCGCCGCCGCCGCTATTACGCGTGGAAGATGGGTCTCAACGGTGCGACGTTGGCGATCGTCGCGTGGGGGTTCGCGTCGCTCGGGGATTCCTGGTGGCAGCTCATCACAGCGGTCGTCCTGGGCGGTGTGTTCACTCAGCTGGCCTTCATCGGACACGACGCCGGGCACCGCCAGATCTTTCGCACTCGTCGGGCGAACGATGTGGTGGGCCATGTCCACGGGTGCCTCACGGGGATCAGCTACGGCTGGTGGGTCGGCAAGCACCGGCGCCACCATGCCAATCCGAACCACGAGGATGCGGACCCGGATATCGACATCCAGGCCCTGGCCTTCACCTCCGAGCAATCCCGGACCAAGCGCGGAGTGCACCGGTGGATGGCGAAGTACCAGGCGTTCCTGTTCCTTCCGCTGCTGACCTTGGAGGGGATCGCCCTCCACGTGCGCAGCGCCCGGGCCGTGCTGGGTCAGCAGGTGAAGGCGCACCGCGTGGAAACCGCTCTGCTCACTGGTCATGTCGCGGGGTACTTGGCGTCGGTGCTCCTCGTGCTGTCACCGATCAAAGCGGTGGCGTTCATCGCGCTGCACCAAGCGGTGTGGGGCGTGTACATGGGGTGTGCATTCGCGCCCAACCACAAGGGAATGCCGGTCCTCTCCCCTACCGAGCAGAGGGACTTCCTGCGCAAGCAGGTGCTCACCTCCCGGAACATCCGCGGGAGCCGCTTCGTGGACTTCCTGCTCGGCGGTCTGAACTACCAGATCGAGCACCACCTCTTCCCCAGCATGCCGCGGCCGAACCTGCGTCACGCGCAGCGCATCGTGCGCGAACACTGCGCCAGCCGAGGAGTGTTGTACAGCCAGTGCGGCCTGTTCCACTCCTACGCACTGGTCTTGCGGCACCTGCACGCGGTCGGTGAGCCACTGCGGAACCCCTCGCGCGCATGCGCTCCACCGGCATGACGCCTCGCGTGCGCCGGCGTCGTCGACGTGGAACGCGAGCGCGGCGGAGGCGCTCAACTCGGGGCCGGCCACTCCGACGGCCCGCAGAGCAGGCGATGAGCACGTCTCGAAGGATGCGGCGTAACGTTGCGAAGCACTTCCTCCTTCACGGACGGTGTGGACATGACTACGCTACTGCATCCGGGTGTTCCGTCGTTGAGCTCGAGGTGAGACGGTGCGCACTCCTCTGTCCGATGATCAGCTGGCCTGGACCGTCATAGCCCGCAAGTTGTGGCTGCCGGAGGCGGCTGTGCTGGTCAGCGCCCCGGACGGGACGGTGGTGCGTGCCAGCGAGCAGGCAGCTGAGCTCGCCGGGGAGGCCTCACCCGACGGTTTGGTGGGCCGCAGGGTGACCGAGCTGTTGGTGCCCGACGGTGCGGTGTTGCGGCTGCGCGGGCGCGGTCCGGGCCTGAGCCTGGTGCGCACGGTGACCTGGCTGCACGGCGACGACGACCGGTTGCGGGTGACAGCCTTGGTCGACATCTCGGACCTGGCAGAAGTGTCGAGCCGAGTTCCGGTGCATCGGCGGGTCGGACGGGTCGAGCCCACCGCGGGCCTGGCAGGCCCTGCCCTGCGGGACGTGCAACGCGCGGCCCGGATCGGGATGTGGGAATGGGACGCGGTGCACGAGGTCATCCGTCCGTCAGGTGTTCTGCGCGAGCTCACCGGCCGGCAGCGTGACGTCGGAGTGCCCTTCGAGGAATACCTGGCCGCCGTGCACCCCGACGATCAGGCGCGGGTGCGCGAGGCCTGGTCGGTCCTGGTGAACCACCAGCACCCCGTCGAAGTCGAGCATCGCTACGTGCGGCCGGATGCCACGGTGCGGATGTTCCGCGTGCGCGGCACGGCGACCCGGGACGACGAGGGCCGCGTGCACCTGAGCGGAACGGTCCAGGACATCACCGACCAGCGGGAAACGGCTCCCGCGACGTTTCCCGGCGCCGGCCGCGATGCCATAACCGGGTTGCCCAACCGCGCAGCTGCCCATGAACTGCTCGCTGGTCTGCTCGGTCAGACCGGCGCCGGGAACGTGGCGGTGTTGACCTGCCGGATCGACAACTTCAAGCGGATCGTCACCTCGCTGGGGCACGACGCCGGGGACGAACTGCTCGTCGTCCTGGCTCGCCGCTTGACCGACGGGCTGGGGCAGGAGTGCATCCCTGCGCGCGTCACCGGCGAGGACGAGTTCGCGATCATCTGCTCCGGTCTCGCGACCTCAGGCGAGCTGGATGCGCTGACAGTTCAGGTATCCGGGCTGATGCAAACCCCGGCGCCGATACGAGGCCGGCTGCTGCAGGTTTCGACCTCCATCGGCGCCGCAGTTCACGACGGCCAAGCGGGCGTCGAGGATCTCCTGCGCTTTGCCACCGCGGCGATGGGCGAGGCCAGAGAGCAGGGTCTCGGCCAAGTGCACCAAGCCGGCCCGGCGCTGATGACCTCCGCGGACCAGCAGGTACGCATCGAAGGAGAACTGCGGGAGGCCGTGCACCGCGGCGAACTGGAGGTGCACTACCAGCCGATCGTCGGCGCCGACGGAACCATCCTCGCTGCGGAAGCGCTGGTGCGCTGGTCACACCCGGACCGCGGACTGCTCACCCCGGGAGCGTTCCTACCGGTGGCCGAACGGGGCGGGCTGTTGCGCGAGCTCGACCACTGGGTCCTGCGCACCGCGCTGCACCACGCGGCTCGCTGGCACCAGCCGCACGGCAGGCACGTCGGTATCGCCGTGAACCTCTCCGGGCTCGTGCCCGCTGACCCGGGGTTCGACGATCTCGTCGAAGCGGCCGTGGCCGATTCCGGTCTCGATTGGCAGCGCCTGATCCTGGAACTGGTGGAGACCGAGCTGGGCAAGCCGCGCGTCCAGACCCGCCAAGGCATGCTGGGCGTCGCGCGGCGCGGGGCCCGCTTCGCCATCGACGACTTCGGCACCGGCTACTCGTCCCTGGCGCGGTTCAAGCACTTGCCCACCGCTCTGATCAAGATCGACCGCCAGTTCACCGCCGGCGTCGAAGACGACCTCGCGGACCGGGCCCTGGTCCAGTCGATCATCGACATGACGCATGCCCTGGAACGACGCTGCATCGTCGAGGGCGTGGAAACGGCCGGGCAATTCCATGCGCTCGTCGAGCTCGGCGCGGACGCCTACCAGGGCTGGCTGTTCACCCGGGCAATGCCCGAAGCTGACTTCAGCGCCCTGCTGACCCGCTCACCTCTGTACGTCCCCCCGCGCGAGGCGTGATCGCCTTCAGAAACCCGGGGCAGACAGTCCACGGCAGAAGGGGGAACATGAACCTATGAGCACCCACGGGCGCACGCGGCTGCAAATGCTGCTCGCCTTGACCGATGAGGACCGCACCAGGTCGATGCTGGAGCTCATCGCCGCGCGCACGGTGTCCGCGCTGACCGTGTCCGGCGCGGGAATCACCGTGCTGTCCAGCAACGGGAACGGGTCCCTACCGCGACGTGGGCTGGTGTACGCCACGGACGCGATCAGTCACCAACTCGATCAACTGCAGGTGACCGTCGGCGAAGGCCCGTGCCTCGACGCGTTCGAGTCCGTGGCGCCGGTCCTGATCGAGGACCTGGTCTCCGACCGGGACAGGTGGCCCGGTTTCGCCCCGAGCGCCCACGAACTCGGGGTGGCTGCGGTGTTCTCCTTCCCCTTGCTGGTGGGGGTGGTGCAGCTGGGGTCGCTCGATGCCTACCGCGACACCACCGGCCCGCTGAACGAACAGGAGTACAGCGACGCCCTCCTGCTCGCCCAGGCCGCCACCCAGGCCCTGCTGGAGGAGATCGGAGGACGCACCGCCGATGACGCGACGTGGCTGACCGACACCCACACCCCCGTTCACGAAGCCACGGGCATGGTTGCTGCTCAGCTCGGCGTCACCATGGACGTAGCCCTGCTGCGCCTGCGCGCACATGCCTACACCCACGCTCTGCTGGTCACCGAGGTGGCCAGCCAGGTCACCACCAGGACCCTGCGCTTCAGCCCCGAAGCAACCGAATGAAGCCACCGCGTGGCACCGGTGAGGAAGAGACACAGTGATGAGCGACGAGCGCGAACAACACGTGGCCGAGGCCTTTGTCACCCTGGCCGACACACTCGTCGACGAGTTCGACGTACTCGACTTCCTGAACGCGCTGGCCGAACAGGCCACCGAACTGCTCAACATCTCGGCAGCCGGGGTCGTGCTGTCCGACCAGCGGGGCGGGCTCGCCACCACCGCCGCCTCGTCGCCGCAGGCGCGCGTGCTCGAACTCGTCGCCGTTCAAACCGACGACGGCCCCTGCAGGGACTGCCTCCACACCGGCACCATCGTGACCAGTTCGGAACTGGCCACCGAGACCGACCGCTGGCCCCGGTTCGCCCCCACCGCCGAACAACACGGCTACCGAGCGGCCTCGGCGGTACCGATGCGGCTACGCGGCCAGATCATCGGAGCACTGACGCTGCTCAACGAGCGCCCCGGGCACGTCGACGAGAACAGCACTCGCCTCGGCCAGGCACTGGCCGACGTGGCCACCATCAGCATCCTGCAACAGCGCGCCATCGACCGCAGCGAAATCCTGTCCGAACAGCTCCAAGCCACCCTCAACAACAACGTCACCCTCGCCCAAGCCCGTGGAGTTCTCGCCGAACACGGCGACTTGTCCCTGCCGCAAGCCCACGCCCTGCTCCGCGCCCACGCGCGCCGAAGCAACCAGCGCCTTTCCGCGCTCGCCCGCAGCATCGCCGACGGAAGCCTCGAGCCGCACGCACTGCTCGACCACGGCGTCCCGGCGACGGACCGAGCATCCGATTAGGGCAGGCTTGGGGACGATCGGCTCGGTTGTGCGATTGGCCGTGGTGCTCATGGTTCAGGGGCGCGCGGTTGCCTACGTGGGCGGCGAACGCCTTGAGAACGCCGGCGAAGTCGTCAACGCGAGGGGGTCCGGCCCGTCATCGCGGTTGAACGTAGCCGTGGGCCGGGTGATCGCGGTGCGAAACCGCGAGTCGTAGTCACCCAGGTAGTCACCCAGGAGCTCAGCGGGGTGCCGCTCGCCGAGAGATACCCCGTTGACCTGGGAAGAGGGGATGACCTGGAAAGGAAGTGGGCGCAGCTGGGCTCGAACCAGCTGCCCCTTGCTTGCAAGTCAACGCGCCACGCGGGCGACCTCGGGCTGCGCACTCCGCGACCTGCGAGGAGGCCGCACGAGCCCGCAGACGTCCGCGGCCCTGGCCACTGGCCACCCGATCGTGTATCCAGTACCGAGTGCGATCAGGAGAGGCTGCGCAAGGGGGAACCGATGGACCGCGAGGACGTCCCGAGCACGCACGCGCACCCGGATGACGGCGATCCGGACGGTGCGGCGACCGCACCCGCGGTGGATACCGCCACCCCGAACGTCGCCCGGATGTACGACTACTACCTCGGCGGATCAGCCAACTTCGCCGCCGACCGCGACGCCGCCGAACGGGCCTTGGCCGTCACGCCGGAAATCGGGCGGTTCGCCCGAGCGAACCGCTCCTTCCTCCACCGGGCCGTGGCGCACCTGTGCGAGCAGGGCATCGACCAGTTCCTCGACCTCGGCTCCGGGATCCCCACCGCCGGCAACGTCCACGAGATCGCCCACCAGCACGACCCGCACGCCCGCGTGGCCTACGTCGACCACGAAGTCATCGCCGTGACCTACGCCCGGAGGCTGCTGGCAGACGACCCGCGTGTGAGCGTCACGCACGCCGACGTCCGCGAACCCGAACAGGTCCTGTCCGCGCCGGGCGTTGCCGAGCTGCTGGACTTCACCCGCCCCGTCGCGGTGCTGGCCGTGGCGATCCTGCACTTCGTGCCCGATGCCGACGACCCCTCAGGCATCCTGCGGTCCTACCGCGCCGCCTGCGCCCCGGACAGCTACGTGGCCCTGACCCACGCCGCCACCACCACCATGGCCGAGCAGGAAGTCGACAGCGGCCAACGGGTCTACAGCAACACCACCACCCCGCTGATCATCCGCGACCGCACCGAAATCGCCGCGTTGCTCGAAGACCGCACACCGGTCGACCCCGGCCTCGTGCCCGTGAACCACTGGCCCACCACCGGCGACGAGACCCCCGCCAACGGCTACGCCGCCATCGTCCACTTGCCGTGAGCACCTCGAAGAACGCGCTGCCGCAGCGCCGTGACCACGCCAGTCCGGGAGCCTCCCGACGGGCCGCGTTGACGCACCTCGGCGCCGAGGGGCTCCGCGTGCGGGCGGTCGGGGCCGGGGGGAAGACCCGGCCCCGACCGCTTCGGGGATGCCGCTGCGGCCGGCCCGTCGTCGAGCCGCAGAACGGTTCCGGGAACGCAGAGGCCTGCACTCCCCCGCGGACGCACCGCACAGCCCGAACCGCGGTCGATCTCGGCCTGAGGGGCGAGATCGACCCGGGAATTTCCGATCGTGGCGACGAGCTGAAGCGAATTCCTGCGGCACATGCGGGAGAGCTGCCAGCATGGCGGTGAGTTGATCACGATTCAGCACCAGGTTGGCAGCGGGCGTCGGGGGCGTTGAAATGCGAGCAGATGCCGGTACGAACCAGGGGGGAAGCACCCGGAGCCGCGGAACCACCGCTCTCGGTGCGCTGTGGGCGCTGGCTCTGTTCGGTTGGATCGTCCTGCTGGGGATCGAGTGGTACCTCACCGGGTCGACGGCGTGCCCGTTGACTCCCACCTCGTCCGTCTACGGGACTGCCGAGTGGTCGTGGCTCCCACCGGGACGTACGTGCACGTGGCAGCTGCCTGGGGGGACGCACACCGATGCGCCGTCACTGGCGCGCGTGGGCATCGCACTGCTCTTCATCTTGTGGGGCGGCAGCCTGCTGGTGCTTCGCCGCAACCGAAAAGGAGCGTAGGCATGGCGGACAACGGAGACCTGGGGGCCGAGAAGCTCCGGGACACGACCTTACGCGAACGGGATCAAGCAGGGATTCGAGCAAGCGCCTACTACTACCCGCCGGGGTGGGGCGAGGCGCTGGACTGCGCGTGGGCCGTCGGTCCGTTCGACTGCAACACCGCGCGTGCCGATTCCGAGACCGCTCTGGCCAGTGCGCAGACCGAGTTCCCGAACCTCGCAGGGCACAACGACAAAGCTGACGCGTACCGGCACTGCTACTGGAACGCGCTGATGACCGTGCACATCGGCGCGGACCAGGCCGAGGAAGTCGCTGACCTGCACGAGGACAACAACCCCAACCCGCCCGGCGAACGGACCATGGACCTGCACAACAACGCGGTCGGCCGCAACCTCGGCGCTACCAACGAGGCCCAGGCCAAATCGATGTCCTTGGCCGCGGCCAACGACGGCCGCTTGCAACTGGCACCCTGATGCAGTAGCGCTCCTGGGCCCCAGATGAGTCCCAGGTGAGTCCCAGGAGCGCTCATCGCTCGTCGTAATCGTGCGCTCGCAAGCGAGCGCACCCCGCGGACGACCTCGGGATTCATACGCCCTGACCCGCGAAGGTAGTTCGTTCGAGTCCGCGGACGTCCGCGGCCCTCTGGCCGCGTTGTCACCCGATGTGTTCCCCGGAGACCGACTGCTGCGAGGGATGGATCGGAGCCGGCGAGGTGATCACCCGAGGTCGTTCCCTCGTGCGCGAGGAGCACCACAGTGACGCTGCTGCGCTGATCTGCACCCGCGGATCACCCCCGCGTGCGCGGGGAACACCCTTGATGACCAGGTACGTTAGCAGACGGAACCCCGCTGCAGGTTCAGTCCGCGCAAGGAGCACGCAGAGCCGAGCGGACTCGGAAGACCGGCCTGCTCGCCGCCCAGCAATTCCGCGCTCCCCGGAGGCACCAGCTCAGCTACACGAACCCCCGCGCCCGGCGCGGGCGGTTGCGGCACCTCTGTCGCCTGACGACGCGACATCCGAACGCGCCAGCATGCTCACTCCACGCCCAGCAGGCACACGCCCCCGAGCGAGCTCGAGATCCACGTGTCGTAGCTGCGGTGGAAGTTCGCACGGATCCGTTGCCGTTCCTGCGACGATCGGCCAACCGCAGTCCTCCAACATGCCCCACCCACACCCGCGCGAGACACGAACGCAGGTGCTGATGAAGCGCACACCGCTCTGGTTTCTGGTGACCGAGTCGATCATCATGGCCCTGGTCTTGACGTCCCTGCTGTCCACGGTCACGTCTGATCGCTCATCGCTGCTACCCGATGCGGTCACGTGGGTGGTCATCGTGCTCGCGGCACTCGCGCTGCTGGTGATTCTCGCCGAGATCGGACGGCGGAAGTTCCGCGGTTCCTGATCGCGACAACCACCGGCCGCCCGAACCCCTGGGTGACAGCGCAGGCTGCGAACGCGCCAGTGCTGGCTACGCGTTCACCAGCGACCGCAACAGCTCCTTCGAGCTCGTTGCCTCGCAGGCACGTACGCCGCACACGGTTCGGCCGACCGACGAGCTCCGCGGGTGCGGAATTGCGCCCTCCCCAAGGTCGTTCGCAGCATCGCCCCGTCATCACCGAGCCCGGGCCGTAGACCGGATCTTCACGATGCGAAACCGGGAGCAGGAGTCGGCTCAGCAGTTCGGTGAAGCGACCGGTGAGCGGCGCCCCACCGATTTGGCCCCGCGTGCGCGGGGAGCACTTCGCCGGGTCCACCACGAAATGATGGTTGCGGGGATCACCCCTGCCTGCGCGGGGAGCACAGCTGGCGTCGGCGCACGCTCGGGCCTGGTTCCGGAACACCCCCGCGTGCGCGGGGAGCACGGCACCGCCACATGTCTGCTCAGCGTGCTGAGCGGATCACCCCCGCGTGCGCGGGGAGCACATCTTCGGGTTGTCCTTGGTGATCTTGCTCTGCGGATCACCCCCGCGTGCGCGGGGAGCACTCTTGATGACCAGGAACGATAGCAGAGGCGATCCCGCTGTTGATTCAGTTCCCACGCACGGAGCAGCGCGGGTCGAGAGGCCCCGGAAGACTCGCCTTCTTCGACCTTGCATATTCGCGCCGCGCGGAAATCAGCTCCGTACCGCGAACAGCCGCTCGGCTCCGCACTCGGCCGGGGAGCTGAAGCGACATCCCTGCCACCGACGACGGGGCATCCGAGCTCCGCGCAGGTGGACGCACGCCGCGCCGCCCCAGCTCCGAGCAGAGCCGCGGCGGACGCTCGGGCACGACAGCAGCCGGAGCCCCGACCCGTTCAGAACCGGTAGGCCCGCTCCGCCTCCGCCGAGCCGACCGCGACGCCGGCTCGGCTCCTCGCGGACGGAGAGCGCGAGCCGTAGTCACCCAGGTAGTCACCCAGCGCCTCGGCGAACGACATCCCGCGGGAACAACGACCCGCTGAACTGGGAAAAGAAGGTGGGCGCAGCTGGGCTCGAACCAGCGACCCCTTGCTTGTAAGGCAAGTGCTCTTCCGCTGAGCTATGCGCCCCGGACGTGGCCGACCGGCAGGTCGAACCGTTGATCCCACTCTACCGGTGGGCCACGCGCGGTGCTCAGGTGGTTCAGGCCGCCAGCTCCGCCAGGGCCTTCTTCCACCCTTCCTGATCGCGCGGGTCACCGGGCTGGTTCACCTCGGCGAAGCGCACGACGCCCTCCTTGTCGACCAGGAAGGTCCCGCGCAGCGCCATGCCCGCGTCGGCGTTGAACACGCCGTAGGCCTGCGCGGTCTCACCGTGCGGCCAGAAGTCCGACAGCAGCGGGAAGGTGAAGCCCTCCTGGTCGGACCAGGCCTTCAGCGAGAACGGCGTGTCCACGGAAACACCGAGGATCTGCACGTTCTCGTTCTGGAACGAGCTCAGGTCGTCCCGCACCTGGCACAGCTCGCCCTGGCAGACACCGCTGAACGCGAACGGGTAGAAAACCACGAGCACGTTCTTCTGACCGCGGTAGTCGGACAGCGAGACCTGCTGCTTGTTGTAGTCCGGCAGTGTGAAGTCCGGCGCCTGCGCACCGACCTCAACCGTCATGAGTGCACCCTTCGTTCGACATGAGGTTTCCCGATCGAACCTACACCGCGCAGACCGGTGCAGGCATGACCATCGGACCGGGCGACGGCCCGGTGCGGGGCCGGGGTGGGCGCCTCGCGCGGAGCGCCCACCGCCGAGCTTCAGCGCTTCCCGGCCTTGGCCCGGCGCCCGCCGAGGCGCGTTCCCAGCCAGTTCTCGCCGATGTTGACGTTGGCCGTCTGCGCCAGGTTCGCGGTGTCGGCGGCCTCGGCGATATCGCTCGGCTCGACGTACCCCTCCCGGCCCGTCTTGGGGGTCAGCACCCAGATGACCCCCTCGTCCGACAGCGGAGTCATCGCATCGAGAAGAGTGTCCGTCAGGTCGCCATCGTCATCACGCCACCACAGCAGCACGACGTCGACCACCTCGTCGGCATCTTCCTCGAGCAGGTCACTCCCGCAACGCTCTTCGATCGCGGCCCGGACGTCGTCATCGACATCCTCGTCCCAGCCGAGTTCCTGGACGATCAGGTCCGGCTCGATCGCAAGCCGGTCGGCGACGTCGACTTCGCCTTTGCCGGCGTCTCCCGCGGCGACCACGGTGCTCTCACTCCTCCAATGCTGTGGTGCGGTTGCCACCGCACGTGGATCTTTCCGATGCGGTCGTCAGCGAACACTGCCAAGTGCCCCCGGCGCAACCGCTCGCGTGCCCGACACGCCGACGGCGTCTCGTGTGATCCGACTCTAGCCCCCGCGCGCCAGCGGGGACACCCGGAGGAGGGCCAAACTCCGCATCCGCTCCCCCTCCCGATCGAGCCGCGAAATGCGACCATGGGCAGTGTCCGACGTCACGCGGACGTCCGCCCCGGCGGCCGTCCGCGCCGCGGCCGCCCTGGACGGCCGCTCCCCGCCACAGTCCACGACGCAGTGGAGGATGTTCCGTTGTCCTCGCCGAACGACAACCCCAACACCGCCCGCACCGAGCGCGTGCGCATCATCCGCGACGGGCAGGCCGCCCACCTGCCGGACATCGACCCGGACGAGACCGCCGAGTGGATGGAGTCGTTCGACGCCGTGCTGGGCAACGCGGGCCAGCAGCGCGCCCGCTACCTCATGCTGCGGCTGCTCGAGCGGGCCCGCGAGGGCGGCGTCGGTGTTCCCTCGCTGACCAGCACCGACTACGTCAACTCGATCCCGACCGAGCAGGAACCGTGGTTCCCCGGCGACGAGGAGACCGAACGCCGGTTCCGCGCGTGGATGCGCTGGAACGCCGCGGTGATGGTGCACCGCGCGCAGCACCCGGACATCGGCGTCGGCGGGCACATCTCCTCGTTCGCCTCCTCCGCCAGCCTGTACGAGATCGGGTTCAACTGGTTCTTCCGCGGCAAGGACCACCCCGGCGGGGGCGACCAGCTCTACATCCAGGGGCACGCCTCCCCCGGCGTGTACGCGCGGGCGTTCCTGGAGGGGCGGTTGGGCACGGAGCAGCTCGACGGGTTCCGCCAGGAGTACTCGCACCGCGGTCCCGGCGGCGGGCTGCCGTCCTACCCGCACCCGCGGTTGATGCCCGACTTCTGGGAGTTCCCCACCGTGTCCATGGGCCTGGGGCCGATGAACGCGATCATGCAGGCGCGGTTCAACCGCTACCTGCACGACCGGGGCATCTCCGACACCAGCCGGCAGCACGTGTGGGCGTTCCTCGGCGACGGCGAGATGAACGAGCCCGAGTCCCGCGGCCTGCTGCAGATCGCGGGCAACGAGGGCCTGGACAACCTGACCTTCGTGATCAACTGCAACCTGCAGCAGCTCGACGGCCCGGTGCGCGGCAACGGCAAGATCATCCAGGAGCTGGAATCGTTCTTCCGCGGGGCCGGGTGGAACGTCATCAAGGTCATCTGGGGCCGCGAGTGGGACGCGCTGCTGCACGCCGACCGGGACGGCGCGCTGATCAACCTGATGAACACGACCCCGGACGGCGACTACCAGACCTACAAGGCCAACGACGGCGCGTTCGTCCGCGAGCACTTCTTCGGCCGCGACCCCCGCACCAAGGAGCTCGTCAAGAACCTCAGCGACGAGGAGATCTGGGGCCTGCGGCGCGGCGGGCACGACTACCGCAAGATCTACGCGGCCTACAAGGCGGCGCTGGAGCACCACGGCCAGCCCACGGTCATCCTGGCCAAGACGATCAAGGGCTACGGGCTCGGGCCGAGCTTCGAGGGGCGCAACGCCACGCACCAGATGAAGAAGCTCACCCTCGACGACCTCAAGCTCTTCCGGGACAGCCTGCGCATCCCGGTCACCGACGAGCAGCTGGAGCAGAACCCGTACCGGCCGCCGTACTACCACCCCGGTCAGGACGCCCCGGAGATCCAGTACCTGCTGGACCGCCGCAAGCAGCTCGGCGGGTTCGTCCCGGAGCGCCGGGTGCGCGCCAAACCGCTCGCGCTGCCCGGCGACCAGGTCTACGACGTGGTGCGCCAGGGCTCGGGCAAGCACCAGGTGGCCACCACCATGGCGTTCGTGCGCCTGATCAAGGAGCTGGCCAAGGACGAGGAGGTCGGGCCGCGGCTGGTGCCGATCATCCCGGACGAGGCGCGCACGTTCGGGATGGACTCGATGTTCCCCTCGCAGAAGATCTACAACCCGCTCGGCCAGCACTACACGCCGGTGGACGACCAGCTGATGCTCGCCTACCGGGAGAGCGAGCAGGGCCAGATCATGCACGAGGGCATCAACGAGGCCGGCTCGGTGGGGTCGTTCACCGCCGCGGGCACCAGCTACGCCACGCACGGCGAGCCGATGATCCCGGTGTACATCTTCTACTCGATGTTCGGCTTCCAGCGCACCGGCGACTCGCTGTGGGCGATGGCCGACCAGATGTCGCGCGGGTTCCTGCTCGGCGCCACGGCGGGGCGGACCACGCTCACCGGTGAGGGGTTGCAGCACGCCGACGGGCACTCGCAGCTGCTGGCCGCCACCAACCCGGCGGTGGTCTCCTACGACCCGGCGTGGGCGTTCGAGATCGCCCACATCGTGCGGGACGGGCTGCGGCGGATGTACGGCGAGAACGCGGAGAACGTCTGCTACTACCTCACGGTCTACAACGACCCGTACCACCAGCCGCCGGAGCCGGAGGGGCTGGACGTGCCGGGCCTGCTGCAGGGCCTGTACCGCTACCGGCCGGGCGAGCAGGAGCCCGGCCCCCGGGTGCAGCTGCTGACCTCCGGCGTGGCCATGCCGGAGGCGCTGCGGGCGCAGGAGCTGCTCGCCGACGAGTGGGACGTCTACGCCGACGTGTGGTCGGTGACCTCGTGGACGGAGCTGCGCCGCGAGGCCGAGGCCGCGGACCGGCACAACCTGCTGCACCCGGAGGACGAGCAGGTGCCCTACGTGACGCGCGCGCTGGCCGACGCGCAGGGCCCGCTCGTGGCCGCCTCGGACTGGATGCGCGCGGTGCCGGACCTCATCCGCCCCTGGGTCGGGCGACCGATGTACAGCCTCGGCGCGGACGGGTTCGGCTTCTCCGACACCCGCCCGGCGGCGCGCCGCGTGTTCCTCGTGGACGCCGAGTCCATGGTGGTGGCCGCGCTGTCCGCGCTGGTCGGCGAGGGTCGGATGGACCGCTCGCAGGTGGCGGAGGCGAGCCGCCGCTACCGGATCGACGATCCGCAGGCGGCCGGCCCGCAGACCTCCGATCCGGGGGCGGCGTGACCGCTCACCGCACGCCGTGCTCGGCGCGCGGATCGAGCAGCAGCGCCACGAGAGCGCGCTGCTGCTGCCGCAGCGGGACGAACCGACCGCCGTCCGGTGCGGCGACGCTGCGCACGCCGTGCAGCCGCAGCGTCGGCGCGAGCGCCGCGTACTCGCCCGCGGAGAGGTGGTAGCCGGCCGGCGGGTCGGTGTCCACCTCCTCCGGGGCGGGCCGCTCGTTGTCAGCGCCGCCGAAGTAGACCGGACCCGCGTCGCGCAGGCCGGCGGCGCGGGCCTGCTGCGTCGCGCGGTCGATGTCCGCGCCGCGTTCGCGCAGCATCCGCAGGGTGGCCGTGATCCCGGTCTGCTGGGAGTGCACGCGGCGCCGGTTGTTCACCGCGGGATCGGCCTTCTCCTCCTCGGTCATCGGGTCCTGGCGGGCCTCGACGAGCAGTCCGAGGGCGTGCTTGACCCCGGCGGTGTTGCGTAGGATCCGCTCCTGCCCGTCGCCGGCGACCTGCTTGACGGGTTCGCCCGTCGCCGGGTCGGTCCACATGCCGTAGACGCCGGTGCTGTACCCGGCAGCGGCGGCCTCGGGGAACACGTGGTCGCGGGCGAGGCCGCGGGCGAGCTCGTGCACCCCGGGGCGGGTGTTCAGGTTGCGCGGCCACAGCGCCAGCAGGTCCGCGGTGTAGTACGGCGGTTCGGCGCCGTACTCGTGCAGGTCGTGCACCACGTCCGGCTGGCGGTCGCGGATCACCCGGGCGAGGGCGCGCGCTTCCGGCGAGGCCAGTTCGAGGTGGTCGCGGTTGATGTCCGTGCCCCGGGCGTTCTCGCGGGTGCGGGCGACGTGGCCGTCCGGGTTGGCGTTGGGCACGAACAGCAGCCGCGTGCTGCGCAGCAGGGCGCGCACGGCCGGGTCCTCGCTGGTGGCGAGGTCGCGGATGCGGCTCAGGCAGGCTTCGCGCCCGGAGGGCTCGTCGCCGTGCTGCGAGCACACGAACAGCGCCGTGGTGCCGGCCGGGTTGCCGAGGCCGACGAGCCGCAGCGGCCGGTTCTGCACGGTGGTGCCGATGCGCCGCACCGACACGTCCGCGTGCCGCCGGTCGACGGCGCGCAGGAAGTCGGCCCCCTCGGCGGGGGTGGTCCAGCGGGCGCCGCCGCTGTCCTCGAAGCCCGTGCGCGGCTGCTCGGGCGCGGCCGGTGCCACCGGCGCCGCCCCGGCCAGTCCGGGCGCGAGCACCGCGCACGCCGCGGCGGCGGCGAGCGCTCTGCGCCGGAGCGCGTTCCGCAGGAAGCGGCCCATCGTCCCGCCCTTCGCTCAGGTGTTGATCACCGGACGAATCCACCACGCGCGCAGCGGCCCCGCAAGGCCGTTGGCGGGAATTCGAACCACCGGGGGCCGGTCCGCGGGTCCGTCGAACAGGCGTGCGCAAGCGCGGGCGTTCCCTGGTAGAGTGACCCTGCGGAGGGCGGAGCCATGAGCGATTCCATGAACGACACCGACCGCGCCATCCTGGCGTTCGAGAACGAGTGGTGGCAGCGCGCGGGCAACAAGGAACGCGTGATCCAGGAACGCTTCGGCCTCTCGGCGATGCAGTACTACCGGCGGCTGAACCGGCTGCTCGACGAGCCGGAGGCCGTGGCGCACCAGCCCGCGCTCGTGAAGCGGCTGCAGCGGTTACGCGACGCGCCCCGGTGACGCACCGCTCGCCGGTGCGAGGGCGCCATCCCCGCGGAGCACCCGCGTGGGACTCTGGCGGTATGAGCTACGAAACGGCAGGTGAGCGGGCCGGCGCCACGCGCTCGGACCTGAGCGCGGCCACCCTGCACCGCCTGGAGCACGCCTCCGGGGAACTGGCCAGCGCCAGCGTGGCCGAGATGGAGCAGCGCCTGCCCTGGTTCCAGCGGCTCCCCGCGGATCAGCGGGCGAGCGTGCTGCTGGTGACCCAGACCGGCGTGTCCAACTTCGTCGCGTGGCTGCAGGACTCCACCGAGGCGATCCGGCTCACCGCCGAGGCCTTCCGCACGGCGCCGCGGGACCTGTCCCGGTGGGTGAGCCTGCGGCAGACGCTGGAGCTGGTGCGGGTGGCCATCGACGTGTTCGAGCAGCGGCTGCCGGGACTGGCCGCCGACGACACCGAGCACCGGTGGCTGACCGAGTCGATCCTGCGCTACACCCGCGAGATCGCGTTCGCCGCGGCCACCTCGTACGCGGCCGCTGCCGAGTCGCGCGGCGCGTGGGACGCGCGGCTGGAGGCGCTCGTGGTGGACGGCATCGTCCGCGGGGACGCCGAGGAGTCGCTGCTCTCGCGCGCCTCCGCGCTCGGCTGGAACCAGTCCTCCGAGGCCACGGTCCTCGTGGGCACCGCCCCCGAGGACGACCCGCCGTCGATCGTGTACCAGGTGCGCAGCCGGGCTGCTCGGATCGGCTGCCCGGTGCTGCTCGGGGTGCAGGGCAGCCGACTGGTGGTGGTCCACGGCAGCACCCGCGAGGAGCGGGCCGGCCGGGAGGCCGCCGGCAGGCTGGCCGAGGCGTTCGCCGAGGGCCCGGTCGTGGTGGGGCCGACCGTGCCGAGCCTGGCCGAGGCGCACCGCTCGGCCAGCGACGCGATGTCCGGGCTGCGGGCCGTGGCCGGCTGGCCGTCGGCACCGCGCCCGGTGCCGTCGAACGAGCTGCTGCCGGAACGCGCGCTCGCGGGCGATCCCGAGGCCGAGCGGCAGCTGGTCGAAGAGGTGATGATCCCGCTGACGGACGCCGGCAGCGCCCTGCTGGAGACGGTGGACACCTACCTCGAGGTGGGCGGCGTGCTGGAGAGCTGCGCCCGCCAGCTGTACGTGCACCCGAACACGGTGCGGTACCGGTTGCGCCGGATCGGCGAGCTCACCGGGCACACCCCGTCGAACGCGCGGGACGCGCACGTGCTCCGGGTCGCGCTCGCCGTGGGGCGGCTGGCGAAGTCCCGCGGGCTGTGGTGAGCCGCGCCGGCGCGGGAGCGGTCCTCCACCGGCACCTCCCGAGCAGCGGGCGCGGCGGCGCAGCTCCGCGGAGGCCCGGATCTGCGGAAGTCCAGCTCCGCGGTCGCGCAGCTTTGTGGAGGCGCACCAGTGGTTGCCGGCGCGCCCCTCCCCGTGCGCGCGGGGCAGCCGATCACCTCTGCGGCCGCGGTGCGCGGCGCGTTCCGCTCGAGCTGCGGTGACGGCGCGTCCAAGCAAGATCACGCACAGCAGGCACCGCAGCCCGCATTCGGCGCGGCGCGGCACCGCTCCGCAGGGGATTTGTGGACACCCCACAACAATGCGCCTGCGACTTCGTTCCTGCCGTCATCCCGATCGCCCGGCCGCGAGGTGTTCAGTGGCAGGCGTGATCGCACTGTTGGCACCCGGGCAGGGTGCCCAGACCCCCGGCATGCTCAGCCCGTGGTTGGAGCTCGACGGCGTGACCGAGCAGATCGGCGCCTGGAGCGAGCGCACCGGACTGGACCTGCTGCGCCTGGGCACCACCGCGGACGCGGAGGAAATCAAGGACACCGCTGTCACCCAGCCGCTCGTCGTCGCGGCCACCCTCGTCGCGGCCGACCAGCTGCGCGAGCGGTTCACGCTGCCGGAGACGACCCCGATCGCGGGGCACTCCATCGGTGAACTCGCCGCCGCCGCGCTGGCCGGTGCGCTGACGCCGGACGATGCCGTCGACCTCGCGGCCGTGCGCGGCCGCGAGATGGCCTCGGCCTGCGCGCTGGAACCCACCGGCATGGCAGCGGTGCTCGGCGGGGACGAGGAGGCGGTGCTGTCGCACCTGGACCAGCTCGGCCTCGACCCGGCCAACCGCAACGGCAGCGGGCAGATCGTGGCCGCGGGTCGGACGAGCGCGCTGGAGCAGCTCTCGGAGCAGCCACCGGCGGGGGCGCGGGTGCGCCCGCTGGCGGTGGCCGGGGCCTTCCACACCCGGTTCATGGAACCGGCGCGGGAGAGCCTGGCCCAGCACGCCGACAAGCTCACCGCGGCCGACGCCCGCATGCCGCTGCTGTCGAACGCCGACGGCGCGGTGGTCACCGACGGCTCCGAGGTGCTCCAGCGCCTCGTGTCGCAGGTGACCAACCCGGTGCGCTGGGACCGCTGCATGGCCGCGCTCGGCGAGCAGGGGGTGGACGCCGTGGTGGAGTTCCCGCCGGCGGGCACGCTGTCCGGGCTGGTACGCCGCGACCTGAAAGGCACCACGACCGTGGCCCTGAAGAACCCCGCCGACCTGGACAAGGTCGCCGACCTCCTGGAGGGCGCCGCGTGAGCGCTCGACCGACCATCAACCAGCCCGCCCCCGCTGCCGGTGCGCGCCTGCTCGGTTTCGGCTCCGCCCAGGGCAACCGGGTGGTGACCAACCACGACCTCGCCGAGATCGTCGACACCAACGACGAGTGGATCCAGCAGCGCGTCGGCATCGTGCACCGCCGCCTGGCCGAGGAGCACCAGACCGTGGTGAGCATGGCCGTCGAATCCGGCGCGAAGGCGATCGCGGACGCGGGGTTGAGCCCCTCCGACGTGGACCAGGTGCTCGTCGCCACCTGCACCATGCCGGGGCAGATCCCGAACGCGGCAGCGCAGGTGTCCGAGCAGATCGGCGTCGGCGCCAAGGGCGCCTCCGACGTCAACGCCGCCTGCGCGGGCTTCGTCTACGCGCTCGACGCGGCCACCAACGCGATCCGCGCCGGCACGGCGCGCAACGTGCTCGTCATCGGTTCGGAGCGGTTCCAGGAGTGGCTCGACTGGACCGACCGCGCCAACTGCATCATCTTCGCCGACGGCGCGGGCGCCGCCGTGGTGGGCCCGGCCGAGGAGCCGGAGCTGGCCCCTGGCGTGCTGGGCAGTGCCGGCGACCTGGTGGACACCATCTACCTGCGCGAGGGCAAGTACATCTACCAGGAGGGCCAGTCGGTCTTCCGCTGGGCGAGCACGCAGATCGCTCCGGTGGCCGAGCAGGCCGTGCAGCGCGCGGGGCTCTCGCTGCCCGACGTGGACGTGCTGGTGCCGCACCAGGCGAATCTGCGCATCGTCGAGGCGATCGCCCGCAAGCTGCAGAGCCAGGGTGCGCGTGACGACCTCGTCGTGGCACGTGACATCGTTTACTCGGGCAACACGTCCTCCGCATCGATCCCGCTGTCCATCGACCACATGCGCGCTGCGGGGGAGATCTCCAGCGGGGACGTGATGCTGCTCGTGGGCTTCGGTGCCGGGCTGTCCTACGCCGCGCAGGTCGCCGTGTGCCCGTGAGCCGCCGCGCGTCCCGCGTGGCGGTCCTGCCGTGCTCCAACATCGAACGAGGAAGGGAAAACCCGTGAGCGAGAACGAGATCGTCGACGGCCTGGCTTCGATCGTCGAAGAGGTCGCCGGTGTGGACGCCGCCGACGTCAGCATCGAGAAGTCCTTCGTGGACGACCTGGACATCGACTCCCTGTCCATGGTGGAGATCGCCGTGCAGGCCGAGGACAAGTTCGGCGTGAAGATCCCGGACGACGAACTGGCCAACCTCAAGACCGTGGGTGATGCGGTGAACTACATCACCAAGAACGCATGACCACAGACGTAGCGATCACCGGGTTGGGCGCGACGACGCCGCTGGGCGGCGACGTCGCGTCCACATGGGACGGAGTGCTCAACGCCCGTTCGGGGGTCCGCCGGCTCGAGGCCGACTGGGTGGACACCTACGAGCTGCCCGCCAAGCTCGGCGCTCCGCTGGCGACCGAGCCCGGCGAGGTGCTCCCCCGCGTCCAGCTGCGGCGGATGGACCGGTGCGAGTCCATCGCGCTGATCGCCGCCCGGCAGGCGTGGGAGGACGCCGGCTACGCCCTGCCCACCGACGAGGCCGAGTCGGTCGAGCCGGAGCGGCTGGGCGTGTCGATCGGGACCGGGATCGGCGGCCCGGTCACGCTGCTGCAGCAGGACGACGTCCTGAAGAGCGACGGGCTGCGCAAGGTCTCCCCGCTGACGGTGCCGATGCTCATGCCGAACGGTCCGGCGGCGCACGTCAGCCTCGACCTGCGGGCGCGCGCGGGGGTGCACTCCCCCGCCTCGGCCTGCGCGTCCGGTGCGGAGGGGCTCGCCAAGGGCATGGACCTGATCCGCTCCGGCGCGGCCGACGTGGTCCTCGCCGGCGGGGCGGAGGCCTGCATCGCGCCGATCACGATCGCCGGGTTCGCGCAGGCTCGCACCCTGAGCACGCGCAACGACGACCCGGAGCACGCCTCGCGGCCGTTCGACGCGAACCGCGACGGCTTCGTGATGGGTGAGGCCGCCGGCGTGGTCGTCCTGGAGAGCGCCGAGCACGCCCGGGCGCGCGGCGCGCGGGTGTACGGCTACCTCGCCGGGTACGGCATCACCTCGGACGCCTACCACATCACGGGCAGCCACCCGGACGGCCTGGGCCAGGTCAACGCGATGCAGAAGGCCCTGCGCAGCGGCGACCTCTCGCCCGCGGACATCGGGCACGTCAACGCGCACGCCACCTCCACACCGGTGGGGGACGTGGGCGAGGCCCACTCGGTGCACCAGGCGCTCGGCTCGGACGCGGTGGTCACCGCGCCGAAGGGCGCGCTGGGCCACCTCGTCGGCGGCGCCGGGGCGGTGGAGAGCATCGTGACCGTCCTGTCGCTGCACAGCGGCGTCATCCCCGCGACGGCGAACCTGGAGACCATCGACCCGAAGGTCGAAGTGGACGTGGTCGCGGACAAGCCGCGCGAAGTCGCCCAGACCGCGGCGCTGAACAACGCGTTCGGTTTCGGCGGGCACAACGTGGCGCTCGCCTTCACCCGGGCCTGATCCGCCCGTTCACCCGGAACCCCCGTGCGGCACCGCCCGGTGCCGCACGGGGTCGCTCCCCCGCGTGCGCGGCCGCTGCCGCGCACCGCGACACCCGTCCTTCCCGGTTCTCCCTGTGGAGGCATTTCGATGACCGCACTGGCCACCCGGCCGGAACACGCACCGGACCAGCGGGATCCCCGCGACCCGGAGCAGCGCCTGGAACAACTGCTGGACGAGGGCTCCATCGAACCGCTGCACCCGCGCGACGACAGCGGGATGTTCGCCGTGCGCGGCCGCATCGGCGGCGCCAGGGTCATCGCCTACTGCAGCGACGCCACGGCCAAGGGCGGTGCGCTGGGTTCGGCGGGCTGCGGTCACATCGTCGACGCCATCGACCAGGCGGTGCGGGAGCGCTGCCCGGTGATCGGCGTGTGGCACTCCGGCGGTGCCCGCATCCCGGAGGGGGTGGAGTCGCTGGACGGCATGGGGCAGATGTTCGCGGCGATGATCCGCGCCTCCGGTCGCGTGCCGCAGATCTCCGTGGTGGTCGGCCCGGCAGCGGGCGGCGCGGCGTACGGGCCGGCGCTGACCGACGTCGTCGTCATGGCCCCGGACGGGCGCGTGTTCGTCACCGGCCCGGACGTGGTCCGCAGCGTCACCGGCGAGGAGATCGACCAGGAGGGGCTCGGCGGCGCCGAGGCGCACGGTTCGAAGTCCGGCGTGGTGCACGTGGTCGCCGACGACGAGCCCGACGCCTACGCGCGGGCCCGCGAGATCACGGGCCTGTTCGCCACTCCCGGCATGTTCGACCTGCCGTCGGTGCAGGCCCCGCGCGACCTCGGCAAGCACCTGCCGGACCGCCCGCAGCGCGCCTACGACGTCAAGCCGCTGGTGCACGACCTGCTGGACTCGCGCGCGGACGGCTCGGCGGAGTTCGCCGAGCTGCAGACGCGGTGGGCGCCGAACATGGTGACCGGTCTCGGCAGGCTCGGCGGCCGCACCGTGGGCGTGCTGGCGAACAACCCGCTGCGCAAGGGCGGCTGCCTCGACTCGCTGTCAGCGGAGAAGGCCGCGCGGTTCGTGCGGATGTGCGACTCGTTCGGCGTGCCGCTCGTGGTGCTCGTGGACGTGCCCGGCTACCTGCCGGGGGTGGACCAGGAGTGGGGCGGCGTCGTGCGGCGCGGGGCGAAGCTGCTGCACGCGTTCGGCGAGTCGGTCGTGCCGCGGGTGACGCTGGTGACGCGCAAGTCCTACGGCGGTGCCTACATCGCGATGAACGCGGCGGCGCTGGGGGCGACGAACGTGTTCGCCTGGCCGAACGCCGAGGTCGCGGTGATGGGCGCCAAGGCGGCGGTCGACATCGTGCACCGCAAGAAGCTGGCCGCCGCTCCGGAGGAGGAGCGCGAGGCGCTGCGCGAGCAGCTCACCGAGGAGCACCAGCGCGTGGCCGGGGGTGTCGACCGGGCGATGTCGATCGGCGTGGTCGACGAGGTCCTCGAGACCGACGACACGCGCAGGTGCCTCGCCGAGGCGCTGGCCGCCGCCCCCGCCGGCCGCGGTGCGCACGGCAACATCCCCCTCTGAGCCTCGGAGGCCGGACCGCGGGCCTCGGGCGGACACGCGCCCGGCCAGCCGGCTGGATGTCCGGGTTGACCCCGGGTGCCCAGGAGTGGCGGGGAGGAACCTCGGCACGGCCTGGTCGCTCCCGAGCCGGATACACCTCCCCTCCTCTCCGATCGCGTGGGGACGGATTGTCCTGCACACGTGTGGGGACAACTCACAATTTTCATGAAAATTGTGCTCTCTGGAACGGTTCCAGCGTGGTCCGGTGCGGCGCCACACCCTCCCCGGAGGGCCCGGCCCCTCTCCTGCCCGGGGGTGTCTCACCCGCCTGGGCAGGAGGGATCTCAGCAGCGGCCGACGAGGGCGCTGCCGGGCAGTCCGGAGGTGGCCAGCCGCGGCCCGTCGTCGCCCACCTCGAGCGGGTAGACGACGCGCCAGCGCACGCAGGGGCGCGGCAGCTGCGGCGGCGCGTCGCCGGGGTCCTGGTGACTGGTGAAGCTCAGGTGCACGCGCAGGTCGCGGCGGGAACCGGACTCGATGCGGTGCACGAGCACGTCGCTGTCGCGCGTGGAGGCGTACTCCTCGTGCCACTTCCCCGGCGGCATCTCGGCCTGCTTCGCCGGGGTGACGGTGGACTGCCACGCGGCGTAGTCCCGCTCGTTGATCGCGCTGAAGTGCGTGCGCAGCAGCTCGCCGACCACGTCCCGGTCGGGGTGCACGTCGGATCCCGGGGTGAACCGCAGCAACCCGCCCGGTTCGGCGACGGGCGGCCGCTGCGCCGACGCGGCGGGCCGGTACAGCTGGCGCGCCACCGCTCCCCCGGCGAGGGACCCCAGCAGCACGACCACCGCGAGGGGAAGGCTCCATTTCCACCAGGCACGCGATCGCACTGCTCCAGCTTCGCACACCGCGGTGCGCGCCCACTCCACCACGGCGGTGATCGGCGAGCGCGCCCGGTGACCTGCGAGCGCGCCCGGTGACCTGCGAGCGCGCCCGGTGACCTGCGGGCGCGCCCGGCGAGCGCGCTCGCCGGGCGCGGCACCCGCGGCCGGCGACCACGCCCGGGCCGCAGTTCAGCCGACGCGGTGCAGCGTCGTGACGGGGTCGCCTTCGGCGGCGTGCCGGAACGGTTCCAACTCCGCGTCCCAGGCGGCACCCAGCAGCTGCTGCACGCGGTGGTGCACGGACTCCGGCGCGCCCGGCTCGGCGGTCAGCGCGCGCAGCTGGTCCTCGCCCACGACGATGTCGCCGTTGGCGCTGGTGCACGCGCGCCACAGCCCGAGGCTCGGAACGTGGCAGAAGCGCTGCCCGTCCATGCCCGGACTGGGGTCCTCGGTGACCTCGAACCGCAACATCGGCCACGCGCGCAGCGCCGCGACGAGGCGCGCGCCGGTGCCCGGTTCTCCGGACCACGTGCAGTCGGCGCGGAGCTGACCGGGGGCTGCCGGTTGCGCCGTCCAGCGCAGTTCGGTGCGGACCCCGAGAGCTCCGGACACGGCCCACTCGACGTGCGGACAGACCGCAGACGGCGATGAGTGGACGTAGACCACGCCGCTCGTGGGGCCACGCGTGCTGCCACGGGTGCTCACTGCTGACCTCCGCTTCGACGAGGGACGTCTTCCCCTACGACCTCGACGACGTCGATCAGTCGGCCCCCGGGTGGCTGACCGGGCCGATGACGATCACCTTTCGACGCGTCATTCTGCACAGGGGTTGCGATCACGCGCCACAGCGCAGCACCGGGCCCGCCCCCGGCCGCGGGCGGCCACAGCTGGCGAGGGAGTCGAGCACCGCGCGTGATCATCGCAGCTGACAACCGTTCCGACGAAGATCACCCCGAAAGCAGCACGAGCCCGGCCACTGCCCCGCTCTCCGCGAATATCACTCTCCCGAGTGACACAGCTACCGCTGTCGGGTCTTGCGGCCCGGCCGTGCAGCACGCCGCACCCGCGGCTCCGGTCACTCCTCGGACCGCTCCGACCGGGGCTGCGCCGACCGCTCCGAGCGGGGCTCGGGAACCGCTCCGCCCTCCTGCGCCGCCCCCGCGCACCCGCCGCGCGCGGACCGCCCGGGCCGCGGCAGCCGCCGCGGCGGAAGCGTCACGTAGGCCCGGGTCAGCCAGGCTCCGAGCTGCAGCGGCAGCAGCAGCGGCACGACCGCGGTCAGCGCCGCGGCGACCACCCCGGCGCGCAACACGTCGGCCGGCACCAGCACCGGACTGCGGTCGACGAAGTTGCCGGTGAGCATCGCGCACCCGCACAGCAGGGCGATCACAGCGGCCAGCGCGACGGCCCCGAGCACGAACGCGGGGCGGTAGCCGAGGTGCTCCGAGCCGAGCATCACCGCCACCCACCCGAACAGCGCCGGGCTCTGGTGCCGCTCGGTGGTGGCGGCCCAGAGCAGCCCTCCCACCACGGGCAGCGCCGCGGCACCGGTGGACCACGCCGCGGCGAGCTGCGCGCTCCACGTCTCACCGCCCAGCCCGAGCCGCGCGAGCATCGCCCCGAGCACGTCGAACGCGCTCGGTTCCGCACCGGCCGGCAGCTGCCCGCCGATCCACCCGAACGTCCAGGCCGACACCGCGAGGGCGGCGAGGAGCTGCCCGCGCGGGCGGTCCAGCGCCGTCCGCGCGAGCCGGAGCAGTTCCCCGCGACGATTCCGCGCATCCACCGCGGGTGATTCTCCCCGATGATCGACACCGGCCGGGCGTTTCGCGCCGGCCCGGGCATGTCCCGCCGCCCGGCCGGTGCGGGTCGCCGCCTCCCGGTCTAGCCCCACAGCGTCGCGGGCCGCCCGGCGCAGTCCGCGGCGCACTGCGCGGGGACGTCGCGGACCACGGCGCCGTCCACGAGCCACTGCCGCTGCCCCGCGGAGACGAGCACCCGCCCCAACCGGTCGGTGGACAGCTGCGGCCGGCCCGGGCGCAGCTCCCCCGCGGTGAACGGGACACCGGCGCCGGTGACCGCGCCGGAAGCACCGTCCACTTTCGTCACGCGCACCTCGCCGCTGCCGCACGCGGCGGGCCGCAGCACCGCCACACCGCTCTCGCTGCCGGTCACCGCCAGCGGTCCGCACTCCCCGCTGTCCAGACCGGACACCGCCGGGCCCTCGACCGCGCCCGCGGACGGATCCACCACGCGGAGCTCGGTCGAGCGCCCCTCGCCGAGCAGCACGCCCACGCGTCCGCCCCCGGTCAGCGCCACGTCGCGCACGCTCGAACCCGCGGGCACGTCGAGTTCCCGCCGCCGATCGCCGGCCACGAGCACCACCGCCTCGCCGGCGGCGCGCCGGTCGACGTAGGCGACGCGACCGGAGCGGGCCGCGAGGATCGACGGATCAGCCGTGTCCGGCACGCGCGCCACCGGGCGGCGCTGCCCGTCGGGCGAGACGGCGAAGATCTCCCGCTGCGTCCCGGCGACCAGCACGTACACGTTCTCGGCTGTGCCGGCGAGCGCTTCGGGGCGGCTCCGGTCGAACCGCGCCAGGTCCGGACCGCGCCCCCCGCCGGCGATGTCGTACAGCGCCAGCACACCGGGTTCCGCGGTGGCGACGTAGCTGTTCGGGCGCACGCTCACCGGGTGCGGCTCGCCCTCGGGCTGCGACCCGGCGAGGACGTAGACGAGCAGGCCGCAGGCCGCGGCGGCGGTCACCGCGGCCGACAGCACCGGAACCCGGCGGTGGCGGCGCCTGCGCGTGCGGGCGAGCACGCGGGCGAACGCGCCCGGTTCCGGTTCCACGTCCTCGACGGCGCGCTGCAGGTGGGCGCGCAGCCGTTCCGCTGTGGACTCCCGCTCACCGCTCACGCCCGCTCCCCCAGCAACTCGACCAGCCGCGCGGCACCCCGCGAGCAGTACGCCTTCACCGCTCCCGGGCTGCATCCCATCACGCTGGCGGTCCGCGCTTCGCTGAGGTCGGCGTAGTAGCGCAGCACGATGGCCTCCCGCTGCCGCCGCGGCAGCTGCGCCAGCGCAGCGCTGAGCACCGCGCGGTCCACGCCGCGGCCCGTGTCGTCCGGTTGCGCGTCGCGCGTGGCCAGGCGGGGCTGGTACCGCCGGGCGACGCGCCGGCGCCGCAGCACCGAACGGGCCCGGTTCAGCACGGCCTGCCGCAGGAACGCCAGCGCCTTGTCCGGATCGCGCAACCGCGCCCGGGAGTCGTACACCCGCACGAACGCGTCCTGCACGATGTCCTCCGCGCTGCCGCGGTCGTCCACCAGCAGCACGGCGATGCGCAGGAGTTGCCGGTAGTTCTCCTGGTAGAGGTCGGTCAGCTTGTCCGTCAGTTCATCCATGGCCGCCAGCCCGTCGCCCGGCCAGGCGGTCACGGGCACTGCGATCGACACCGTCACATCCCTGCACGACGCCCGAACCCCCCTCTACGGTTGTGGCCGGAATCGGTTGACCCTCGTCCGCGCCGGCGAGCCGCACGCTTCCATGATCATCTCATGTCGGCGCGCCCGTCCGGCGAGGTCTCCGAACACCCCGACCCCGACAGGAGGATCCGATGCGGTTCGGCATCCAGACGTTCATCACCGACGAAGGAATCCCACCGGCCCCGCTCGCCCAGGCCTCGGAGCAGCGCGGTTTCGACTCGCTGTTCATCGCCGAGCACACGCACATCCCCGCCAGTCGGGAGACCCCCTACCCCGGTGGCGGCGACCTGCCCCGGATCTACTACCGCACGTTGGACCCGTTCGTCGCGCTCACCGCAGCGGCGGCGGTCACCGAGCGGCTCGTCGTCGGCACCGGGATCGCACTGATCATCGAACGCGATCCGATCACCACCGCCAAGGAGGTCGCCAGCCTCGACGTGGTCTCGGGTGGGCGGTTCGTGCTCGGCGTCGGTGCGGGCTGGAACCGCGAGGAGATGCGCAACCACGGCACGGACCCGTCCCGCCGGGGCGCTCTCATGGACGAGCGGATCCGCGCCATGCGCGCCGTCTGGACCGAGGAGCGGGCCGAGTTCCACGGCGAGCACGTGGATTTCGACCCGATCTACGCCTGGCCCAAGCCGGTGCAGACCCCGCACCCGCCGATCTACGTGGGCGGGGAGAGCGAGCGCTCGGTGGAGCGGGTGGCCGAGTACGGCGGCGGCTGGCTGCCCCGCGGTGGCACCGAGAACCTCGGGGAGCGGATCGAGAAGGTCCGCGACCGCGCCGGCTGGCGCGTTCCCGTGTCGGTGTACGCCGCACCGGCCGACCGCGCCACGCTCGAGGAGTACGCCGAGTCCGGGGTGGACGAGGCGCTGCTCGCCCTGCCGACCGAACCGCAGGAGGCGTCCCTGCGGCGGCTCGACGAGCTCGCGGAACTGACGAGCGGACTCGCCGACCGGACGTGAGCGGTGCCCCCAGGGGTGCCCGGATTCCCGCGGGGTGCCCGGGCTCCCGCGGGGTGCCGACTCGGCGGCCACCCCGCCAGGCGCACCGGGTGTCGGCGCGGAGCCCGTGCGGGCCCACCGGCACGCAGTGCAGGCGGGCGCCCCGGTGCGCAGCGCACCGGCCGGCCCGACCCGCTCAGACCAGCGGCATGCCCACGTAGTTCTCCGCCAGCGTGGTCGCCGCGGCGGTCGAGTTGCGCAGGTAGTCGAACTGCGAGCGCTGCAGCCGCCGGTCGAACGCCGCGTCCGGCCCGCCGAAGCGGTGCGTCAGCGAGGTCATCCACCAGGAGAAGTGCTGCACGCGCCAGACCCGCAGCAGGCAGTCCTGCGAGTACGTGTCCAGCCCGGTGGTGCTGCCGCTGCCGTAGTAGTCGTCCAGCGCCTCGCACAGCCGGTACACGTCGGC
This sequence comes from Salinifilum aidingensis, assembly GCF_054782015.1. Lineage (NCBI taxonomy): Bacteria > Bacillati > Actinomycetota > Actinomycetes > Pseudonocardiales > Pseudonocardiaceae > Salinifilum > Salinifilum aidingensis. The sequence continues at coordinate 21,804 of NZ_BAAGTH010000017.1, read as the reverse complement.
GACGGCCAGGTTGAGCCCCTTCGCCCCGGTGGGCGGCACGATGTGCGCCGAGTCGCCGGCGAGGAACAGCGATCCGTAGCGCATCGGCTCGGAGACGAAGCTGCGCATCGCCGTGACGCTCTTGTCGATGATCGGCCCCTGGCGCAGGCTCCAGCCCTCGCTGCCGAGGCGGACGGCGAGCTCGTCCCAGATCTGCTGGTCCGACCAGTCCGCGGCCGACTCCTCCGGCGAGCACTGCAGGTACAGCCGGCTGAGCTCGGCCGAGCGCATGCTGTGCAGCGCGAAGCCGTTGCGGTGGTTGGAGTAGATGAGCTCGTCGGTGGACGGGGGGACCTCGGCGAGGACGCCGAGCCAGCCGAAGGGGTAGACCCGCTCGTAGACGGTGCGCACGTCCTCGGGGATGGTGTCCCGGCACACGCCGTGGAAGCCGTCGCAGCCGACGACGAAGTCGGCCTCCAGCTCGTGCTGCGCGCCCTCGTGGGTGAACCGCACGAACGGGCGGTCGGTGGTCACGTCGTGCACGGAGACGTCGGAGACCCCGTGGTGGATCCGACCGCCGTCGGCGGCGCGGCGCTCGGCGAGGTCGCGCACCACGTTGGCCTGGCCGTAGACGGTGATGGCCCGGCCGGTGAGCTCGGTGAACGGGATGTGCACGTGCTCGCCGTCGAACTGCACGTAGACCCCGCGGTGCACGTCGCCCTCGGCGGCCAGCCGCTCGCCCACGCCGACCGAGTGCAGCAGGTCGACGGTGCCCTGCTCGAGGACGCCCGCGCGCACCCGCTGCTGGACGTGTTCCTGGCTGCGCCGCTCCAGCACCACGGAGTCGACGCCCCGCAGGTGCAGCATGTGCGAGAGCAGCAGCCCCGCCGGTCCCCCGCCGATGATGGCGACCTGAGTTCGCATTGTTCGCATTCCTCCCGTGACTCGGACCACCCCAGGGTTTCAGCCGCCTCGTCGGCAGCAGCGACACCGGACTCCCGCTGAGCGGAAAGGAGCCGATCCGCCCGGGTGCGCTCGCGGAAGGCCGCGCGGTTGCCGCGCCGCAGCGGACGACCCGCGGGGCGGTGTCGCCTAGGATGGCGATCACCGAACCGCGCGAGACGAGGAGCACCGTGCCCGAGGCCGACGAACCGCAGCACGTCGACACCACCCGGCCGAACGCGGCCCGGATGTACGACTACTACCTGGGCGGTTCCGCGAACTTCGCGGTCGACCGGGAAGCCGCCGAGGCCGGTGCGCGCGTCCTCCCGGACGCGGTGCGCTACGCGCGGGCGAACCGGGCGTTCCTCGGCCGCGCCGTGCACCACCTGTGCGAGCGGGGCGTCGACCAGTTCCTCGACCTCGGATCGGGCATCCCGACCAAGGGCAACGTGCACGAGCTGGCGCGGCAGCACTCCGCCGCGGCGCGCATCGCCTACGTCGACATCGAACCGGTGGCCGTCGCGCACGCCCGGCGCCTGCTGCGCGGCGTGGACGGCGTCACGGTCACGCAGGCCGACGTGCGCGATCCGCAGGCCGTGCTGGCGGATCCGGGCGTGGCCGAGCTGCTCGACTTCACCCGGCCGGTGGCGGTGCTGGCGGTGGCGATCCTGCCGTTCGTGCCCGACGACGCCGAGGCCGTCGCGATGCTCGCCGGTTACCGCGCCGCCTGCGCCGCGGGCAGCTACCTGGCCGTCTCGCACATCTCGCAGCTCGGCGCCAGCGCCGAAGAGGTGGCCAACGCCGAGGAGGTCATGGCGCGCACGCCCACCCCGGTGTCCTGGCGCACCGCCGACCGCATCATGCCGCTGCTGCAGGGCTGCGAACTGGTGCGGCCGGGGCTGGTACCGGTGGCGCAGTGGCGGCCCGACACGCCGCCCTCCCCGGAGGAGGTCGCGCGGGCCAACTCGTTCGGCGCCGTCGGCCACCTGCCCTGACGGAGCCCCTGCGGGAGCGCGCTCGCCCCGCCGCCCACCCGGCACCCCCTTCACTCGGCGGAGTTACGGGACAATAGCCCCATGCGGATCTCGGCCAAGGTGGACTACGCGGTGCGGGCGCTCATCGAGATCGGCCGGTTGCAGCCGGGCGAGGTGGCCCGGGCCGAGGACCTCGCCGCCGCGCAGGGCATCCCCCGCACGTTCCTGCTGAACGTGCTCGCGGACCTGCGCAAAGCCGGCATGGTGGCCAGCAGGCGCGGGCAGACGGGCGGCTGGGTGCTGGCCCGCTCCCCCGGGTTGATCTCCGTCGCCGACGTCATCCGCGCCACCGACGGCCCGCTGGTCAGCATCGCAGGCTCGCGCCCGGAGGACGCCACCTACCAGCCGTCCGAGGCCGTGCTGCAGCGCGTGTGGATCGCGCTGCGCAGCAGCCTGCGCGAGGTCCTGGAGCACGTCACCCTGGCGGACCTGCTGGAGAGCTCGCTGTCGCCGGAGATCGACGCGCGCACGGCCAGCGAGGAAGTCTGGCGCAGCCGGTGACTCCTGCCAGGGCGGCCCCCTCAGCGCGCCGCGCCCGGCACGCGCAGCCCCGGGGGCGATTCCCGTCGCGCACCCGGCGTGCGCACCTGCTCCGCCCGACTCCTCCGATTCCTCCGCGCAAGGCCCTGTGACTCTCCGCACAGCCGCAGAGCGCGGGCGGCGCACCCCCGCAGGGACGCGATCGCGCCCCACCCACCACGTGCGCTGCACGTCCACCACCAGCGCCCGGTTCGACCCCGTCGGAAACACCCGATCCTACTTCGTGGAACGGCTGTAGCTCGGCGGCGAGAAACTGTACCTTTCTTGTCGACTTAGTTGTGAAAACGCGCCGACGGGTGCGGACAACGCGGGAGCATTCGCATGGTGACTTTGGTGCTCGTGGCCCTGGCCGGGTTCGCAGCACAGCTGGTGGACGGATCGCTGGGCATGGCCTTCGGGGTGACTGCCACGACCGGGCTGCTGGCCGTGGGCACGGCACCCGCCGTGGCGTCGGCCTCGGTGCACCTCGCCCAGATCGGCACGGCCGCCGCCTCCGGTGTCTCGCACTGGCGGTTCGGCAACGTGGACTGGCCGGTCATGCTCTGGCTGTCCCTGCCCGGAGCCGCCGGCGGGTTCCTCGGAGCCACCGTGCTCACCAGCCTCTCCACCGAGGCGAGCGAGCCGTGGATGGCCACGCTGCTGCTCCTGCTCGGCTGCTACGTGATCATCCGGTTCGCCCTCGGCACCCGCCCGGTCGTCCGCTCCGGCCTCACGGTGCAGAACCGGCGCTGGCTCGCGCCGCTGGGCCTGGCCGCCGGCTTCCTCGACGCCACCGGTGGGGGCGGCTGGGGACCGATCTCCACGTCGACGCTGCTGAGCAGCGGACGCCTCGCCCCGCGCCGCGTCATCGGCTCGGTCGACACCGGTGAGGTCCCGGTGTCCCTGGCCGCCAGCGCCGGCTTCCTGCTGTCCCTCGGCACCAGCGGGCTGTCGCCGGTGATCATCGGCGGGCTGCTCATCGGCGGCGTCGCCGCCGCCCCGTTCGCCGCCTACCTCGTGCGGATCCTGCCGACCCGCATCATCGGCGTCGGCGCGGGCGGCATGATCGTGCTGACGAACCTGCAGCTGCTCCTGTCCCCCATCGGCGTCGAGGGCACCTCGCTCGTGGCGGTCAACGCGGTGCTCCTGGTGCTCTGGATCGGCGCGATCACCTGGGCGGTGCGGCGGACGCTGGCCGAGCGCCGCGCGGCGGCCCCCACCGGAGCGGCGCGGGCGCACGGCCCCGCGGAACCCGCCGAGGACTCCGCGGAACCCGCCGCGGCACCGGAGGCGGCGCGCACCGGGGACCACTACGAGCCCGTGAGCTGACCACGCCGGTCCCGCGAGCACCGAGCCGAGGCGGTCACCGGCGGGGGTCGAACGCCGCCAGATCCACCTCGGCGTGCCCGTCGACGAGCAGCTGCGCCACGAGTCGCCCGGTCAGCGGGCCGAGCGTGACACCCCACATGCCGTGCCCGCCGGCGGCGTAGACGCCGGGTGTGCGGGTCGGCCCGATCAGCGGCAACCCGTCCCCGGTCAGCGGCCGCGGGCCGACCCACATGTCGGTGGCCGTGCTCCAGTCCGCCTCCGGGAGCACGCGCTCGGCCTGCCGCCGGAACCGCTCGGCGTGCGCGGAGATCACCCCGGCGTCGGGTTTCTCCAGTTCCATCAGGCTGGAGACCCGCACGCCGTCGCGGAACGGCGTGCAGGCGATGCGCGGCCCCGCGAAGTGCACCATCCCGTTCGGCCGGGTGGGCACCTGCACCTGGAAGCTGTAACCGCGGCCGGCGTGCATCGGCATCCGCACGCCGTGCTCCCGGCCCAGCGGGGACAGCCACGCCCCGTTGGCCAGCACGACCGCATCGACCTCGGCGGTGTCGTCCGCGGAGTCCACGCGCACCCGCCCGCCGCGTTCGGCCACCCGCTGCACCTGCTGCCCCTCGCGGACCTCCCCGCCGGCGGAGCGGACGCCGTCGGCCAGCACCTCCAGGGTGCGCGGCGGGTCGAGGAAGCGCTGCCCGTTGATGCGCACGCCCACCGCGGCCCGCGAGCCCGCGGTGATCGGTTCCGCCGCGTGCAGCTCGTCCGCGGTGAGCACGTCGTGGTCCACCCGGTAGCCGCCGGCGGCGAGCGCGCTGAGCTCGTGCAGCAGGCCATCGGCCTCGGCCGCGTCCGCCGCCACCGAGGTGAACGGGGCGCGGGTGAACGACACCGGCACGCCCGCGTCCACGAGCTCGTCGTAGGCCGACAGCGCCCGCGCGTTCAGCGGTGCCTGCGCCCGCACCGCGCGCCGCCACGTGCGCGTCGTGGAGCGGGTGAGGAACGTGCGCAGGAAGGCGGCGAGCTCGCGGTCGACGCGGCGCGGCAGCAGCACCGCCGAGTCGCGGTCGACCAGGCTGCGCAGCGCTGCGCGGACGTTGGACGGCTCGGGCAGCGGCACCGCGAGCGAGGGCTCGAGCTGCCCGGCGTTGCCCCACGACGCCCCGGCGCCGACGTGCTGGCGCTCCCACACGGTCACGCCGACACCGCGCTGCAGGAGGTGCCAGGCGCAGGACAGGCCGATGATCCCACCTCCGACGACAGCGACCTCGCGCACCGACTCCTCCCTTCTCCGCGATGGCACAGCTCGTGGTCGAGCGCCCCGGCGACGTGCGGTGCCGGGGCGTCCCGGACGAGTCGGCGAGCATACGTCCGCGCCGCTGCGGCCTCAAGATCGCCGCGGCGAGTCGCGGTGGGCACAAAGACCCTTGCCGCAGGTCTGCGCCCGAGGCCCACTGGTGGGCGCGGTGAAGGGGGGAGGACCGAGGACGGGGGCGAGGGCCGTGACACACCACCCGATGCGCATCGCTGCCCTGCTCGCGGGATTCGCGCTCGTGCTGGGGGGCTGCTTCAACGAGAGCGGGACTGGAACGGCGCCACCGCCGGAACCGCAACCAGCCCCTCCCGGGCCGGTGCACCGGGCGCCGCCCGCCGAAGCCCCGCCCCCGGACAACTGCGGGCTCGACCCCGCGGACATGGACGAGGCCACCAAGGCTCAGTGCGGTCTGACCGGCGCCCCGGAGGGCACCGGTCCTGGCGAGGAGACCGCCCCCGGCGGTTCCGGGAGCCCCTCCGGGGACGAGGAGGGCCGCGTCGACGACGGGGCGGACGAGGTGCCCGCGCCGGAGCAGTACCAGCGGTACCGGGAGGAAACCGGCTACCCGTACGACTACGAGCAGTACGACCAGCTGCCGGGATACCAGCAGTGCGGGACCGCCTGCGGTCAGGAACCGACCAGCGGTGAAGTCCAGCAGCAGTACGGCTGCGAGCAGGGCTGGATACCGGCCGAGCAGTGCTGACCCGCACGACGACCGCGACTCGCCGCGGCGAGTCGCGGTGGGCGGCACCAGCGCCCCTACGCCAGGTCCGCGATGTCCGTGTTCGCCCCGCAGAGGACCACGGCGAGCCGTTCGCCCTCCGCCGGCCGGTACGCGCTGGAGAGCAGCGCCGCGAGGGCGGCGGCCGTGCCGTGCTCGACGACGAGGCGGTACTGCTGCCACAGCAGGTCGCGGGCCGCGGTGATGTCCGCGTCGTCGACGAGCACCGGGGCGACACCGGTGCGCGCGGCCACCTCGTGGGCGATCCCTCCCAGGCGGGTGGCGCCGAGCGAGTCGGCCGCGATGCCGGAGACGTCGACGTCGACGGGCTCACCGGCGTCGAGGGCCGCGTGCAGCGTGGGGATGCCGCGCGGTTCCACCCCGACCACGCGGGCCCGCCCCTCGGTGGCGGCGGCGACGCCGGCCATGAGGCCACCGCCGCCGACGGCGAGCAGGATCGTGTCCAGCTCTCCCCCTGTCTGCTCGAGCAGCTCACGACCGAGGGTCCCCTGCCCCGCGCAAATCTCCGGCTGGTCGTAGGCGTGGCAGAACAGCGCGCCCGTCTCGGCGACGTGCTCGACGGCGGCGGCGTGGGCATCGGCGTACTTCGCGCCGGTCCGCACGACGGTGGCGCCGAGCTTCTCCAGCTTCGCCACCTTCACCGCCGGCGCGGTCTCCGGCACGTACACCCGGACCGGCACGCGCTGCTGCGCGGCGGCGTGGGCCGCGGCGAGCCCCGCGTTGCCGCCGGAAGCGGCCACCACCCCGGCGTCGGTGAGCTGCCCGTGCTCGGCGGCGGTGCGGATCCTGTTGAACGCGCCGCGCGCCTTGAACGAGCCGGTGTGCTGGAGCTGCTCGAGCTTGCACCACACCTCCGCCGCGGGGGCGAGCTCCGCGGCGTCGAACGCGGCGGCGTCGAACTGGACGAGCGGCGTGGTGCGGACGTCGCGGCGGATGCGTGCGGCGGCTTCCGCCACCCGGGAGCGAGTGATCATGCCGCCCATCATGACCACCGGGCGGCACCAGCACCACCGATCCCGGCGCCGGGTTCGGTGCTCGCGCTCGCCCGGACGCCGGCGGTTCCCGCCGCCCACGGCTCACGGGACGACCGCGAAGGCCCGCACCGGGAACGTGCCCAACCCCCGCACCGCCGGGGGCACCGCGGTGAACCTGGCTCCGGTCCCCGGCAGCGCGTCCAGGCCTATGAGGTGCTCGACGACCGGTGCGCCGGCGGCCAGCAGGGCGGTGTGCGCCGGCCGCTCGCCCGCCCGGGTGTCGTCGATGTTGACCGAGTCGATCCCGACGAGCGCGGCGCCGCGGTCCACCAGGTGCCGGGCGCCCGCTCCGGTGAGGTGGGGGTGGTCCGGATCGCCGTACCGCTCGGTGCCCCAGTGGCGGTCCCAGCCCGTCCGCAGCAGGACGGCGCACCCCTCGACCTCGACCCCCTCGAGCGCTTCGGGGCCGATGGCGCCGTCGCCGTCGAGCACGACCGCGGGCAGCGCGGCGCAGGACTCCAGCGGCAGCCGGTGCAGATCGTCGCCGTCGCGGAAGCGGTGCGCGGGCGTGTCGAGGTACGTGCCGGTGTTGGTGACCATGTCGATGCGCCCGATGGTGAACTCCGTGCCCGCCGAGTAGTGCGCGCGCGAGTCCTCGAAGCTCAGGTGGCTGGAGATGTCCGGGCCCGGCAGCCCCGGGTAGGTGACCGTGCCGGGTTCGATGACGTGGCTGAGGTCGACGAAGCCCATCGCCCCATCCTGCCGCCGCGTAACCGGTCGAACGCGCCCCGGAAAAATCTCGGGAACGGCCGCCGCCGGGTGTCGATTCCGGCCCCGCCCGTTCGACGCGCACGTGAGGGGCACGGCAACGGCCGCGACGCACCACGGGAGAACGCGATGAAGTACATGATGATCGTCAAGGCCAGCGACGAGTCGGAGGCGGGCGTGCTGCCCACCGAGCGGGAGCTGGCGGACATGACGGCGTACAACGAGGAACTCGTCAAGGCGGGGGTGATGCTCGACGGGAACGGCTTGCAGGAGAGCCGGACCGGCGCGCGGGTGAAGTTCTCCGGCGGGGGCGCCACCGAGGTCGTCGACGGCCCGTTCACCGAGGCCAAGGAGCTCGTGGCCGGGTACTGGATCCTCGACGTGAAGTCCCGCGACGAAGCCGTCGCGTGGGCCAGGCGCCTCCCGTTCGAGAGCGGCGAGGTGGAGATCCGCAAGGTCTTCGAGGAGGACGACTTCGGGGAGAACTTCACCCCCGAGCTGCGCGACTCCGAGCAGCGCATGCGGGAGCGGATCGCCGAGCAGCGCCAGCGGTAGTCCGCCTTGCCGCGCGGCCCGGCGAGTGCTCCCCTGTCCGTTGTGACGGCAGCGGGGGACGCCCACCGCGCGGTCGAGGCGGTTTGGCGGATCGAATCGGCGCGGTTGATCGCGGGTCTCGCGCGGATGACGCGCGATGTCGGCAGCGCCGAGGAGCTCGCGCAGGAAGCCCTGGTCGCCGCGCTCGAGCAGTGGCCCGAGTCGGGTGTGCCGGACAACCCAGGCGCGTGGCTCATGGCGATCGCCAAGCGGCGCGCGGTCGACCAGTTCCGCAGGCAGGAGCGCTTCGAGCGCAAGGTCGCCGAGATCGCCCGCGAGCTCGGGTCAGGGGACGAACCCGGAACCGAGCCCGCCGATCTCGGCGACGACCTGCTGCGCTTGCTGTTCACCGCCTGCCACCCGGTGCTGTCCACCGAGGCCAGGGTCGCGCTCACCCTGCGGCTGCTGGGCGGGCTCACCACCGCCGAAATCGCCCGCGCGTTCCTCGTCGCCGAACCGACCGTCGCCCAGCGGATCGTGCGCGCCAAGAAGGCGCTCGCGAAGAAGCGGGTGCCGTTCGCGGTGCCGCAGGGGGCCGAACTGACCGAACGGTTGTCCTCGGTGCTCCAGGTCGTCTACCTGATCTTCAACGAGGGCTACTCCGCCACGGCGGGCGAGGACTGGGTGCGCCCCGAGCTGTGCGCGGAGGCCCTGCGGCTCGGGCGGGTGCTGGTGCAGCTGATGCCCGAGGAGGCCGAGGCGCACGGCCTCGTGGCGCTCATGGAGATCCAGCAGTCCCGCACGAGGGCGCGCACGACCCCCTCGGGCGAGCCCGTGCTGCTGCTCGACCAGGACCGCGGCCGGTGGGACCAGCTGCTCATCCGGCGCGGGCTGGCCGCGCTCGCGCGCGCCGAGCGGCTGGCCGCCGCACCGGGGCCGTACGCGCTGCAGGCGGCGATCGCCGCCTGCCACGCGCGCGCCCGCACGCCCGGCGAGACCGACTGGAAGCGCATCAGCGAACTCTACGAGCAGCTCGCCGGGATCACCCCCTCGCCGGTGGTCGAGCTCAACCGCGCGGTCGCCGTGGGCATGGCTGACGGCCCGCGGGCCGGTCTGGAGCTGGTCGACGCGCTCAGCGACGTGCCCGCGCTGGCGAGCTACCACCACCTGCCCAGCGTGCGCGGCGACCTGCTCGCCAAGCTCGGCAGGCACGCCGAGGCGCGGGAGGAGTTCACCCGCGCGGCCCGGCAGACCGGGAACGAGCGTGAGCGCGCCCTGCTGCTCGACCGGGCGGCGGCCCAGCAGGCCCGCGAGGACGACGACATCACGGCCGACCGTTGATCCGTGCGCTGGCGAGGAGCGAAGAGCGTTCCGGACGCCGGAGCGGCCCCCGTCGGCGCGGAGCAACCCGCTTCTTCGGAGGCATCTCGACCAAGGTGCCACGGAACGCCGTCCACCGGGCACGTCCCCGGCAAGCCCGTGCACCCGGAGTCGACGCCCCGGTCCCGCTCGCGGATGCGCGCTCAGGTCCGTTCACGCACATCGCCCCACGACCACTTCCGCGCGTGCAAGACTGCGATGCCGCGCGGGTAGTCGTAGTGCCCGCGGTCGAAGTCGACGACGGCGCGCTGCAGGGCATTGCAGCTTCGCCGCGCAGCGGCAGCCAGTCCGTCGCTGATCTCAGGGGTTCTGCACCCGCAGCGCCCGACGCCGGCGCGGCGAGCGGGCCGTTGGGACCAGTTGCTCAGCCACTTCGTGGTTCAGGCGGGGGCTCGCAACTGGTGTCGCTGCTGCCGCGGATGCTGTCGAGGACAGCGGCGGGAACTACGCGAGCACCGACGACGGGAGCAGTCAGCGCTTCCAGCGCCTCAACCCACGCGGTGCGTCCACCCGACCACTCTCCCCAGCGCTCCCGGCTTCGCGCCGAAGAGCCGGTTTCGACCGCACCGACCGGATGCGCAAGAGCGGACCACCGCGCTCACCCCGTGTCGCGGTTTCCCGCGGGCAGACGGCGGGTGCTCGCAGCCACGCCGATGCCCGCGGCAACTCCGATCAGAGTGTCAACGATGCGGTCGGCGAGGAGCGTCACGGGATCGACGGGATCAGCCAGCTGGGTCATCAACATGATCAGCGGGGTGAAGAACCCCAGCGCGATCCCGTAGTGGCGTGCCATGAACAGTTCTGTTGGAAACAGCAGCCCTATGACGAGAGCAGCGAGCACGCTGCTGCTGAAGCCGGGCCAGAGCAGCAGGGCGGTGACGGCGAGCCCCGCCAGCGTACCGAACACACGATGCATCCCGCGGTGGACCACACCGCGGACCTCGCGCTGGGTCCGATCACGACCGTCAAGCGCAGCCAGCGGCACCGCAGCGGAAATCATGGCCCAGTGGGCGTGGTCGTTCCCCAGAAACAGGCCGCACGTACCGGCAGCCCCGATGGCGAGCGAGTAACGGGCCGCGTGCACCAGCGCGGCGCGCGACCACAGCATTCGCGATGGCCCGGTACTGCTGGCGATGACCGTTGAGCAGGAACGGCACCCCAGGGCGCCGGTGAGACTGACGAGGATGCTGAACACCGCCGTCCCGGCGCAGATCACCAGCGCCAACCAGGCGGTGACTCGAACGGCGGGGACCGCTGCTGCGGCACCGAGCGCGAAAATTCCGAGGAAAGGACCCGCCGGTTTCAGTCCGAGCCTGCCCGTCACCAGTGAACCCGCAGCAGCGCACGCGCTCTCAACGGCCAGAAGGATCCACGGACGAGCGTGGATGGTGGACAGGAGTACGCCGGTGGCTGCGCACGTCAGCAGGAGGGGGGCTGCTTGCGCTTGCTGCCTGAGACGAAGCGCGTGGGATTCGTCTCGTCCGTACATGCCGGTGAACGAGCCGAATGCAGCGTAGATGATGAGATCGGGTCGGCCTGCTACGAGCAGAGCGATCCCGGGGAAGAACAGCCCGACGGCAACCCGGCGGGCGTGCAGGTGGTCGTTCTCAGCGGGGCCGAGACTGACGAAACGGCGCGCCTCCGCCAGTACCACGTGCACGGAGCCTCCGATCCTCGTGCGGGCAGCAGTTCGCTGTTGCCCGCACTGGCTCGACGGCCGGCAACAGCGGGGGAACTACGGGCGTCCGCGAGACCGATCAGAACGGCTGCGCACCCGAACAACAGCTCGGCCTCGACAGGCGAAGTTTCGCCCCTGGCAACGTCGCGCGTCGTTCCTCCGGGAATTGCGACCAGTCTGTCCAACGCAAGCGCGAACGGCCAAGCGGAATCGTCGACGAATCGATGGGGCGCGGCTATCACTCGCCTGCGCCCGCCGCTCGAACGAGCGGCTCGCGCCGCAGACGCCCGCGGCCGCGCCGTCCTGCTAGAAGTCGTGGGCGGCGTCGGCGGTTCCGCGCGTCCGCGGGTGGAACCGCGCCAGGTGCACCCGGCGGACGAAGCGGATCGTGGGCCGGATCAGCATTTCGACGCTGCCGAGCACGAACAGCCAGGTTCCGGCGGTCATCAGCGCTTCGGAGAAGAAGAACAAGCTGCCGATGAGAAACCACGTTCCGATCAGCAGATCGTTGGCGATGCTGACGACTTCGTAGCGCTGGCGGACCACCAGCTCGTCGTGGCCGATGTGCAACACCGTGGTGCCGGCTCCGCCCTCGCCGGATGAGGATGGGGTGGACACAGGTATCCCTCCTTCCGCGCAGGCCTGGCAGTCGTCCCCTCCTGCGCTTCGCCGCCCCCGCTGTTCCCTTCCCGGAGCACCTCCGAATCGGGAGCTGCCCCTCCCGGCCGCGGCGTCGCTGCCGACGGTGTCACCAACGGCGTCTGAACGCAGCCCTCGGAACTCGGAGCGACTCGGGTTCCGACGGCGCGGGCGGACCAGTCCGCGAGCGCGCTGCGCCGCCCGCGGGCGGCCGGCACGTCACAGCCGGGTGTAGGTGTCGATGTCCTGCTCGAACTCGGCGATGGCCTGCGCGGTCAGCGTCGGGCGGGTACCGGCGATCGCCTGCAAGTAGTCCTCCGTCGTGGCGAGTTCGCCGTCCGCTTCCAGCACGTCGCGTTCGAACGCGCTCTGGGCTCCCTGGCGGGCGGCGAACTCGATGTCCGCGGGCGTGAACATCTCCGTTCGCTCCACCAGCACGTCCAGGTCGACGTTGTCGCGGGCGGGGCCGAGGTAGCGCGACCAGATCGCCCGCCGCGCAGGCGGGTCCGGAGGTCCTACGGGGATGATGTAGTCGAACCGGCCCGGCCGCAGAAACGCCGGATCCAACGAGCGCACGGAGTTGGTGGCGCAGACCAGCAGCCGGTGGTCGTGCTCGCGGAAACCCGGGATCAGCTTGAGCAGCTCGTTGGTGACCCCGTGCTCGGGCCCCACCGCCGGCGTGGAGCGGACTCCGGCGATCTCCTCGACCTCGTCGATGAACAGCACCAGGTCGTCCAGTTCCTCCAGCTCCCCGAAGATCCCGCGCAACGAGGCCGCCAGACCGCCTTCGGAGGAAGCCGCCAACCGCGAGGGGAACAGCTCCACGAACGGCCACCCCAACCAGGAGGCGACCGCCTTGGCGAAGCTGGTCTTGCCGGTGCCGGGCGGGCCGAACAGGATGATGGCCTTCGGCGGCAGCACCCCGTGGCGTTCGGCCTGCTCGGGATGCGAGATCGGCAGCACGACACGACGTTCGATGACGTCCTTCTCCCGCTTCATGCCCGCGAGCGCGTCCCACCGCCCCGGGGGAAGCAGACCCCCGCCGAGACGTTCGAGCACGTCGAAGTCGGCCGGGTCGAGTTCCTCCACCTTCTCGAAGTAGGTCAGGTCGGTGCGCGGCCTGTAACCGGAGTTCACCATCGCCCGGAACCCCGCCGCCCCTTCGGGAACGAGGCTGGCGATGCGGTGCACCCCCGAAGCGCGCAGCTTCTTCTCCAGCTCGGCCAGCAGTGCGCTGCCGATCCCCCGGTTGCGCCAGCGGGCGTCGAGGGCGAACAGCGCGAGCCACGCCCGCTCGCCCTCGATCTTGGCCGCCGCCATGCCGACGACTTCCTGCTCCACCACCGCGACCATGGCCGGATGCCCGGCCTGGGCCATCGACACGACCTCCGCGGCGGAGAAGACCGGCTCCGCCCCTTCCCTGCTCTGGTCCCAGACGTGGATCACCTGGTCCAGGTCGTCACCGTGGAAATCACGCACCCGCCACGCCGGCATTCCACAACCCTCCCCGTCTGTGCTGCACAGCCGAACGAACACCGGCCTCGCACCGGTCGCCCGAGGATCCTCCGACGACTGCCCGTCCGGAAGACCGCCGAGCGTTTCACCACAAGTTGTTGCGACGCACCCGCCGCACCCGGGTGCGTGCTCAGCACGCTCCCCGCTCCAGGAGGTTCGGTCAGTCCGGAGAAGGAGCGGTCAACGCCACGCCGGTCTCGGCCCCGTGCACTCGGAACACGGAACTTTCCTCGATGCACAGGTCGATCGACTCCGCGTCGTGGGCACCCCGTTCCACGGCATCAACAGCCTCGCGCGCGACGCGGACCTGGTCTTCCAGAACCCGCCAGGCCACCTCCGAGATCGGGGCCAGATCACGGTGCGAGTTGTTCACGACAGCGATTTCCTCGGACCTCCTCCCGGGGAATCGCATTCGTCACCACCACACCAGCCCCACGAGGTCGTCGCAACGCGCTTCGGACATTCGCGGTTCGACGAACTCATCGGAACCGCGGACACGGCAACGGGATTCGCGCCGCACCGAACCGACCAACCGGTTTTACCGGGAACGGTGAAGCAGATCAGAAAATCGCGCCGACGGTGCTCGACCGCGACGCCCCACCCGCCCGGCACGGGACCACGAGGGGTCGGCGCAGCGCTGCGCGGACCGTTTCGGGGAACTACCCGCGGCCACTGCCCGGGCTCGCGACATCATCGGCGGTGTAGGACTTCGCCCCGGTACCGGCCAGTTCACCTCCCTCGACGATCAGGTACACCTCGCGAATATCGCGGCCGGCGAAGAAGTCCTCGAGGATTTCCCGAGTGCCTGCGGCGTACCGGGCTTGCGCCGACAGGGTGGTGCCCGACACGTGCGGCGTCATCGCTTCGTGCGGCATGCTCCGCCACGGGTGGTCCGCGCTTGGTGGCTGCGGGTACCACACGTCGCCCGCGTAGCCGGCGAGTTGGCCCGACTCCAAGGCCTTGACCACCTCGTCGCGCACCACGATCTCGGCGCGTGCGGTGTTGACGACGTAGGCCCCTCTCCGCATCGAGCCGATGACCTCGGCGTCGAACAGGTGGTAGGTCTGCGGATGCAGCGGGGCGTGGATCGAAACGACGTCGACGGACCTGGCCAAGGAACGCGCATCGGGGTGGTAAGTCAACCCGAGTTCGCGCTCTTGTTCGGCTGGCAAACGCTCCGGTGAGAAGTAGTGCAATCGTACGTCGAAGGGGGCCAGGCGCTGCATCACCGCGCGGCCGATCCGGCCTGCTGCGAGCACACCGACGTCCATGCCTTCCAGATCGTAGGCCCGCGCGACGGCGTCGGCGATGTTCCACCCCCCGTTGGCGACCCATTCGTGCGCTGGCAGGAAGTTGCGCACGAGCGCGAGGATCTGCATGACCGCGTGCTCGGCGACGCTGATGCTGTTGCTCCAGGTCACCTCGGCCACTGTGACGCCGGCCTTGATCGCGGCATCCAGATCCACGTGATCCGAGCCGATACCGGCCGTCAGGGCCAGTTTCAGCTTCGGTGCTTTGGCGATGCGCTCGGCCGTCAAGTACGCGGGCCAGAACGGCTGGGAGATGACGACGTCCGCCTCGGGCAGCTCCTGCTCGAACACCGAATCCGGGCCGTCCTTGTCCGAGGTCACGACCAGCTCGTGGCCCTGGGATTCGAGGAACTCACGCAGTCCAAGCTCGCCGGAGACGCATCCGAGCAGCTGCCCGGGGGTGAACCCCAGCGCCGCCGGCGTCGGCAGCGGCTGCCCGTCCGGGTAATCTCGCACAGTGGGCAAGGAATCCCGAGCGTACGCGGGCGGGTACCCGGTGACCGGGTCGGGGTACAGAACACACAGGATCTTGGACATGTGATCGTTCCTAGCGCAGAGCAGCCTCGAAAGCTTCCGTTGTCCGGAAGCAACTCGCAGTCTGGCGGACCGCGACTCGATGCGTCCAAGACGTAGTTCCGACGATGTGATAAGCAGTGTCAATCGAGTCCGGAGCGATCGCCGTCATCTGCCTGCGAGCGTGGCCGGGCGGCGAGCGCATCACCGAAGGAAGCTCGCCGCGCGGTCTGCACCAGCGCGCGCGTCAGCACCGATCCAGGCTCCGCGGCACTCGTGACGAGCGCGATCGGAGCGGTGATGGACGGATCGTCCAACTGCAGCTCGCATGCTCCCGCCGGGGAGCACAGCGTTCGCAACCAGGATTGCGGGACGATGCTGGCCCAGCGGCCCGTACCGACGTGGGCGAGCAGCGCCACGACGGAGTCGGCCTCCAACTGAGGTGTCAGCGCGAGTCCCCGAGCTGTCAGCGCGTCATCGACGAGCTGGCGTCCGCGCATACCGCCATTCAGCAGGCAGATCGGCAGTTCCAGCGCATCTGACCAGCTGATGGAGTCCGTTCGTCCCGCGAGCAGTGCGCCGCTGGCGATGAGCACGTGCTGTTCTTCGTACAACGGCGTCACCAGGAGATCGCTCGTGCTGTGCCCATCCAGGTAGATGACGCCGGCGTCCAGCTCGAACCGATGGATTCGTCCGATGATTTCGTCCGACCGCAGACTCGTCTCAAGCTGCACGTGCACCAGCGGATGCTCGGCGCAGAAGGGGTCGGTGAGCAGGGCTACGGTGCTGGCAGCGGCCGGGATCACCCCGAGGTGGAGCTCGCCGGTGAGGCCGGTCCGCAGCGCTGCTACCTCCTGTCTGAGGGCATTGTGGTCAGCGAGGATGCGCCGCGCCCACAACACGAGCCGTTCGCCTTCCGGAGTGAGGCCTTCGAAGCTGCGTCCTCGCCGGATCAGCGGGACCTTCAGCTCGTGCTCCAGCTTGCGGATCGCCTCGGACAGCGCTGGTTGGGACACGTAGCAGGCGCTCGCAGCGCGGGCGAAGTGGCGCTCCCGAGCGAGCGCCACGAAGTACTCCAGCTGACGGAATAGCATGCCCCATTTGAGCACGTTGCGGCTTGCTGGGAGCCAGGACGGTCGCGGCCCGACCGGCACTCGAACGAGCCTGGGCCCCGCTGGATTCCAGGCCGAGCCGCGCCCTGAAAGCCCAGAACGCAGAGCTTTCCCAGGCAACCCAGTTGAGACGCTCGCTGCATACTGGCTCCATGATGTTCCGTCGCTGCAACTGGTGGTTGGCAAAGGACGTGTGGGACGTGGTGCGCGCGGTGAGCCCGACGCACTTGCACCTGCGGAACCGTCTGGGAAAGGCCCTCCTGGCCACGCTGATCGTGGATATCGCCGGCAGCGGAGCCATGCTCCTCGCGGAAGGCGACGCACCGTCAACGGCGTTGCACAGCTTCGGCGACGCCCTGTACTGGACAACCTCGCAATTGACGACGCTCTCGTCGACGATGCCGAATCCGATCACCGGATCGGGGCAAGTCATCTGCGTGATCATCAACGTGTACGCGATCACCGTTGTCTCGACGCTGGCCGGCATGTTCGGCGCGTTTTTCCACCGGCGCGGAGAGGAGCGCGATCCCCTCCGCGGTCATACTTCCAACTGATCGTTGTGGAATTCCGAGATCGATGCCCTCCGATACCGCAACTGCGCTCAGAGCGAGTAGCCTGCAGGCGAACCGGGCTACTCGTTCGTGGAGCCGATCGCCATCGGCCGCGGCATCGGTGGTCAGCTCTGGAGCCACACGTGCGGCACCGCCCGCGGACCGGGTTTCCCCCGGAGCAACATCGAGGCCGACCGCGACGCCGCTCCCTTCTACCGGTCGCGCGGAGCCGAGCTCGTCGGCGCTGTCGCTTCCGGCTCGACACCTGGTCGAGAAATGCCCTGCTCAGGTACTTCCCGCCCGAGCACCTACGGGGGCCTTGTCAGGTCGTTTACGCAGGAACTTCCGTGGCGGAACCTCCTGCACGGCCCTCGCTCCGGGTGCTCGACCTCGAGCAGCGACGCGGCGGAGTGCAGGACGCTCGGCACCAACAGCGTCCACAGTGGCTGCTCCTCGGCACCGGCGTCCCGGGGGAGACCGTGCCACCGTCGGTGACCACCACGAGCACCGCCCGTCGGGGGCGGGTGCACCCGCCCCCGACGGGCGGCGGTGTCCATGTGGGATGAGACGGGTGCCCCCGCCCGCCGCTGTCCCCGCACGTGCTGAACCGCCCGAGGAACAGCAGCCGGCTGAGCCGCAGGAGCGTCCGGGACGGGTGCCGAACGCCTGCCAGAGCTGCTGGCCGTGCTGGGCGTGGTTCTCACCGGGAGCTCGTTGAGGATCTCGGGGAGCCCTGCGCTCGGAGGCCCTTCCGCGGGGGTCGTAAGCCCGGTCGGCCCGCTCCTCGCGGAGGTGCGGCTGCGAGACTGAGTCCCGTGCTCGTGCAGTTCCTCGCGGCGGTCGGCGTGCTGGCCGTGCTGACCGTGGTGCCCGGTCCGGACATGGCCCTGGTGACGAAGCGGGCCGTCGGCTCCAGCTGGCAGGACGGCTTGCGGACGGTCGGCGGTATCACCGCCGGGTTGCTGGGCTGGGGAGTGCTGTCCGTGGTGGGGCTGGCCGCGGTCCTGGCCGCGTCCGCGGCGGCCTTCACCGTGGTCAAGGTGGCCGGGGCCGCCTACCTGGTCTTCCTCGGGATCCAAGCACTGGTGCACAGCCGCCACGGCCACTCAGCGGCTCCGGCACCGGCCGAGTCCTCCCCGGAGGGCAACCCGTGGCGGATCGGCCTGGTCTGCAATCTCCTCAACCCCAAGATCGCCGTTTTCTACACCGGTCTGCTGCCCACGCTCGCGCCGTCCGGGCTGTCCCGCACGTCGGGATGTCGGTGCTGGTGCTGCTGCACGCAGCACTCACCCTGGTCTGGCTCGGCGGATACGTGCTGCTGCTGGCCAAGGCCCGCGCGTTCTTCGAACGGCCCGCCGTCCGCAGGGCCATGAACCGGGTCACCGGGGTCGTGCTGATCAGCTTCGGCGTGCAGGTCGCCACCTCCCAGCACTGACGCCCTCCGCGCTCCCCGAACGGAGCGCTGCGCCCGATCTCCGGCTCCGAGGCTGATCCGCTGGAAGCCGACCTCCGGAACCGGGGGAGCGAGCTGTCGGAGTTCGCCGACCAGCTCGGCCACTCGAAGGTGTCGACCCCCCAGGACGTCCGCACGGGCCGCCGGGGCCGCAGCCACCGGGCGGGCGAAGCGCTGAGCCGCGTGGAGTGCTTCGAGGGGTGATCTCAGGAAAGACCTGGTGGTGATCGTGCCGCTCCCGCTCGGCAATCCTCTCACCTGGATGAGTGGTGGGGCAGGTCGGATTTGAACCGACGACCTGACGGGTCGTGCGACGTGTTTGCCGTCGTGTGGGGGCCTGCAATCGGCGCCACGTTCGTTTCGGCGTCGCAGATAGCTCGAGGAGTCCTGATTCTGACGCTGATCGACCTCGAAAGCGGTGAATTTGGTGCTCGCTGGCTGGCTGACGGAGTGGATGGACCGGACCGCGGGCTTGCTCTTGATCGCGAGTCTTGCTGCGCTGACCATCGCTGTTGTTCTGGGAGCAACTCACCGGACAGGACCGCGGTCGGTCGTGCGGCCAGCCGCAGCAACGCTGACGCCGACGACTTGGTGGCGGCTCGTCGCGGTCATGCTCTTGAGCGTTTACATGTTCGTGCTGCCGCCCAGCAGGGTGTGGTCGGTGATTGTGCTGTTCGCAAACGCGCTGGTGCTCATGGGTGCGGGGCTGGTGATCTGATCATTTCCATGTCAACCAGGACTAACAAGGTGCTATGGTGATGTCCGCTTTCTTGGTGTATAATTTATTGGACATTTGTACCGGAAATGACGCTGGATTCTCAGATGAAGCCATTCACAATGAAGCTCATTCGCTTCCTTGTGTTTATGTTTATTGCAACCCTAGCGATGAATAGCTTGAGGTGGTGGCTAGGGTGGCCCTTTGGTTTAGCGGCTGGTGTTATTTTAATTGCGGTCGCGCTAATTTTTATGACAACCCCATGGCGCAAAACCAGAAAGGCAGACGCCGAGGAAGGCGAATAAGAAGGAGGGGCCGCTGAAGGAAATTGTGACAGTGGTTAGGCGGCCTGCTCGGCCAGCGTGGTCATGATGGTTTCGTATTCGATGGGGGTCAAGCGGCCGAGCCTGTTCTGGCGGCGTCGGCGGTGGTAGGTGCGTTCGATGCAGGTCACGATCGCGATCCGGAGTTCTTCGCGGGTGGCCCATCGGCGGCGGTCGAGCACGTTGCGTTGCAGGAGACTGAAGAAGCTTTCCATGGCGGCGTTGTCGCCGGCCGCGCCGACCTGGCCCATCGACCCGCGCATGTGGTGACGCCACAGCGCTTGCTGCAGTTTCCGACTGCGAAATTGGCCTCCACGGTCGCTGTGCAGCGTGCAGCCGGCGACGCTGCCGCCCCGTCGAGCGACCGCGGACTCGAGCGCGTCGAGGACGAGCTGGGAGGTCATGCCCTCGGCGATGGAGTAGCCCACGATCCGGCCCGACCACGCGTCCTTGACCGCGCAGAGGTAGACCGTGCCCTCGCCGGTGGGGTGTTCGGTGATATCGGTCAGCCACACCTGGTTCGGCGCTGCGGCGGTGAACTCCCGGCGCACGAGATCGTCGTGCGCGGGCGGACCGGCCCAGGCCTTGCGGCCGCGCCGTTTCTTCCCGAACACGCACCACCACTGGTTGTCCGAGCAGATCTTCCACACCGTCCGGTCCGCCACCTCGATCCCCGCGGCGGTGACCTCCTCATGCAACAGGCGATACCCGAACTCGGGGTCCTCACGGTGAGCGTCGAAGACCGCGTTCGCCACGTCGACCTCGTCGTACTCGGCCTCGGTCACCGGACGGGCGAGCCAGGCGTAGTAATGCTGGCGGTGGAGCTTCAAGACCCGGCACGCCACCGCCACCGGCACCCGGATCGGGGCATCGGGGGCGGCCACCTCCGTCACGAGCGGGGAGAGCCTTTTCCCGGCAGATTGCCCTGCGACAGATACGCCGCCGCCCGCCGCAACACCTCGTTCTCCTGCTCCAGCAGTCGGTTGCGACGCTTGAGTTCCCGCAGCTCAGCCGCTGCGTCGGAAGACAGGCCCGGCTTGGCGCCGTCCTCGACATCGGCCGCTCGTAGCCACTTCTGCAACGTCATCGGGTGAACCCCGAAGTCACTGGCGACCTGCTCGATCGTCACACCAGGCTCGCGGTTGCGGGCGACCCGGACGACATCCTCACGGAACTCACGGGGGTACGGCTTGGGCACAGCGACATCCTTCCACGCTTGCACATCAGCAAGCGAACACAGGTGTCACACATCCCTTCAGCAGCCCCTGCACATGCTGGCCGCTCTCGATCTGAACAGCGGAAAGATGCACTACCGCATCCGCAACCGCAAACGCCATCGCGAATTCCTCGACCTGCTCACAAGCTTACGAGCCCGATGGCCCGGTGAGAAGCTCTACATCGTCTGCGACAACTTCTCGCCGCATCATCACCCCGCAGTGCGGACCTGGGCCGCTGCCCACCACGTCGAGCTCGTCTTCCTGCCCACCTACGGATCCTGGCTGAACTGGATCGAGTCCGAGTTCGCAGCCCTGCGCTATTTCACGCTTGATGGCACCGATCACCGCAGTCATGCCGAACAGAACGCTGCCATTCGCGCCTATGTGCGCTGGCGCAACGCCCGCGCTCTGCCCAAGACCGGATTCGCCACCGACTCACCCATCCGCACCTGGACCCATTACCCGACCAAGGTTGCCTGACGCGCCACTAGGCAGGTTGAACCCGGTTGAGTACGAGACAATCACGATCCCCGCTGCCGGTCTGACGACGTAAGAAGCTCTCACCAAACCCTGCATCAACCCCGGTCTCCGAAACATGGGTGGCCCGGGGTTGCCGCCCGAGCCACTGGAAACGCGATGCCTACTATGCGCGTTGACCAGCAGGGCTGGTGATCACACGTAGTGGTTTCGAATTCTGACCTATCTCCGTACGGGGTCACAACCCGAAGAAGTGGGCGACGGCCTTCGCTGCGGCCTTGAGCTTGTCCCAGACCCATCCGGCCGCTTCCTTGATCCTGTCCCAGATCCACTCGATCTTCTGGATCAGCCACGTGATTGCCGTCTTCAGGAAGTTCGTCACTTCATTGACGACAGCGACGTAGGCCTGGGCGATCTGCGACAGGACCCGCCTCTCGTGCGGGTGCTTCAGGCCGCGTTCCTTGAGGGGCCCCAGAACGCGTGGTTGGACGCCACCAGCGCCTTGTCTGTCGCTTCTTCCTTCTCGTTGCAGTCCTTGAGCCACTGGGCGGAGGCCTCGTCGAGGTTCTTGCAGCTCTTGATCTTGTCCGCGTCGTTCTGGACTTGACTGTCCATGTTCACCATGATCCCGTGGATCTTGGCGCCGGCATCCTTGGCGAGCTTCGCACCCGGGTGCGTGACGCGCGCGGCGGCAGCGGCGAAGGTCCCCTCGCCCAGGCCGGGCACAGCGGCGAACATCGCCCGGCGCACGCCCCAGGCCACCGCGTAACCGACCATGCCGCCGAACAGCTGGT
>NZ_BAAGTH010000016.1:0-130736 GCF_054782015.1 Salinifilum aidingensis | reverse complement strand
CTTGGCTCACAGAACGACATGGCTGCGATCGACTTGCCGTGGAGCACGGCGCCGCGCGCGGCCGCCGGGGCGCCGGCGCGGTGGCCGTCACGCGGGTGGGGCGCCGGCGCGGTGGCCGTCACGCGGGTGGGGCGTCGCGGAGGAGGCACGTCAGCCGCGCCGTGCAGGTGCGGCGGTCGTTCTCGTCGACGATCTCGATCTCGTAGGTCGCCGTGCGCCGCCCGCGGTGCACCGGGGTGGCCACGCCGGTGACCTTCCCCTCCGTGGCCGCGCGGTGGTGGGTGCAGGACAGCTCCAGCCCGACGGCGATCCGGTCGTTGCCGGCGTGCAGGGCCGCCGCGATCGATCCGAGGGATTCCGCGAGCGCCGCGTTGGCCCCGCCGTGCAGCAGGCCGTACGGCTGGCGGTTCCCCGCCACGGGCATGGTTCCCACCACACGTTCGGGTGACCACTCGGTGAGCGTGATGCCCAGGCGGTCGCTCAGCTGCTCCTCAGCGGAGGCCAGCACCCGGTTGAGCGAGTCCTCTTCGCTGGGCATGACTTCCTCCGAAGTCGTATCGGCCACTGTGGCTCCTCCTTCGTACCTGTTCACGCACCGTCGGACGTTCAGCCTAGACTCACCGCGTGATGGACTCCGCGCAGCGACGTCTCTTGCTCATCGACGGCCACTCGATGGCCTACCGCGCGTTCTACGCCCTGCCGAGGGAGAACTTCCAGACGGCGACGGGCCAGCACACGAACGCCGTGTACGGCTTCACGTCGATGCTGATCAACCTTCTTCGCGATGAACAACCTACACATCTCGCCGTGGCCTTCGACGTCTCCCGGCAGACGTTCCGCAGCGAGGCCTTCCCGGAGTACAAGGCCAACCGCAGCGAGACCCCGGAGGAGTTCCGCGGGCAGGTCAGCCTCATCCAGGAGATCCTCGGCGCGCTGAACGTCCCGGTGCTCAGCGTGGAGGGCTACGAGGCCGACGACGTGATCGCCACGCTGGCCGCGCAGGCCCGGCAGCGGGACTTCGCCGTGTCGATCTGCACCGGCGACCGCGACGCGCTGCAGCTGGTCAACAGCGCCGTCACCGTGCTCTACCCCACGAGGGGCGTGTCGGAGCTCACGCGGTTCACGCCGGAAGCGGTGGAGGAGAAGTACGGTCTCACGCCCGAGCAGTACCCGGACTTCGCCGCCATCCGGGGCGACCCCTCGGACAACCTGCCCAAGATCGACGGTGTGGGGGAGAAGACGGCGACCAAGTGGATCCGCCAGTTCGGCTCGCTGGGGGAGCTGGTCGACCGCGCCGACGAGGTCAAGGGCAAGGCCGGTGCCGCGCTGCGCGACCACATCTCGCAGGTGCTGACCAACCGCCGGCTCACCGAGCTGGTCCGCGACGTCCCGCTGGACGCGGAGCCGGAGCAGCTCGAGATGCAGCAGTGGGACCGGGACGCGGTGCACCGGGTGTTCGACGACCTGGAGTTCCGGGTGCTGCGCGACCGGCTGTTCGCGTCGCTGTCCACCGCCGAGCCCGAGGTGGAGTCGGGGTTCGGCGTCTCCGGCGGCGCGCTGCAGCCGGGCGCGCTGGCCGACTGGCTGACCCGCAACGCCCCCGGGAGCAGTCGCCTCGGCCTGGCCTGCGCCGGCCGGTGGAGCAGCCACGGCGGTGACCTGCAGAGCATCGCGCTGTCCACCGCCGACGGCACGGGCGTGTATATCGACGTCGCGGAGCTGACCGAGGACGACGACGCGGCGTTGGCCCGGTGGTTGGCCGACCCCGAGGTGTTCAAGGCCGGTCACGACGTGAAGGGGCCGCTGCACGCGATCCGCCACCGCGGATGGAGCGTCGCCGGCCTGAGCAGCGACACGGCCCTGGCGGCCTACCTGGTGCGGCCGGGGCAGCGCTCCTTCGCGCTGCCCGACCTCGTGGTGCGCTACCTGCAGCGGGAACTGCGCTCGGACGACTCCGGCGGGGACGGGCAGATGTCGCTGCTGGAGGACGCCTCCGCCGAGCGCGAGCGGATCGCCGACGGCGAGATCGTGCGGGCGCGGGCGATCGCCGAGCTGGCGGACACTTTGGACGCCGAGCTCGACCGGATGGAGTCCCGCGGGCTGCTCACCGATCTCGAGCTTCCGCTGCTGCAGGTCCTCGGGGAGCTGGAGGAGGCCGGCATCGCGGTGGACACCGCGCAGCTGGACGAGCTCAGCGGCGACTTCGCCGCGCGGGTGAAGCAGGCCGAGCAGGACGCGCACCGGGTGCTCGACGAGGCCGGTGCCGAGGTGGGGGCGGTCAACCTCGGTTCGCCCAAGCAGCTGCAGACGGTGCTGTTCGACAAGCTGGGCATGCCGAAGACGAAGCGCACCAAGACCGGCTACACCACCGACGCCGAGGCGCTGCAGACGCTGCACGAGAAGACCGAGCACCCGTTCCTGCAGCACCTGCTGGAACACCGCGACGCCGCGCGGCTGAAGACCACTGTGGACGGGCTGATCAAGGAGATCGCCGATGACGGCCGGATCCACACCACGCTGAACCAGACGATCGCCGCCACCGGTCGGCTGTCCTCGACCGAGCCGAACCTGCAGAACATCCCGATCCGCACGGAGGAGGGGCGGCGCATCCGCGAGGCCTTCGTCGTCGGCGGGGGCTACGCGGAGCTGATGACCGCAGACTACAGCCAGATCGAGATGCGGATCATGGCCCACCTCTCCGGTGACAGCGGGCTGATCGAGGCCTTCCGGTCCGGTGAGGACCTGCACAACTTCGTGGCCTCGCAGGCCTTCGGCGTGCCGATGGAGGAGGTGGAGCACGAGCTGCGCCGCCGCGTCAAGGCGATGTCCTACGGGCTTGCCTACGGGTTGTCGGCCTACGGGCTGAGCCAGCAGCTGCGCATCTCCGCGGAGGAGGCGCGCGAGCACATGGACGCCTACTTCGCGCGGTTCGGCCGGGTGCGGGACTACCTGGAGGAGGTGGTCGACCGGGCGCGCAAGGACGGTTACACCTCGACGATCCTCGGGCGGCGCCGGTACTTGCCCGACCTGCTCAGCGACAACCGCCAGCGGCGGGAGATGGCCGAGCGCATGGCGCTGAACGCGCCCATCCAGGGCAGTGCCGCCGACATCATCAAGGTGGCGATGCTCGAGGTGCACCGCGCCCTGGGCGAGGGCGGTTTCCGCTCGCGGATGCTGCTGCAGGTGCACGACGAGCTCATCATCGAGCTCGCCGAGGGCGAGCGGGAGGACGTCGAGCGGCTCGTGCGGGAGAAGATGGCCGCGGCCCACGAGCTGGACGTGCCGCTGGAGGTCTCCGTCGGCGTGGGGCGTTCCTGGGACAGCGCCGCGCACTGAGCGGTTCCGGCGACAACGGTTCCGGGCGGCGGCCCCGGAACTGCGGACCGCCTGCTCCGGTGCGGACGACGCCGGATAGCCTGCCCGGGCGACCCGCGGAGGAGGAGCATGATCAGTATCGACAGAGTGGACCATCTGGTCCTCACCGTCGCGGATGTCGATCGGGCGATCGAGTTCTACGAGCGGATGCTCGGGATGACGCCGGTGAGCTTCCCCGAGGGCCGGCGCGGCGTGAGCTTCGGTGAGCAGACCATCAAGCTGCACGCGGCCAACGAGTTGGTGGCGCCGACGGCGACGCATCCCGTGCCGGGCTCGGCGAACCTGTGCTTCATCACCACCAACGCCCTCAGCGAGGTGCAGGAGCACCTGCGCAACAACGACGTGCGCATCGAGGAGGGGCCGGTCAGCCGCATCGGCGCGCGCGGTGTCATCACGTCGTTGTACGTGCGCGACCCGGACGGGAACCTGCTCGAGATCGCCCGCTACGACGAGCCGGCGGAGTGAGCGCCCGGCGCGACTGCGGAGAGCACGGCCCGCGCGGGCCGTCGGCGGCCGTGGTCCCGGACGAACGACTGCACGTCGTCCGGGGCCACGGCCGGTTTCGTCCCGCCGGGCGCTGTTCCGCGGGGCGTGCGGCCCGGGCGCAGGCGGTTCCCGCGCGGATCCCGCGCGTTCAGCTGCGCGTGCCGGGCGGGCCCGTGCGCGCCCGCGAGCCCGCCCGGTGCGGCCGCCTCACAGGGCCAGTTCGGGTTTGAGCCGCTGGGGGCTCCACACCCGCTGCCGCCAGGCGGCGACGGTGCTCAGCAGCAGCCCGGCGACGAGGTACCCGCCGAGCACGAGTGCGGCGGTGCCCGCTTCTCCCAGCACCCCGCCGTAGATCAGCTGCCGCAGCGCGTCGACGACGTAGCCCAGCGGCAGCACCGCGTGCAGCGGGTGCAGCACCTCCGGCGTGGTCTGCCACGGGAAGGTCCCGCCCGCGGTGACCAGCTGCAGCACGAGGACCACCAGCGCGATGAACTTGCCCTTGGGGCCGAAGGCGGCGTTGAGCGCGTGCACCACCGCGGTGAACGCGAACGAGGTCAGCAGCAGGAAGCCGAGCGTCCACCAGGGGTGTGCGGGGGTGACCCCGATCCCGTGGGCCACGACGACGTACAGCAGCACCGCCTGCACCACGCCGACGACCGCCGCCGGCAGCCAGCCGCCGAGCGCGACCCGCCAGGCGGGGGTGCCCGCGGCGAGGGCGCGCTGCGACAGCGGGCGCATCAGCAGGAACAGCACGAACCCGCCGATCCACAGCGCCAGCCCGAGGAAGTAGGGCGCGAGCCCGGCACCGTAGGTGCCAGCCTCGGTCTGCGCCGCTTCGTCGATGCCGACCGGGTCGCCGATCGTGTCCGCCGTGGCGGTTCGGGTCCGCGCGTCGGGGTTGGGGATGTCGTCGACGCCGGAGCGCAGTTGCGAGGCGAGCTCGTCGGATCCGTCGACGAGGCGGTCGGAACCGGCGTCCAGCTGACCGGCGCCGCTGTGGAGCTGGTCCGCGCCGGAGGCGAGCTCCCGCGTTCCGGACAGCGCTTCGTGCTGTCCCCGCTGCAGTTCCTGCGCCCCGTCGGCGAGCCGTCCCGCTCCTCGGTGGGCCTGCTGGATGGCGCTGGTCATCTGCGGGGCGGCCTCGGCGAGGGCCTGGTTGCCGTCGGCGACCTGCCGGGAGCCGTCGGCGAGCGCGCGGACCCGGGAGACCTGCTGCTGCACCTCGTCGTTGGCGTTGGACACGGGGTTGTCGTCGAGGTCGGCGATGATGCGCTGGACCTGCTCCTCGTCCACGCCGGCCTCGCGCAGCGTCTCGGCCGTGCGCTGCTGCACCTCGTCGGTGTGCGCGGCGAGCTGCTGGGACGCGGAGCCGAGCTCCTCGGCGCGCGCGGCGAGCTCCTGGTTGCCCTCGGCGACCTTCTCCGACCCCTCGGCGAGCTGCTGGGTCTGCTGCGGCAGCGAGGAGGTGCGCTCGGCCAGCTGTCCGAGGCCGGTGTGCAGCTCGGCGCTGCCGTCGGCGAGCTGGTCGGCGCCGCCGGCGAGCTGCTGCTGCCCGTCGAGCAGTTCGTGCGCACCGCTGGAGAGCTCCCCGGAGCCCTGGCGCGCCTGGTCGATGCCGTCGTCGAGCTGGTGGGCGCCGTCGGCGAGCTGCCTCGCGCCGTCGGCGGCCCGGGCGGTCTTGTCGTGCACGGTGCCGAAGCCCATGAGCAGCTGCTCGGCGGCCTCGCTGCCCGCGTCGGTGGCGACGGCGCGCTGCACCTGGGAGGCGACGCGATCGGCGATGGTGCCGACGAGGTAGTTGTTGGCGTCGTTGGTGATCACGCCGAGCTGGGCCCGGCGCGGTTCGAAATCGCCGGGGGAGAGCAGCGCCGCGGAGAAGTCGTGCGGCACGACGAGGGCGAACGAGTAGTCGCCGTGCGCGACGCCGTTGCGCGCCCGCTGCTCGGTGGTCTTCTCCCAGCTGAACGCGTCGGAGGAGGTCAGCTCGTCGTAGACCTTCTGCCCGGCTTGCAGTCGGCTGCCGTCGTCGCGCTGCGCGCCGGCGTCGTTGATGACGACGGCGGCGGGCACGCCGTCCAGGCGCCCGTACGGGTCCCAGTTGGCGTAGATGTACAGCGCGCCGTACAGCAGGGGGACGAGCGTGACCGCCACGAGGGCGAGTGTGGGCAGCTTGCCCGAGGTCAGCCGCCGCAGCTCGGTCGCGGCGATGCGCAGCGTGCTCATTCGGTACCTTCCCCGGTTTCCGAAGTGGACGGTGTGGTGGTGCGGTTGTCGGTGCCGAGGAACGCGGTGGGGGCAGCGAGCTTCTCCGCGGAGTGCGGGGCGCACAGCACCGCGACGGTCAGCCCGCGCCCGGCCATCTCGCGGGCGAGCGCGTACCAGCGCTCGGGCGGGCCGCCGTGCCGGTCGGGCGCGTCGAAGAGGAGCGCCCGGGTCCGGCGCCCGGCGCGGGCGAGCTCGGCGAGCAGTCGCGTGCGGTGCGCGCCGGGCAGGTTCTCGAAGCGCTCCTCGGCGTGCCCGTGCAGATCGTGCTCGGCGAGCCAGGCGCGGACGGCCCGGCGCCCGGACCTGCGGCCGGCGAGGCTGAGGCCTTCGGCGGTGACCTGCCGGACGGGCACCGCCTCCTCGGGCGCGGTGATCCCGGGGGCGTCCACGACGTCCACCCGGCGGCGCAGGGCGCGGGCGTCGAGCGCCCCGTCCAGGCGCACGGTTCCCCTGGCGGGTTTGATCCGCCCGGACAGCGCCAGGGCGAGTGCGGTGCGCGCGGTGGCGGAGTCCCCCGCGATCAGCAGCGGCTCCCCCTCCTGGACGCGCAGCGAGGTGGGGGCGAGCAGCGGGCCGCGCGCCCCGACGACCTCGACCCCCTCCGCGACGATTTCCACGCCGGCTCCTTCCCCGGGTGCGCCGGCCGCGCGTGGTCACCGCAACGCGGAAGCCGGGCGCACCTCCCATATCGTCCACAGTGGGCGGTACCCCTGCCGGGGCCAGAACACCGAGGACAGCGGATTGGCTGGGTTGTAGTGCAGGAAGCTGCCGACGGCCCCGGCGCGGGCGAACTCCGCGTGCGCCGCGGCCATCAGCTCCCGGCCGATGCCGGACTCCCGGGCCGTTTCGCGCACCGCCACGCAGTTGACGTAGCCCCAGGTGCCCGGGCGGAGCCGGTTGCCCGCGGGCGAGGTGGCGGCGTCGACCCAGCCGCACTCGGCGAGCCCCAGCGGCGTGCCGTCCTCCCGCTCCGCGAGCCAGACGGGGTCGGGTGAGCGCAGCCGCATCTGCGCGGCGGCCCGCTTCAGGTGCGGAGCGTTCGGGCGGTACACCGAGGCGCCGACCAGCGCGGCGTAGGCGAGTTCGGTGAGTCCGAGGTCGACCACGGCGTCGAGATCGGCGGGGCCGGCCCGACGCATTTTTACGGTACCACTTGGTTCCGTATCTCGTGCGGGGTCCGTGACGCGGATCGCCACCTGCGTCAGCGGTGTGCACCCGTGGTCGAGGAAGGCCCTGGTCGCGGCGAGGTCCCGGCACGGCCACGCGATGACGCAGGCCGAATCCGGATCGATGTGCTCCCGCTCGGACAGGCGCTCCCGCCAGGCGCGCAGCAGCGTGTCCATCCCCTCCCGGGGGGCGCGGCCGACGAGCGGGTACAGCTCGAAGACCTCGCGGGCCTGCCACAGGCTGCGGAACGAACCCGGCTCGTTGAGGGTGCGCGTGAGCGTGCCCGCCACGTCCCGACCGGACGGAGTGCGCGCGAGCAGCGGCTCGCCCTCCGGCAGCAGGTAGCGGTCGGGCAGCGCCCGGTCCAGCTCGGCGAAGCGCCGGCACTGGGCGTCCCACAGCTCGCGCGCACTGCTCAACGACATGCCTTTCCGGTCGACGGCTGGCGGTTCACCGGGCCGGGCTCCCGCGTGCGGGGAGCGGACGGTCGTGCGGGATCCGCCGCGCCCGCGGCGGTGTTGCGCGGCCCGGGGCAGGGCTTCGTTGTACAGCACCGGGAGTCCGCCGCGCCGGGCCGCCGCAGCCCCCCGCTGGCCCGATGGGGCGCGCCTAAGCCTTGCGGCGGCACACGAAGATGGCCGTGCCCGGGAACAGCCTCCCGCGCAGCGGGCTCCACTGCCCCCACACCTCGGTGTGGCCCTCGGGCCACTCCGGCTCGACGAGGTCGAGCAGGTCGAACTCGGCCTCGTGCAGCTGGCGCACGTAGTCGCCGAGGGTGCGGTGGTGCTCCACGTACGTCGGCCGGTCCTCGGCGTCCACCTCGACGTAGGGCGTGCGGTCGAAATAGGACTGCGTCGCCGTCAGCCCCACCGGTCCGGGGTCGTCCGGGAAGATCCACCGCATCGGGTGCGTCACGGCGAACACCCAGCGACCGCGCGGGCGCAGCACCCGGGCCACCTCGCGCATCACGGCACCGGAGTCGGCCACGAACGGCACCCCGCCGAAGGCGGAGCAGGCCGCGTCGAAGGAGTCCGCGGCGAACGGCAGGCAGTCGGCGCTCGCCTGCACCAGCGGCACCGCTGTGCCCGTGCTCACCGCGCCGGCGGCGGCGTGCCGCAGCATGCCCGCGGAGATGTCGATCCCCACCGGACGCGCCCCCCGCTCGGCCAGCCAGCGCGAGCACGCGGCCGCGCCGCACCCGATCTCGAGCACGCGCTCGCCGCGGATCTCGCCGAGCAGCCCGGCGTCCTGCTCGCGGAGGCCCTCCGGGCACCAGAGGAAGTCGCGGCTGCCGAGGAACTCGCCGTGCTCGGCCTGGTACTCGTCCGCATCGGCGTCCCACCACAGCTTGTTCGCCGCGCGGGACTCGGCCGCGCTGGCGGTGCGTTGGGACGCGCCGGCGGTGCCGAGCGCGCGCTCCGCGGCCCGCTCGCTGGGGTCTGGCACGGATGTCCTCCACCGATTGTTGGTACCAGGTCCTCGTGGAGTATCGTGGACGCGCAGAAGCACTGGTGGTCGGGTGGACCGCGGTTTGCCCGGCGATCGAGGGACGCGTACTATACCGGCCGCGCCATGGGTCTTTCGCGGGTCCTTTCGGTATCCCCCTGGGGCTCCTTCCGCATCGGATGCCGCCGGGTGGGAAATCCTCCAGTGGTTCACCTCCGCGGTCTGCGGCCCGCGGCACTGCTGGTCGCCGCGAGGTGGGCACGTACCGTGCTCACCACCGGAAAGCCCAGCGCAGAGCAAGGAATTGTAAACCAGCGACCAACCTATCCGTACCGGAGCAACCCACCTGATGCCCACCGACACCACCACCGTCCCGACTGCAACCGCCCAGGCCCCTCAGGTCGCAGTGAACGACGTCGGGACGGAGGAGGACTTCCTCGCCGCCGTCGACCAGACCATCAAGTACTTCAACGATGGCGACATCGTGGAGGGCACCATCGTCAAGGTCGACCGCGACGAGGTGCTGCTTGACATCGGCTACAAGACCGAGGGCGTCATCCCCTCGCGCGAGCTGTCGATCAAGCACGACGTCGATCCCGCCGAAGTCGTCGCCGTCGGCGACTTCATCGAAGCCCTTGTCCTGCAGAAGGAGGACAAGGAAGGCCGCCTGATCCTGTCCAAGAAGCGCGCGCAGTACGAGCGCGCCTGGGGCACCATCGAGGACCTCAAGGAGAAGGACGAGCCGGTGCGCGGCACCGTCATCGAGGTCGTCAAGGGCGGCCTCATCCTCGACATCGGCCTGCGCGGCTTCCTCCCCGCCTCGCTGGTGGAGATGCGCCGCGTGCGCGACCTGCAGCCCTACGTGGGCCGGGAGCTCGAGGCGAAGATCATCGAGCTGGACAAGAACCGCAACAACGTGGTGCTGTCCCGCCGCGCCTGGCTGGAGCAGACCCAGTCCGAGGTCCGCAGCGAGTTCCTCAACCAGCTGCAGAAGGGCCAGGTCCGCAAGGGCGTCGTGTCCTCCATCGTCAACTTCGGTGCGTTCGTGGACCTCGGTGGCGTTGACGGACTGGTGCACGTCTCCGAGCTCTCCTGGAAGCACATCGACCACCCGAGCGAGGTCGTCGAGGTCGGCCAGGAGGTCACCGTCGAGGTGCTCGACGTGGACATGGACCGCGAGCGGGTCTCGCTGTCGCTGAAGGCCACGCAGGAGGACCCCTGGCGGCAGTTCGCGCGGACCCACGCGATCGGCCAGATCGTCCCGGGCCGCGTCACCAAGCTGGTGCCGTTCGGCGCGTTCGTCCGCGTCGACGAGGGCATCGAGGGCCTGGTGCACATCTCCGAGCTGGCCGAGCGCCACGTGGAGATCCCGGAGCAGGTCGTCCAGGTCGGCGACGAGGTGATGATCAAGGTCATCGACATCGACCTGGAGCGCCGCCGCATCTCGCTGTCGCTGAAGCAGGCCAACGAGGGCTTCGTGCCGGACTCGGACTTCGACCCGAGCCTGTACGGCATGGAGGCCGAGTACGACAACGAGGGCAACTACATCTACCCCGAGGGCTTCGACCCGGAGGCCGGCGAGTGGAAGCCGGGCTACGAGAAGGCCCGCGAGGAGTGGGAGCGCCAGTACTCGGAGGCCTACACCCGCTACGAGAAGCACATGGCGCAGGTGGCCAAGGCCCGCCAGGCCGACGCCGAGGCGGCGGCCGCCGAGGCCGCCGGCGGCGGTGCTGCCGCGGCTTCCGAGGAAGCCGACGAGGAGCAGGCCTCCGGCGACTACTCCTCGGCCTCCGAGGAGCAGCAGAGTGGTGGCGGCCAGCAGCAGGACACCTCCGGTTCGCTGGCCAGCGACGCCCAGCTGGCCGCGCTGCGGGAGAAGCTCTCCGGCGGTGCGTGAGCCGCTGAGCGGTCGTGGCAGCCTCCGCATCGCGGTGGGTTGACGGTCCGCACGGTTGCACGGGGCCCGTGTTCGAGCGATTCGGACACGGGCCCCGTTGCGTCTCGGGCGGGTTCCGGGGAGTGCGCGCAGCACGGGCCGCGGCCGCCCGCGGCGCGGGATCAGCGGCTCTGGGTCGCTCGCCCTGCTCCGCGCGGTGCGCCCGGCCCCTGGCAGGATGATCGCCGTGTTGCGCGTGGGACTCAGCGGAGGCATCGGCTCGGGCAAGTCGACGGTGGCGCGGCGGCTCGCCGAGCACGGTGCGGTGATCATCGACGCGGATGCGCTCGCCCGGGAGGTGGTCGCACCGGGCACCGACGGGCTCGCGGCGCTCGTGCAGCGGTTCGGCGAGGAGGTCCTCGACGACAGCGGGGCGCTGAACCGCTCCGCGCTGGCCGCCAGGGCCTTCCGGGACGAAGAGTCCCGGGCCGACCTCAACGCGATCACCCATCCGCGCATCGGCGAGCTGACCCGGCAGCGGATGGCCGAGGCCCCGGACGACGCCGTGGTGGTGCACGACATGCCGCTGCTCGTGGAATCCGGAACCGAAGCGGACTACCACCTCGTGGTCGTCGTGGACGCGCCGGAGGGCACGCGCGTGCAGCGGCTGGTCGAGCGCGGCCTGGACGCCGCGGACGCGCGGGCCCGCATCCGCGCGCAGGCCACCACCGAGCAGCGCCGCGCCGCCGCGGACGTGTGGCTGGACAACACGGGCACCGCCGAGGAGCTCCGGACCGCCGCCGACGAGGTGCACGAGCACCGGCTGCGGCCGTTCGAGCGGAACGTGCGGCTGCACCGCGGTGCGGGCCCCGGCCCGCCGCAGCTGGTGGAGCCGGACCCCGCGTGGCCGCAGCAGGCCCGGCGCCTGGCGGCCCGCATCCGGAAGGCCGCGGGGGAGCTCGCGCTGCGCGTCGACCACGTCGGTTCCACCCCGGTCGGCGAGCTGCCCGCCCGGGACGTGCTCGACCTGCAGCTGACCGTGGGCTCGCCGGAGCAGGCCGAACGGCTCGCCGATCCCTTGGCCGCCGCCGGCTTCCCGCCGGTCGGTGCGGCCGGCGCGGGCGCGCGCCTGCACGCGGCCGCGGATCCGCAGCGCCCGGTGCACCTGCGGGTGGCGGTTCGGGGCGCGGAGCAGTGGTGGTTCGCGCTGCTGCTGCCGGAGTGGCTGCGCGCGTTCCCGGACGAGCGCGCCCAGTACGCGGCGCTGAAGCGCCGGCTGGCCGAGCGCTACGCCGCCGATGCCGACGGTGAGCGCTACGCCGCGGCGAAGGAGTCCTGGTTCGCGGAGGCCTTGGTCAAAGTCCGGCGGTGGGCGGCCGAGACCGGGCGGGACGTGCCGGCCCCGGAATGACCGGCTGGTCCGACGTGACCGGCTGACCCGGAGCGATCGGACGGCCCGGCGGGATCGGGCCTGCCCACCCGGCGGGTGCGCCGGGCGCGGCGACCGGTCGCCGACCCCGCACGGCGCTCACCGGTGCACGCGGTGCGCCTGCGACTCCAGCGGCCTGCGGGGAGCGGGCAGCGCTGCGGACCCGTCGAGGCCGTGCGCGGCCAGCCAGCCGTCCAGGCCGCCGTGCGCGCCGAGCTCGGTGAGGGTGCGATGCATCGTGCGCAGGGCGGTGTCGGCTTCGTGCCGCCGGATCCTGCCGCTCGCCACGGCGCTGCCGAACTCCTCCGAGCGCACGATCCGGGGGCGGCGCTGGTCCGGCAGTTCGAGTCCGAGCAGCAGGTCGGCGCAGGCCCACGAGGAGGTGTCCGCTTCGATGTGGGCGGCGGTGAGCAGGCTGGCGCTCGGCCGCGAGTGGCGCCGCCGCGGGCGGAAGCGGGTCAGGCGGACACCGGCCTCGGGCAGCAGCCAGACGTGCTCGCCCGCGTGTTCGCTGGCGTGGGGCGTGTCGTACTCGACCTCCAAGCCCCACTGCTCGACGCGGCACTGCTGCAGGCTGTCGACGCCGCTGGCGTGCCGCCGCCGGGCGTCGCGGACGTCGATCACTTCCACGAGTTCAGGGGAAATCGGCGGTGTCACAGTACGCGACTGTAACGCTCTCGAACGTGGTACGGGTGGCGTCGAGCCTGCATTCCGATAACCATTCCGCGGCCCGGTGGTCTCAATTCCGTGTCACCATCCGTGACTACCGTGATGGCGGTATCAGCGGTTTGCGTGACACGGAAGCCTCGGTGGGTTGTTCCGGCCAGGACAGCTCGATGCCCTGGTCCTGCAACCAGCGCGGCAGGTCGTAGTCGTACCGGGCCAGCCCGTCGACCGTGGTGCAGGCGATGTGCAGCGCGCGCTGCGCCGTCTCCGTGTCCAGCAGGCCGGACTGCACCGCCAGGACGAACTCGTCGTAGTCGAGCACCTGCGCGTCGCTGCGGTGGCGGACCTCGATGTCCAGGTAGTAGTCGGTGCTGCGCCACCGGATCTCACCGGTTTCGATGCCGACCACGTCCAGGTAGAAGTCCAGGTCCCGCTCGTGCCCGGGACGCCAGGACCAGCGGGTCACCCGCAGCCCGAGATCGGGCAGCAGCCAGGACCGCAGCCCGGCCAGCCGCGGGTGCCCGGGCATGGAACGGGCCAGGTACAGCCCGAACGGGGTGCGGCGGTACTCGTGGACCCGCCGCACCTGCCGTTTCGGATCGGTGTTGGTCCGGGCGGGCAGGTCGAACACCTCGACCTTCGGCGGGTGCACGGCCGGGCCCGGCCGGTCGCTGATCGCGCGCTGAGTGGTCACGGCAACAACTGTAGGCGCAGCACCCTGCGCAGGGCAGTCCTTGACGCCCGGCGGCGGGGCCGGTAAGCAGCTCCGCTGCGCTGGGGAGCAGGCGTGCGACGAGGGGAAACGGCCGGTTCCGGAATCACGGGGAGGTGCTGCCGCCACCGGGTCCGCCGCTCGGCGTGTCGCAGGCGTGCGGGAGCCCGCGCGGCGCACGATGTCGGTGCGACCTCGTAGGCTGGGAACCGTGGCATTCGCGACTGAGCACCCCGTACTGGCGCACTCCGAGTTCCGCCCGGTCAGCGACATCCCGCGGTCCGGGGGGACCTTCGAGGTCGTCAGCGACTACCAGCCCGCCGGTGACCAGCCCCAGGCGATCGACGACCTGGAACGGCGGATCAACACCGGGGAGACCAACGTGGTGCTGCTCGGGGCCACGGGCACCGGCAAGTCCGCGACGGCGGCCTGGCTGATCGAGCGGGTCCAGCGGCCCACGCTCGTGCTCGAACCGAACAAGACCCTGGCCGCGCAGATCGCCAACGAGCTGCGCGGGTTCTTCCCGAAGAACGCGGTCGAGTACTTCGTCAGCTACTACGACTACTACCAGCCCGAGGCCTACGTCCCGCAGACCGACACCTACATCGAGAAGGACTCCTCGGTCAACGAGGACGTGGAGCGGCTGCGGCACTCGGCCACGTCCAACCTGCTCAGCCGGCGCGACTGCGTGGTCGTCTCCTCCGTGTCCTGCATCTACGGCCTGGGCACGCCGCAGTCGTACCTCGACCGGTCGATCTTCCTCGAGGCCGGAGCGGAGGTCGACCGCGACGTGTTCCTCCGCGCGCTCGTGGACGTGCAGTACCAGCGCAACGACGTGGCCTTCCAGCGCGGCACGTTCCGCGTGCGCGGCGACACGGTCGAGGTGATCCCCGCCTACGAGGAGCTGGCCGTGCGCGTGGAGTTCTTCGGCGACGAGGTGGAGAAGCTGCACTACCTGCACCCGCTCACCGGCGACGTGGTCCGCGAGGTCTCCGACCTGCGCATCTTCCCCGCGACGCACTACGTGGCCAGCCCGGAGCGGATGGAGCAGGCCATCCGCGGCATCGAGGAGGAGCTGCAGGAGCGGCTGTCCACGCTCGAGCAGCAGAACAAGCTGCTCGAGGCGCAGCGGCTGCGCATGCGCACGCAGTACGACGTGGAGATGATGCGCCAGGTCGGGTTCTGCTCGGGCATCGAGAACTACTCGCGGCACATCGACGGCCGCGAGGCGGGCTCCGCGCCGGCGACGCTGCTGGACTACTTCCCGGAGGACTTCCTGCTCGTCATCGACGAGTCGCACGTGACCGTGCCGCAGATCGGCGGCATGTACGAGGGCGACGCCTCGCGCAAGCGCACGCTCGTCGAGCACGGTTTCCGCCTGCCCAGCGCCATGGACAACCGCCCGCTGACTTGGGAGGAGTTCAGCGATCGGATCGGCCAGGCGGTGCACATGTCGGCCACGCCCGGCCCGTACGAGATGGCGCGCAGCGGTGGCGAGTTCGTCGAGCAGGTGATCCGCCCGACCGGCCTGGTCGACCCGGAGGTCGTGGTCAAGCCGACCGAGGGGCAGATCGACGACCTCGTGCACGAGGTGCGCCGGCGCGCCGAGGCCGACGAGCGGGTGCTGGTGACCACGCTGACGAAGAAGATGGCCGAGGACCTCACCGACTACCTGCTGGAGCTCGGCATCCGCGTGCGCTACTTGCACTCGGAGGTGGACACGCTGCGGCGGGTGGAGCTGCTGCGGCAGCTGCGGCTCGGCGACTACGACGTGCTCGTCGGCATCAACCTGCTGCGCGAGGGGCTGGACCTGCCGGAGGTCTCGCTGGTGTCCATCCTGGACGCCGACAAGGAGGGATTCCTGCGCTCGGAGACCAGCCTCATCCAGACGATCGGCCGCGCGGCGCGCAGCGTGTCCGGCCAGGTGCACATGTACGCCGACGAGATCACCGACTCGATGCGCAACGCCATCGACGAGACCAACCGGCGGCGCGCCAAGCAGATGGCCTACAACGAAGAGCACGGCATCGACCCGCAGCCGCTGCGCAAGGAGGTCGACGACATCCTCGACCGGGTCTACAAGGAGGCCGAGGACACCGAGGAGAGCGTCGAGGTCGGCGGTTCCGGGCGCAACCAGTCGCGCGGGAAGAAGCCCAGCGGGGAGAACGTGGCCACCAGCTCCGGGCTGGTGTCCGACCGCGATCCCAAGCAGATGCCCCGCGCCGAGCTGGCCGACCTGATCCAGCAGCTCAACGACCAGATGATGAACGCGGCCCGCGAGCTGCAGTTCGAGCTGGCCGCGCGGCTGCGCGACGAGATCGAGGACCTGAAGAAGGAGCTGCGCGGCATGGACGAGGCCGGGATCCAGTAGCGGTCGTGGCTCAGCGGGGCTCTGCCGGAGGTCCCCTCCCGGCTGAGCCCTCGCCGCGAGCAGTCGGTACGGGTGGTCATCAGGAGGAGTGCGGTGGGCATCGGGGTGCAGGTCACGTTCGACGCGCACGATCCGGCGCGGTTGGCGGGGTTCTGGGCGGCGGCGCTCGGCTACGAAGTCGAGCCACCACCGCCCGGTTTCTCCTCGTGGGAGCAGGTGGGCGAGCACCTCGGTCTGCCCCGGGAGCAGTGGGACGCCTTCTCCGCGGTGGTCGACCCGGACGGTGCCGGTCCGCGCGTGTTCTTCCAGCGCGTTCCGGAGGGCAAGAGCGCGAAGAACCGGGTGCACCTCGACGTCAACATCAGCAGGCGCGGCTCGCCCCCGTCCGACGCCGCCGCGGCGCGGGCTCGCATCAGCGAGCACGTGACAGCGTTGGAGGAGCTGGGCGCCGCGGTGCTCTACGAGAACGACCAACCGCACGGGTACTGCGTCGTCATGACCGATCCCGAGGGCAACGAGTTCTGCGTGCAGTGATGCGGTGGGGCGAAGCTCCGCCGCCTGCCCGGTCGGCGTGATCCGCAGCCACATTGGATTCTTTCCAGTGTGCGCAATTTTCATGAAAATTGCGCACACTGGAATCGTTCAAAAGAGGAATCTGCAGGTCACCGGGGATTTCGGGGGAGCGCACCTGATACAGCGCCCGGCGAGTCGGGTGCCTCCGGAAGCGTGTCGCGGGAACGCTGCAGCGCCGACGGGACCGTCGCGGGGCGGTCGCCGGGGGCCGGCCGCGGGGACGCGGCGGCCCCGGTGTCAGGCGAAGGCGCTCAGGCCGGTCACGGACTTGCCGACGATGAGGGTGTTCATCTCCCGCGAGCCCTCGAAGGAGTAGATCGCCTCGGCGTCGGCGAACAGCTTCGCCACCTCGTAGTCGAGGACGATGCCGTTGCCGCCGAACAGCTCGCGGGCCCAGGCGACGACCTCGCGCATCCGCGTGGTGGCCACGGCCTTGGCCAGCGCGGCCTGGTCGGCCCCGGCGCGGTTCTGCTCGGTGAGCTCGTTGAGCCGGACGACGATGCCGAACACGCTGGTGATGTTGCCGAGCATCTTCACCAGCAGGTCCTGGATCATCTGGAACGAGCCGATGGGTTTGCCGAACTGCTGGCGCCCGACCGCGTAGTCGCGAGCCAGCTCGTAGGCGCGCACGGCCACGCCCAGGGCTTGCCAGGCCACGCCGCCGCGCGTGGAGGCGAGCACCTTGGCCGTGTCGCGGAAGCTGTTGATGTTCTGCAGCCGGTTGTGCTCCGGCACGCGCACGTCGTCCAGCGTGATGTCGGCGTTCTCCACAGCGCGCAGGGCGATCTTGCCCTCGATCTTGCTGGCGCTGAAGCCGGGCGTGCCCTTCTCCACGACGAAGCCCTTGATCTGCCCGTCGGCCTCGTCGCGGGCCCAGACGACGACGAGGTCGGCGAACGTGCCGTTGCCGATCCACCGCTTCGCGCCGTTGAGCACCCACTCGTCCCCTTCGCGGCGCGCGGTGGTGCGCATGCCGCCGGCGACGTCCGAGCCGCCTTCGGGCTCGGTCAGGGCGAAGGCGCCGATGCGGTTCATCTCGACCATGTCCGGCATCCACCGGTCGCGCTGCTCCTGGTCCCCGCCGCCGTAGATGCTGCCCATGGCGAGTCCGGTGTGGACACCCGAGAACACCGCCAGGGAGGGGTCGATGCGGTTGAGCTCGAGGTTGAGGAATCCGCTGAACAGCGAACTGCGCTTGCGGCCGTCGCCGTACTCGGGGTACTGGTAGCGGGCCAGCTGCAGGTGGGCGTACTTCTCGACGACCTCGAAGGGGAACTGCGCGTTCTCCCAGGCGCGCGCGGCGATCGGCTTGATCTCGCGCTCCAGGTACTCGCGCAGTTCGGCGAGCTCGGCGCGCTCGGACTCGTCGAGGTGTTCGGCGTAGCCGAAGAAGTCCGGGGTCGTGTTGGCCTGCTTGGGCATCGTCTCCTCCTGGTTTCAGCGTTGCGCGGCGCTGTGCAGCGCCGCGTCGAGTGCGAGGTGCTTGCGGTCGCGCAGGGCGCTGCGGCGCCGGTACTCCTCAGGGCCGGACCCGTAGGCGTTCTCCGTCTGCTCGGAGATCGCGGCGACCGCGGCGTCGTTCATCTCCGGACGGCCGAGTTCCTCCCACTGCTCGGCCATGCCTGAGCCGAGGTGCTCCATCATGTGCCGGATGCCGCCGGGGCCGCCGCCGAGGTGGAAGCTCTCGAACGGCCCGACGGTGGCGTAGCGCTGGCCGAGCGAGTTCTTCATCACCGCGTCGAGCTCACCGACGTCGACGACACCGTCGAGCACCAGCGAGATCGCCTCGCGCATGATGCTGCTCTGCAGCCGGTTGGCGACGAATCCGGGGACTTCCCCGTGCACGCGGATCGGTGCCTTGCCGATGCGGCCGTAGAACTCCTGCAGCGCGGCCACCGTGGACTCGGCGGTCGCGCTTCCGGGGACGAGCTCCACCAGTGGCACCACGTGCGGTGGGTTGAACGGGTGGGCGATGAGCACGCGGCTCGCCGCCGGCTCCGCCAGTTCCGCGGCGATGTCGGAGGCGACCAGGCCGGAGCTGGAGGAGGCGAGCACGGCCCCGGTCGGTGCGAGCTCGGCGAGCTGGGCGAACAGCTCCCGCTTCGTCCGCAGCCGCTCCGGGCCGTTCTCCTGCACCAGGTCGACCCCGGACACGGCCTCGGCCAGCTCGGAGGTGGTGGTGATCCGTTCGCGCAACTGCGCGGTCTCGATACCGGGCAGGCCCTCGGCGAGCTGGGGCAGGGCTTCGTCGAGCTGCTGCTGCAGGTCGTCGCGGGGGTCGGACAGGCGCACCGCCATTCCTCGCGCGGCGTACAGCGCAGCCCAGGACAGCCCGATGGTGCCGGCTCCCACCACCGCCACTTCCGTCCACTGCGGATCGTTCTGCGGGGACATCGGATCCTCCCGCTCAAGCGAGGTAGTCGTGCACGGGGGCGGCCGGTGCGAGCGTGAGGTCGGTCAGCACGTGGCTGGCCGAGACCACCCGTCGCACGGGCAGGTCGGCCAGCGGAGCGAGCACGTGCTCGTGCAACTCCAGCCGGGCCGGTCCGGTGTGCGCTTCCTTGACCGCCACGTCGGTGATCTGGCTGCGGACCAGCTCGCAGACCCGGTGCGAGCCGTCGTAGTCCGGAACGATCTTGAGCATGAACGCCGGCGTGGTGATCTGCGCCTGCGCCTCGTCCGGGTCCAGCGGCGCGTGCTTGTAGCCCATGGTGGCCGTGGCCACCCGGACCGCGCCGTAGTCGAGCGTGCCCACCAGCGCACCGCGGTCGGGGTACAGCGCCGGGCTGCCCAGCGCCTTGGGGTAGGCGCTGGCCTCCCGCCCGGAGGCGGTGGCGCCGAAGTCGTCCAGGTACATCGCGTGCAGGTACTCGCCGCGCTCCTCGCCGAGGCGCACCGGGATCGCCTGGCCCGCTTCGACGTAGGGCCCGAACGCGGTGACATCGCCCATCTTCATGATCTCGAAGCGCACCAGCGGTTCGTCGATCTCGAGCGGTTCGGGAACGGCGGCGCGCAGCGCGTCCGGATCGGTGCGGTAGACGATGTTGAGGTACTCCCGGTCGGTGAACCGGGGGCGGACCGGCGGGTAGGCGGGTGCAGTCAGCGGTGTGGTGACCGCCTGCAGGACCTCGTCGCGCGTCACCGGCCCCTCCACTCCGGAGCGCGCTTCTCCGCGAACGCGCGTGCTCCTTCGGCGAAGTCCGCGGAGTTGCGGAGGTGTTCGACCGCCTCGCGCTGGGCGGTGAGCGCGGTGTGCTCGGGTGCGCCGTCCCCGGCGCGCAGCACCGACTTCACCGCCGCCAGCGCCAGCGGGGCGTTCGCCCCGATCCGCTCGGCGAGCTCGAGGGCGGTGGACGCGGCCGAACCGTCCGGAACGACCCGGTTGACCAGGCCGATCTCGGCCGCGCGCCGGGCGGGGATGGCCTCACCGGTGAGCAGCAGTTCCATCGCCAGGTGGTGCGGGATGCGCCGCGGCAGCCGCACGGTGCCGCCACCGCCGGCGATGAGGCCGCGCTTGACCTCGGGCAGGGCGAAGGTGGCGCCGTCGGCGGCGACGATGAGGTCGCAGGACAGCGCGATCTCGAACCCGCCGCCGAGGGCGTGGCCCTCCACGGCCGCGATGAGCGGCTTGTCGTTGCGCGCCTCGGTGATGCCGGCGAATCCGCCGTCGGCGACCGCGGCGGATTCGCCGGCCGCGGCGGCCTTGAGGTCCATCCCGGCCGAGAACGTGCCGCCCGCGCCGGTGATCACACCGACGCGCAGGTCCTCGTCGCCGTGCAGCTCTTCGAGCGCGGCGGCGATGCCGTTGGCGACGGCGGAGTTGACCGCGTTGCGGCTGGCCGGGCGGTTGATCGTGATCAGCTGTGCGGCGCCGTGCTTTTCGGTGTGCACAGCGGTGTCCGGTGTGGACATCAGTTCTCCTCCTCGTCGGAGCGGTCCAGCTCGGCGAGGACCTCGTCGGTGTGCGTGCCGGGGATCGCGGCGTGCCGCCGGACCGACGGGGGCGTCGCGGAGAAGTTCACCGGGATGCCGACCACGCGGTAGGGCCCTTCGGTGGGGTGCTGCTCGAGCTCGAGCAGCCCGCCGTCGCGGACGTAGGGATCCTCGTCGGCTTCGTCGAGGCGCAGCACGGGGCCGACGGGCACGCTGTTCTTCGTGCACACCTCGATCCACTCGGCGGTGGTCAGGTTCGGGGTGACCTCTTCGATGAGCTGGGCGATGGTCTCGCCGTCGTGCTTGCTGTCGAGGGCGTCGTCGTTGAAGCGGGGGTCTTCGGCCAGGTCGGGGCGTCCGGCGGCCTGGAAGACGTCCCGGCAGTTCTTCGGCGTGTAGGGCATGATCATGACCAGACCGTCCTTGGTGGGCCGGGCCCGGTGCCCCCGGTTCATGGACAGGGTGAACCCGGTCTCGCCGATCGGCGGCTCGAACGTCCTTCCCTGCAGGTGTTCGACGAGGTTGAACGACAGCAGCGTGTCGGCCATGGGGACCTCGACGAGCTGGCCCCGGCCGGTGGAGCGCTGGTGCACCAGCGCGGCCAGCACCGAGTAGGTGATGGTCAGTGCGGCGACCTTGTCGGCGAGGATGCTGGGCAGCACCACGGGGGAACCGATGTCGCCCGCGCGCTCGGCGATGTCCAGCAGTCCGGAGGCGGCCTGCACCGTCTCGTCGTAGGCGGCGAGCTCGGCCCGCTCGGAGTCGGGGCGGAAGCCCTGGGCGTGCGCGTAGATGAGGTGCGGGTTGTCGGCGGCCAGGCTCTCGTGGTCCAGCCCGAGGCGCTGCAGCGCGGCGATGCGCATGTTCGTGATGACGATGTCGGCGCCGTGGATGAGCTGCAGGGCGCGCTGCCGGTCGTCGGGGTCCTTGAGGTCGAGGTCGACGCTGCGCTTGTTGCGGTTGACGTTCATGTGCAGCGGGGTCATGCCGGGCGTGCGCGCGGCGGTCCCGCGTCGGGCGGTGTCGTGGGGGTTCTCGATCTTGACCACGTCGGCGCCGAGGTCGCCGAGGACCTGCGCGGCGTAGGGGCCCATGACGACGGTGGACAGG
Organism: Salinifilum aidingensis; assembly: GCF_054782015.1. Taxonomy (NCBI): domain Bacteria; kingdom Bacillati; phylum Actinomycetota; class Actinomycetes; order Pseudonocardiales; family Pseudonocardiaceae; genus Salinifilum; species Salinifilum aidingensis. The sequence continues at coordinate 109,327 of NZ_BAAGTH010000016.1, read as the reverse complement.
TCGATGACGCGCACTCCGGCGAGCGGGCCGGTCGGGTCGTGCGCATCCGTTCGGTTGGGAGTCGTTGCGGTCATCCTTCGCTCCGTGCGAGTGCGCCGGAACCAGAGAAATTCGTCTGGCTAACTAGCTTTCTGGTTTCAGGCTAGGGCGGGCGCGGGAGGAGGGGCAAACGATCAGCGGAACCGATTCGCGAAAACTGGCGCGACCGCAGCGGTCACGCCGTTCCCCGTCGCGGCGGCCGGGGTGATCACTCCGCTCGCGGAGGCTCGCCCAGCACGTCGAGCAGGGTGCGATCGACGTGTTCTACCAGTTCACGCAGGCCGCTGTTGTTCTCCGCGCGGTCGCGGTGCCAGATCAGACCTGTCGTCAGTTCCGGGTCGAAGTCCTCGAACGGCAGTACTGCCAGGTTCTCCCCGCGGTGCTTGGCCATGTCGCTTTTCGGGTCGAGGAAAGTGAGCGAGAACGCAGATCCGTTCGCGACGATTTCCCCGACGGCGCCGTAATCGCCGCTGCTGGCGGTAATTTTCCGGTGAATTCCCGCGGCCTGCAGCCGCACCTGGACCTGTTCGAAGTACGTGGGCTGCATCCCCGCCGGCAGGCGCACGTAGGTGTGGTCGACGAGTTCCGACAACCGCACCGCGGAGCGTCCCCCGAACTCCGCCGCCGGCACCACGGCGCCGAGCGGTTCCCGGAACACCTCCCGCACCTCGATCCCCTCGGCGTGCACCGGCAGGTGCACCAGGGCCGCGGCGAGCTCGCCGCGCTGCACCGCCGCGAGCAGGTCCGCGCTGCTGCCCGGCCAGCGCTTGAGCTCCACCCCGGCGGGGCAGCTCCGCTCGGCGGCTCGCAACGCCTCCCGCAGCTGCGGGTGCAGTCCCGGAGCGACACCGGCGTAGGCCGTGCGCGGTACCGCGCCGAGCTGCTGGTGCAGCTGCCACGGCAGGTCGTCGAAGCGGCTCAGCACGTCCTTGGCCAGCGGCAGCAGCGCGCTGCCCGCCCCGGTCAGCTGCACGTGGTGCGGATCCCGGTCGAACAGCGTCACGTCCAGCTCGTGCTCCAGGTCCCGGACGCGGCGGCTCAGCGGGGAGGTGGCCATGTGCAGCTGCCGAGCCGCCCGGGAGAAGCTCAGGTTCTCCGCGACCGCGACGAAGTACCGCAGGTGGAACGTCTCCATCGGCGGCGAGCCTACGCCGCGCGCTCGCCGCGGCACGCCGATCACCTGCGGCGGTGTGATCGAGGCGGCAGCCGCGGAGTCAGCGGCCGAACACCGGGCCCGCGCGGGTGGGGTCAGCTCGTGATGTCCTTGCGCCGGAACTGGTGCACCGCCAGCGCGCAGAACACCGCTGCGTAGGCGAGCCCGGAGAACACGCCGTAGGGCACCGTCGACCAGTCCAGCTCGACCCGCAGCAGGTCGACGTAGGCGGTGGAGTGGTGCGTCGGCAGGTAGCTGCGCAGACCGCCCAGCACGGGGGTGCGGTCGAGGATCTGCGACAGGATCGACACGAGCACCGCACCGCCGACGGCCCCCAGCGGGGCGTCGGTGCTCACGCTCAGCCACAGCGCCAGCCCGGCGATCCACGACAGGTGCAGCGCCAGGTACAGCCCCGACAGCACCAGGCTGAGCAGTCCCGCCGTGAACGGCACGGTCTCCCCGGTCGGGGTGATCATCTCACCGGCCCCGTAGGCGACGAGTCCCACCGCCAGCGACACGACCAGCAGCAGGGCGAGCGCGAGCAGCGACAGCAGTGCCGCGACCAGGGCCTTCTGCCGCAGCAGCCGCGTGCGCGGAACCGGTGCGGCCAGCAGGTACCGCAAGCTCGACCAGACGGCTTCGCTGGCGACGGTGTCGCCGAAGAACAGCGCGACGACCACGACCAGCAGCAGGTTCGTCGCGGCGAACAGGGTGAACGCGGTGAAGTTCAACCCGCCGCCGGTGGCGTTGTCCGCCAACGTCGGCCCGTCCGGCGGGCCGGTGCCGCCGCTGAGGGCGAACCCGAGCAGCAGCACCAGCGGGGTGGCTGCCAGGACGCCGAGCGTGATCCGCGTGCGGCGGCGCCGCAGCTGCCGGGCGAACTCCACCCGCACGGGCAGCGTGCGCCGCGCCCGGTACCCCTCGGCGGCGCCGTCCGGTTGGGCCGGCTGCGTCGATCGCACCACGGCGAGCTCGGGCACGTCCGCGTCCTCGACCATCACTGTTCCTCTCCGACGAGCTGGAGGAAGGCGTCCTCCAGCCGGCGACGCGGCCCGACCTGGTGCACCGCCACCTCGGCCGCGACGAGCGCGTTGACCACGATCCCGGCCGAGACCGACCCGAGGTCCACGTGCACCTGCCCGTCGGCGGTGTCGCGGCGGACCAGGCCGATCCCGGTGATCGCGCGCAGCGCCTCGGCCGCCGCGGCCGGGTCGTCCACCCGGATGCTCAGCTCATCGCCGGAGCCCACCACCTCGGAGACTCCGCCCGAGGTGACCAGCCGCCCCTGGTGCATCACCACCACGTGGGTGCAGGTGCGCTCCACTTCGGACAGCAGGTGGCTGGAGATGAGCACCGACCGGCCGGTGGCGGCGTAGCGGTGCAGCATCTCCCGCAGCTGCTGGATCTGCGGCGGGTCGAGCCCGTTCACCGGTTCGTCCAGCACCAGCAGGTCCGGCAGGCCGAGCATCGCCTGGGCGATCGCCAGCCGCTGCCGCATGCCCTGGCTGTAGGTGCGCACCGGGCTGTGCGCGATCTCGTCCAGGCCCGCGATGCGCAGCACCTCGTCGAAGCGCGCCTGCAGGATCGGCCTGCTCGTGGCCGCCCAGTACGAGCGCAGGTTGTCGATGCCCGACAGGTGGGGCAGGAATCCCGGGTTCTCCACCAGCGCCCCCACGCGCGAGAGCACCGGCGCACCCGGGCGCGCGAGGTGGCCGAAGATCCGGACGGTTCCCGCGTCGGGGTGGACCAGGCCGAGCAGCATGCGCAGCGTGGTCGTCTTCCCCGCGCCGTTCGGTCCGAGCAGCCCGACGATCTGCCCGCGCTCCACGCGCAGCGAGAGCTCGCGCACCCCGCCCGCGGTGCCCGCGTGCGACTTGGACAGCCGGTCGATCGCCAGCGGCGTGTCGGTCAGCTCGGCGACCGCGCCGTCGCCGCGGCGCCGGATCCGGGAAACCCCCCAGACCAGCGCGGCGGCCGCGATGATCACCCCGATCCCGGTGAGCGGGGCGACCGGCACGCTGCCTGCCGAGAGGTCCGTCCCGCGCACCGACGGCGCGGACAACGCGCCCCCGCCTGCCAGGCCGACGCGGTGCACTGCCGGCTCCCGGGAGGTGGTGAAGGCCCTGTCCGTGGTGGTCACCGCCAGCTCCAGGCGGTGCCCCGGCTCCACCGAGTGCACTACGCCCGGCAGGGCCACGTGCACGTCGACGGGGCTGCCGTCCTGCGGCAGCCCGGTGATCCGCAGCGGCGCCACCGCGTCGCCGACCATGGTGCGCTCCCCGCCGGGGCCGACGTCGTAGAGCTTGGCGAACAGCACCGCCTCGTCCCCGCCGGGCTGGCCGGGCACGGCGGACACCGACAGCCGCGTCTGCGGCACACCGGAGATCAGCAGCGGCTTGCGCAGCGGTTCCGACCGGAACACGGCCGTCTGCTCGGGCAGGTCGCGCGCCGGGGTGCGCGCCCCGCGGGTGCCGGGCAGCGTGCTGGTCGCCGCCGGTGTTCCCCCGGGCGGGTTGACCACGCGGGCCGGTTCACCGCGCAGCCCGATGTCGAAGCGGGCCGTGCGCCCCTCGCGCATCCCCGGGTACTCGGGGGCGACCACCGTGCGCTCGGCGCGGTGGCCGTCGCGCTGGGGGCGTCCGGCCAGGTCGTAGCGGAAGGCCGGGATCGGTTCCTCGGGCGGGTCCACACCGCCGAGCCGTGCGGCGAACCAGTCGCCGATCCGGCGGCGCACCTCGGCGTCGGGAGCACCTCCGCCGTGCCCGCCCGCGTACCAGAGCACGCGCACCTCGCCGCCGGCGCGCGCGATCTGGCGCGCGTTCGCGTCGGCCTGGTCCAGGCCGAACAGCGTGTCCTGCTCGCCCTGGACCAGCAGCGTCGGTGCGTGGATGCGATCGGTGAACCGCTTCGGTGAGGCGCGCTCCAGCAGGGCGCGGGCGGCCGGGTCGGCCTCGCCGGTGCGCGCGATGCGGGTGTACGCGCGGCACACGGCGGGGGCGAGGCGGCCGCAGGTCAGCGCGCTGCTGCGCTGTCCGGCGGGGCCGCCGGCCCCGCCGGAGCGCGACTGCGGCGTGGGCTCGCCCCCTGCGGAGAACAGCAGACCCGCCCACGCCTGCTTGAGCACTCCGGGCGTACTGGTCCCGCTGGCCGCGGCCGGGGTGCTGCGGTCCAGCGGGGCGGCCGAGGCGCGGTTGGGCAGCAGCGCCGCGGCGAGGTCGTTGTAGGCCATCACCGGGGCCAGCGCGTCCACACGCGGGTCGGTGCCCGCCAGCGACAGCGCGAGCGCGCCGCCGTAGGAGGTGCCGGTGACGCCGATGCGCGGGTCGTTGTCGTCGTCGCGGAGCACTTCGGGCTGCCGGGCGAGCCAGTCCACGAGCTGGCGCGCGTCGGCGACCTCGTAGTCCGGGTGGTTCAGCGCGATCCTGCCGGTGCTGGCGCCGAACCCGCGCGCGGAGTAGGTGAGCACGGTGAAGCCGCGCCGGGCCAGCTCCCGGGCCTGGTCCGCGACGCTGGTCTTGTCCGCGCCGAAACCGTGCGCGAGCAGGACGGCGGGGGCGGGCGTCTCGGCGGGGGCGTGGAGCGTGACGTCGAGCTGCACGCGGTTCTCGCGCTCCGGCCCGTCGAGCACGTCCACCCGGGCCTCGCGCGGCGCCGGCAGCTCGGCGGGCCGCGGGTCCTCCTCCGCCCACCAGAACGCGGCGAGCACGACGATCGCCACCAGGGCGAGCGCGATCACTCCGGTACCCGCGCGGCGCCGGCGCGGGGCGCGCCGGTCGCTGCGGGAGCGCGGACGGGACCGGAGGGGCTCGCGGGGAGAGGACACGCGCCCGACACTAAGCGACGTGATCGCGCCGGGTTGCCGTCACCGCCCGGAGACAATGAAGACGCTATGAAGCGGAGACCAAACAGCAATCCGCGCGGCGCGGTGCTGTGACCTGAGGCATCCGCACCGCCGCCGGGGTGCACGCCGCGTGCAGCGCGCGGGTGCTGATCGTCACGTCATGTGGCGGCGACTAGCCTGGATCGGCGATAATCCCGCCCGGACTGTGGAGGGGAGTATTCCTTTCGCGACGGCGTCGTCATCACGGACCCGCTCGTCCTCGACCCGCCTACCGCCGTGCTCGGCGGGCGGGTGCGTGCGCGGGCCCGGCGCCCTCGGCCGACCCGCGTCGGTGGAAGAGACCTCCGGTTGCTGGCGTGCGCCCTTGAGCCGGAGGTTTCTGGATGAGTGCCGAAGTGGGCCTGCTCGCGCAGCGGGCGGCTGGTGACGACACGATGCACGTGCCGTGGTGGGTCTGGCTGGCGACGCTCGGCGGGCTCGCCGTGCTGCTGCTGCTCGACCTCGTCATCGTCGACCGCAAGCCGCACGAGGTCAGCACCGGGGAAGCGGCCAAGTGGGTCGCCTTCTACGTCGCGTGCGCGGTCGCCTTCGGCCTCGGCGTCTGGTTCTTCGGCGGCGGGCACTTCGCGCTCGAGTACTTCACGGGCTACATCACCGAGTACTCGCTGAGCGTGGACAACCTGTTCATCTTCATGATCATCATGGCGAGCTTCGCGGTGCCCTCCGTCCACCAGCACCGCGTGCTGCTCATCGGCATCCTGCTCGCGCTGATCATGCGCGGCGCCTTCATCGCCGTCGGCGCCGCGCTGATCGCGAAGTTCGTCTGGGTGTTCTTCGTCTTCGGCGCCTTCCTGCTGTGGACGGCGGCGAGCATGCTGCGCAACAAGGACGAGGACGAGCAGTACAAGGAGAACGCCCTCGTCCGCTGGACGCGGAAGGTCTTCCCCGTCACCTCCGAGTACCACGGTGCCAAGTCCACCGTGAGGCTCGAGGGCAAGCGCTACCTGACGCCGATGTTCGTGGTCATCGTGGCCATCGGCAGCGCCGACCTGCTGTTCGCCGTCGACTCGATCCCCGCGATCTTCGGCATCACCCAGGACCCGTTCCTCGTGTTCGCCGCCAACGCCTTCGCCCTGATGGGGCTGCGGCAGCTGTACTTCCTCGTCGGCGGCCTGGTGAGCAAGCTCGTCTACCTGTCCACCGGCCTGGCGGTCATCCTCGCCTTCATCGGTGTCAAGCTCGTCATCCACGCGCTGCACGAGTACCACCTCGTGCCGACGTGGCTGGAGATCCAGAACTGGATGTCCCTGGGGGTCATCGTGGTCGTGCTGGCCGTGACGACCTGGGCGAGCCTGGCCAAGTCGAGCCGCGACGCGCAGCGCGAGCAGCAGCACCAGCACTGAGGCGGGACGGCGCCCCGTTCGAGCAGCGCCAGCAGCACCAGGCAGCGCTGCTCAGTCGAGCAGCGTGTAGCTGAGCTCGGAGCACACCCGTCCGAGCGGCACGTCGAGACCGGGGTGGCTCAGCGGCAGCAGCACGTCCGGCGACTCCGGCACGGCGTTCGCGGCGGGCGGGTCCCACAGGCACATCGACGGGTTTCCCGCGTCCATCGACGAGCGGTACCAGAGGCCGTCCAGTTCCGGGTAGGCCGCGCGGATCGCGCGGGCCCAGGCCTGCGCGCGCTCCTTGGGGCCGTTGCTGATGGCCTGGGACGCGCCGACGCGCGTGGGCCAGAGCCCGGACAGGTCGAGCAGCCGCAGCGTGCGGCGCGGGCGGAACAGCACCAGGTGCGGTTCGCGCGTGCGCCGGTCCACCGTCGAGGTCGCCTGGAACACTTCGGCGATGCACGTGCGCACGGCCAGCGAGAAGTAGAGCACCCCGTGCTCCCGGGTGACGGGGCGGTCGCCGCGGGCGGCCGGTTGGTGCGGGTCGAACCGCGCGTGCGGCAGCGGCCCCGCGTAGCGGAAGCTGTTCCACTGCTGCGGGTGGTTGCCGGTGGCCGTGAACACGCGGACCAGCCGCGTACCGGCGGGAACGGCGATGACGTCTTCGGTGCGGCGGAGCATGGCCTGCAACGCGGCAGGCGGGGGCGGCTGGGGGAGCCGAGCCATGGCGTCGTGTCCGGGATCGCTGCGGGGGCGTCAGGCGGGCTGGCCCAGGTGCGCGGCGAGCGCGGCCACCGGTCGCGGGTCCCCGCCGGCGAGCAGCCACTCGTGCGGGCTCACCGGTGCCTCGCCCAGCTCGAGGTCCTGCTGCGGGGTGGTCATGAAGTTGGCCAGCACGAGGGCGGGCTGGTCCAGCGGCATCGCGGCGAGCACGGTCTCCAGCCCGGGCAGCACGTCGCGGTCGCCGAACTGCCAGGCGGGCAGCCGCCAGCCCCCGCGGTCCTTCCAGCCGATCAGCCGGTGCTCCGCGATGCGGTGGCGGATGCGGCTGGTGTCGACGCCGATGCGTTCGGCGGCCTGGCCGACCGACAGGGCGGTGTCGCGCAGGACCGCCTGCTCGGCCACGGTGCGGGCGCGCGGGTCGGGTTCCGCCTCGCCGAGCGGGTCCAGGTCGAGGCCCGCCTCGGCGAGCGCGGCGCGCTCGCCGTCGGTGAAGTGCGCCGCGGGGTCGGCCCGGGGGGTGGTGAGCCGCTTGGCGGCGTCCTCGACCAGGGAGAGGAACTCGGTGGCGGTGATCCGCAGGCCGGCGCGCGCGAGCACGGTCTCCAGGGCGGCTGTCATGGTCTGAGCATAACGCGGAAAGCGGCGTGGTGTGCGTCAGCGTGCGCGGGGTTCTGCCGCCCGGTCGCCGCGGTGCCGGGTGCGCGTCCGGTGCTCTTGACGTGATCCGCCGTTGGCACGTTGACTGATGCGTACCGACTGGTCGGTCGACGCAGTGGTCGGGGCACGAGGAGGTGTGACGTGGGCAGCGTGTACGACGAGCGCCCGTGGCTGGCGTTGTACGAGGAGGGCGCACCGGCGGAGCTGGAGCCGGAGCACGGCACCGTGACCGAGATGTTCGACCTCGCCGTCCGGACCTGTCCGGACCGCGTGGCGGTCACCTACTTCGACGGCCGCCTCACCTACCGCGAGCTCGACGAGCTCAGCGACGGGTTCGCCGACTACCTCGTCGAGCAGGGCGTCGAGCCCGGCGCCCGGATCGCGCTGTACCTGCAGAACACACCGCAGTTCGTCCTCGCCCTGCTGGGCGGGTGGAAGGCCGGTGCGGTCGTCGTTCCGCTCAACCCGATGTACCGCAGCCACGAGCTGACGACGATCCTGGCCGACAGCGAACCCGCCGTGGTCGTCAGCTCCGAGCGCGGTCACCGCGAGGTGCTCTCCGAACTGGTCGGCCCGGCCGGTGTCCGCCGCGTGGTGACCACCTGCGAGCAGGACCTGCAGGGCCGCGACGACGAGCGGGTGTTCGGCGGTTCCACCGCCGAGCGCGCGCCCGCCGACGCCGATCTGCTCGCCCTCGCCCGGCAGCGCGCGGGCCGCCGGCCGGCGGGACCGCGGCCCAGCGCCTCGGACACCGCGCTGCTGGTGTACACCTCGGGAACCAGCGGCGTGCCGAAGGGCGCGACGACCACCCACGGCAACTTCGCCTTCAACGCCGCCGGCATCCAGCAGCGGCTCTCCGAGGGGTGCGGGATCTTCGGCCTCGCCCCGCTGTTCCACATCACCGGCATGGTCTGCCAGCTCGGCGCGGCGATCGCCGTGGGAGGCAGGCTCGACCTCGTCCGCCGCTTCGAACCGGGGGTCGTGCTCGACGCGCTCGCCGAGCACCGACCGCAGTACATGATCGGCCCCTCGACCGCCTACGTCGCGCTGATGAACCACCCCGAGGCCGGCGCCGAGCACTTCTCCTCGCTCGAACAGCTCTTCTCGGGAGGAGCTCCGCTTCCCTCGGCCGTGGTGGAGGACTTCCGCGCGCGCTTCGGCCACTACATCCGCAACGGCTACGGGCTCACCGAGACCACGGCCACCGCCACCTCGGTGCCCGCGCACCTGGAAGCGCCCGTCGACGAGTCCTCCGGCACGCTCAGCGTCGGCATCCCGACGTTCAGCAGCGTGCTGCGCATCGTCGGCGACGACGGTGCCGACCTGCCCGCGGGGGAGGTCGGCGAGATCGTCATCGAAGGACCCATGGTGGTGCCGCAGTACTGGAACAAGCCGGACGAAACGGCCCGGGGGATCCCGCAGGGGCGGTTGCACACCGGCGACGTCGGGTTCATGGACCAGCAGGGCTGGTTCTACGTCGTCGACCGGAAGAAGGACATGATCAGCGCCTCCGGCTTCAAGGTCTGGCCGCGCGAGGTCGAGGACGTCCTCTACGGCCATCCAGCGGTGCGGGAGGTGGCCGTCGTCGGCGTCCCCGACGAGTACCGCGGTGAGACGGTGCGGGCGTACGTGTCCCTGCGGGACGGGCACGAGGTGGCCGAGCAGGACCTCGTCGACCACTGCCGGCAGCGCCTCGCCGCCTACAAGTACCCCCGGTCCGTCGTGGTCGTCGGCGAACTGCCGAAGACCGCCACCGGCAAGATACTGCGCCGGCAGCTGCGGGACGAGGCCCGCAGCGGTGCGGCGACGACACGCTGAACGCGGGAAGGGAAACGCCGATGAGCAAGCGCTTCGAAGGACAGGTCGCACTGGTGACCGGCGCCAGCCGGGGAATCGGCTACGCCATCGCGGAACGCCTCGTGGCCGAGGGCGCGAAAGTGTGCGTCACGGCCCGCAAGCAGGAGGCGCTCGACGAGGCGGTCGAGGGGCTCGGCGGCCCGGAGCACGCGATGTCCGCGGCGGGCAAGGGCGACGACCCCGAGCACCACGCGGACACCGTCGACCGCGTGTTGCGGCAGTGGGGGAGGGTGGACGTGCTGGTCAACAACACCGGCATCAACCCCGTCTACGGCGATCTCGTGGACCTGGACCTCGGCGCCGCGCGGAAGATCTTCGACGTCAACGTGCTCGGCGCGCTCTCCTGGACCCAGCAGGTGCACCGCCTGTGGATGTCCGACAACGGCGGCACCGTGCTCAACGTGTCCTCAGTGGCCGGTGAGCGGCCCGCGCCGGGGATCGGCTTCTACGGCACGACCAAGGCCGCGCTGACCCACCTCACCCGGGAACTGGCCGTGGAGCTCGCGCCGTCGGTGCGGGTCAACGCGGTCGCCCCGGCCGTGGTCAAGACCCAGTTCGCCACCGCGCTGTTCGAGGGCAACGAGTCGGACGTGGCCGAGCAGTACCCGATGAAGCGGCTCGGCGATCCCGGTGACATCGGCAGTGCCGCGGCCTACCTGCTGTCCTCGGACGCCTCCTGGGTCACCGGGCAGGTGCTCGTGCTCGACGGCGGCGGAACGTTGACCGGAGGGGTGTGACATGGACCGGACGGGCACGGTCGCGATCGTCACCGGTGCGGGAAACGGCATCGGTGCCGCGCTGAGCCGCGCGCTGGCCGCGCGCGGAACCCGCGTCGTCCTCGGCGACGTGGACGAGCCGGCGGTGCGGCAGGTGGCCGACGAGATCGGCGGCACTGCCGTGGTCGGCGACGTCGTCGCGGTGGACGGCGTGCAGCAGCTCGTCGACCGCGCGCTGACCGAGCACGGGCGCATCGACCTGTTCTGCGCGAACGCCGGCGTAGCCGATTCCGGCGGCCCCGAGGCCGACGAGTGGCTGTGGGAGCGCTCCTGGGAGATCAACGTGATGGCCCACGTGCGCGCCGCGCGCGCCGTGCTGCCGCACTGGTTGTCCCGGGGGCGGGGGCACTTCCTCGCGACCGTGTCCGCGGCCGGGCTGCTGACGATGCTCGGCTCGGCGCCGTACTCGGTGACCAAGCACGCGTCGCTGGCCTTCGCCGAGTGGCTGTCGATCACCTACGCCGACCAGGGCATCACCGTGCAGGCGCTGTGCCCGCAGGGCGTGCGCACGTCCATGCTCGGCGATTCCGGTTCGGAGGCGCACCGCCTGCTGGCCGCGGACGCGGTCGAACCCGACCAGGTGGCCGCCGAGGTGGTGGAGGCGCTCGACGACGGGCGGTTCCTGGTCCTGCCCCATCCGGAGGTGGCCGACTACTACGCGCGGCGCGCCACCGAGCCCCAGCGGTGGCAGAGTGGGATGCGGAAACTGCAACGCGCACTGCGCAGCGAAGTCGATTGACCACGCCGGTGGATGCGCCGACCGGCCGCACAGGGCGCAACCCTCCCGGTCGATATCGTGAGTCGCGGCCGCGCGGGCGCACGGCACGCGCGGCCGCGGCAGGTTTCCGAGCACCTGGCGCGAACCGGACGCGGGCGCCAGTGTGGACCGACGACGGAGGTGGACATGGTGCGGGCCGCGGGAAATCGCACGGGTGATCACGACGCGGCAGCGGCCGGCTCGGACGCGGAGTCGGTTCCCCGCCGACTGCTGACCGTCGCCACGCGGCTTTTCGCCGAGCAGGGCTTCGAGACGACCTCGGTGCAGCAGATCGTCGACGCCGCGGGCGTGACCAAGGGGGCCATGTACCACTACTTCGGTTCCAAGGACGACCTGCTCTACGAGATCTACGCCCGGGTGCTCCGCGTGCAGACCGCGCGGATGGAGCAGGCCGTGGACAGCGACCTGCCCATCGACCAGCGGTTGCACCAGGTCGCCGCGGACGTGGTCGCCACCACGGTGGCGAACCTGGACGACACCGTCATCTTCTTCCGCTCCATGCACCTGCTCAGCGCCGACAAGCAGGCGGAAGTGCGGGCGGAACGCCGCCGCTACCACGAGCGCGTGCGCGAACTCATCGCCGAGGGGCAGGACGCGGGCGTGTTCGTGCGGGACAAGCCCGCGGAACTCGTCGTGGACTTCTACTTCGGCGCGGTGCACCACCTGGGCACGTGGTTCCGCCAGGACGGCGAACTCACCGGTGAAGAGGTCGGGGAGCACTTCGCCGACCTGCTGCTCGCCGCGCTGCGCCCGGCCTGAGCCGCGCGCTCCGCCCTGCGCCACCGCGCTGAGCGACACCTCCGCGCATGCCCCCAGGGGGTTGAACATTTCTCGAGGAATGTTCCAACACCAGGTCATCGAGGGTGTGCGGAGCGTCCTCCGGAGGAGCGGGGGTCCGGTTCCGGGTGCCGCGGGGGTCGCCCCGTCGATGGTTGTGTTCCGGGCCGCGGACGCGGTGTCCTGGGCGCGGTCGAAGCGGTAGCGGTGGAGGGCACCGGCGGCCAGAACCGCGGCAGGGGTCGGGAAAGCAGCGGGGACTGGGCACCGCAGCGAGCGGCACGGCACCAGCGGTGGGGAACGACGGCGGCGGGGAGCAGGGATGCGCGGGAGCGAGACCTCCGGGAGCACGCGGACCGACCGGGTGCTCGACCTGATCGAGCGCGTCGGGAACCGGCTTCCGGAACCCTTCCTCCTCTTCGGGTTCCTCGTGGCCGCCGTCGCCGCGGTCTCCACAGTGGTCGCGCTGTTCGGGGTGACCGTGCAGGTTCCCGGCGCCGAGGCCGAGACCCCGGTGCGGGCGGTGCTCAGCGGTCCGGGGCTGGAGTTCCTGCTCACCTCGATCCCGGAGAACTTCCTCGGCTTCCCGCCGCTGACCACCGTGATCACCATCATGCTCGGCGTCGGTCTCGCCGAGCGCAGCGGTCTGCTCACCGCGCTGATCCGCGCCGCCTTCGGCAGCGCGCCGCGCTGGGTCCTGCCGTACGCGGTGGGGCTGGTCGGGGTCACCGCCAGCGTCATGGCCGACTCGTCGATGATCATCGTCCCCCCGCTGGCGGCGCTGGTGTTCCAAGCCGCCGGGCGGCACCCGGTGGCCGGGCTGCTCGGCGCGTTCGCCGCCACCGGTGCGGGGTACTCCACCTCGCCGCTGGTGACCAGTTTGGACGGTCTGTTCGCCGGTGTGAGCAACTCCGTCGTGCAGTCGTTGCCGCAGCAGGCCACGACCGTCACACCGGTGTCGAACTACTACTTCAACCTCACCTCCGCGCTCGTGCTCGGGCTGCTGGCGGGGCTGCTCATCGACCGCGTCCTCGAACCGCGGATGCGCCGGCTGCAGGTGCCGCGCCGGCCGGTGGAGGAGGACTTCTCGGCCGAGGGGATCGCCCTGGCCGCCGCGGAGCGCCGCGGCCTCGCGCGGGCGGGGATCGCCCTGGGCGCACTCGCGGCCGCGGTGCTGACCGCGGTGCTGTGGCCGGATTCCCCGCTGCGCAACGAGCAGGGCGCGTTCCTGCCCGAATCGCCGCTGCTGGATTCGGTGACGACGCTGATCCTGCTGGCTTTCGCGGTCCCCGGCATCGCCTACGGCACCGGGGCGGCGACGATCGCGCGGCCCTCCGACGTGCCGCGCCTGATGGGCGAGGCGCTGCGCAACCTCACCGGGTTCCTCGTGCTGGCGTTCATGCTGGGGCAGTTCATCGCCCTGTTCGACTGGACGAACCTGGGCACGGCGCTGGCCGTGGGCGGGGCCGAAGCGCTGCGCACCGCGGGTCTGACGGGCTACCCGGCGTTCGTCGGGTTCATGGTGCTCGCCTCGCTGCTCAACCTGGTCATCATCTCCGGGTCGAGCCTGTGGACGCTGATGGCCTCGGTGTTCGTCCCGATGTTCCTGCTGCTGGGATTCGAACCGGGCTTCGCGCAGGCGGTGTTCCGCGTGGGCGACTCCGCCACGCAGATCATGACGCCGCTCAACCCCTACATGATCATCATCCTCGGCTACCTGCGGCGGTACGAGCCGAGCGCCGGCATCGGCACGCTGGTCTCCCGGATGACACCGTTCGTCGTGCCGTTCTGGTTGACCTGGGCGGTGATCATGACCGCGTTCTACGCCGCCGATCTGCCGCTCGGCCCCGGTATGGGCATCCACGCGGGGCCGTGAGAACCGACCGGAGCGGTCTGATCGCGCGGCCCCGCGTGCCGGTGCGCACCCGGCGAACGCGCAGCGCCCCGCGGGAGGGAAGCAGCGCGGCGGGTGAGGGACCCGGCGCAGCTCCTCGGGAGCGGCGCCGGGTCCCGGCGGCCGCCGCGCAGCGCGGGCAACGGCGCTGCGCGGGCAACGGCGCTGCGCGGCGGCCGGGCGCGGCTCAGAACATCACGCGGGAGAGGGTCTCGGCCACGCAGGCGGGCTTGTCGTTGCCCTCGATCTCGATCGTCGCGGTGATCGCCAGCTGCAGGCCACCGCTGATCTCGGTCACCCCGGTGAGTTCCGTGCGCGCGCGCACCCGCGAGCCCACGAGCACCGGGCTGGGGAAGCGCACCTTCTCCAGGCCGTAGTTGATGCCCATGCGCGCGCCCTGCACGCTGTAGGTCTCCGCGTTGAGCTTGGGCAGCAGGCTCAACGTCAGGTACCCGTGCGCCACGGGGCCGCCGAACGGCCCCTGCTCGGCGCGTTCCACGTCCACGTGGATCCACTGGTGGTCCAGCGTCGCATCGGCGAACTGGTTCACCTGCTCCTGGCTGATCGTCAGCCAGTCGCTGCGGCCGAGCTCCTCGCCCTCCGCGGCGATGAGCTCGGACTTGTCGGAGAACACGCGCATGAAAACACCTTTCGACATCCGTCCCGTCGTGCGGAGCAGTACGTCCCGTGTCCGGTTCCTTTTCGGTGCGGTGCTGCGGGAAACCGCTACTGCGGTGGGAGGTCGACCGCAGCGCCGATGCGCGCCCGGTGCTGCTCGCCCGAACCGAGCGTGAGCTGGCCGGACTTCGCCCGCCCCAGGTACAGGTGCGCGGGGTGCTCCCAGGTCATGCCGATACCGCCGTGCAGCTGCAGGTGCTCCTCCGCGGCGAGCACGACCATGTCCGAGCAGTGGCTCCGCGCCAGCGCCACGGACAGCTCCGGTTCGGCACCGCCGGCCAGGCCGTCGGCGGCGTTGCGCGCCACGGCCCGCCCGTTGCTCACGGTGGTCCACAGGTCCGCGAGCCGGTGCTTGACCGCCTGGAAGGAACCGATGGGGCGGCCGAACTGGTACCGCGTCAGGGCGTACTCCACGGTCGCGTCGAGGCAGCGCTGCGCCAGACCGACCTGTTCGCAGGCCACGGCGCCCGCCGCCACGACCAGAGCGCGCCGCAGCAGCGCCGCCGCATCGTCCCCGGAACCGATCGGGGAGGCCGCAGCGCGGTCGAGCCGCAGCGTGCCGAACCTCCTGGTCAGGTCCAGCGGGGTCGCGGCCTCGCGGCCCACCCCCGCTGCGGCGGTGTCCACGAGGTACAGCGCGGGCCGTCCGCTCTCGACCGCCGGCACGACCACGGTGTCGGCCACCTCGACGTCCACCACGGTCTGCACCAGGCCGGACAGCTCACCGCCCTCGGCGGTCACGTCCCGCGGGAACTCCGCGTACGGCGAGCGGGCCATGCCGACGGCCAGGGTGGCGCACCGCGTGCCCGCGGAGATCTCGCCGAGGAGCTCGCGCACGCGTGCGTCGCCGGTGCACTCGCGCAGCAGTGCCGTGGTGAGCACCGACCCGAGGAACGGAACGGGGGCCACGTGCCGGCCGATCTCCTCGGCCAGCACGCCGAGCTCCCGCGGGCCCGCCCCGGCACCGCCGTGCTCCTCGTCGACGAGCAGTCCGGCCAGGCCGAGCTCGCCGGCGAGGGTGCGCCACAGGCCGAGGTCGTAGGGCTCCTCGCCCTCGCAGCGGGCGAGCACGTCGGTCCAGTCGCACCGCTTCTCGAGCAGCCCGCGCACGGCGGAGCGCAGGTCCTCCTCGGTCTCGGTGTACAGCAGGTCGGGAGTGCTCATCGCGGCAGCTCCTTCCACGGCACGTCCTTGTCGACGCGCTGCTCCCCGGGCAGTCCGAGGACGCGTTCGGCGATGATGTTGCGCAGCACTTCGGACGTGCCGCCCTCGATGGAATTGCCCTTGGCCCGCAGGTACCGGTAACCGGGGCCACGGTCGGTGAACGTGGTGCGGTCGGGCCGGCGGAACGTCCAGTCGTCGTAGTGCAACCCGTCCGCGCCCCGGATCTCCACCTCCATGCCGGAGATCTCCTGGTTCAGCCGCGCGAAGGTGAGCTTCGCCGCCGATCCCTCCGGCCCGGGTGCGCCGACCGCGATCTGCTGCCGCAGCCGCTGGCTCGTCAGCCGCGCCGCTTCGGCCTCGACCCACAACCGCAGCAGCCGGTCCTGCCGCGCCGCACCGCGCACGCCCGGATCCGCGCGCCACAGCCCGGCAAGCGCGCCGATCATGCCGGACTCGCGCTCGTGGTTGCTGCCGCCGATCGCGACGCGTTCGTTCATCAGCGTGCCGAGGGCGACCTGCCAGCCCTGGCCGACCTCGCCGATCCGCTGCGCATCGGGGATGCGCACCCGGTTGAGGAAGATCTCGTTGAACTCCGCCTCACCGGTGATCTGGCGCAGCGGGCGCACGTCCACTTCCGGCGCGGTCATGTCGCAGATGAAGTAGGTCAGCCCCCCGTGCTTGGGCCGGTCCGGGTCGGTGCGGGCCAGCAGCAGCGCCCACCGGGCGTGGTGGGCCAGCGAGGTCCACACCTTCTGGCCCTCCACGATCCAGTCGTCGCCGTCGCGGGTGGCCCGCGTGGCGACCGCCGCGAGGTCCGATCCCGCTCCGGGCTCGCTGAACAGCTGGCACCAGATCTCCTCGCCGGTCCACAGCGGACGGAGGTAGCGACTGCGCTGCTCCTCGTCGCCGAACTGCAGGACCGTCGGGGCTGCCATGCCGAGGCCGATCGTGTTCAGCCGCGAGTCGTTGTCCGGCGCGCCCGCCTGCGCGAACAGAGCGTCGACGTGCTCCTGCAGCTCCTGCGGCGCGTCCAGCCCGCCCAGGCCGGGAGGGTGGTGCACCGCTGCCAGCCCCGCGTCGAAGCGCGCGCGGAGGAACTCCCGCGGTTCCTCCGCCGCCGGGTCGTGCTCGGCGAGGAACTCGGTGACGAGTTCGGTCAACCGTGCGGTGTCCATGGGCACACGTCCAATCCGAGATCAGGTCTTCGGTCCGCCGGCGACGTAGATGACCTGGCCGTTGACGAAACCGGAGCGCTCGTCGACGAAGAACGACACCGCGTTGGCGATGTCCGCGGGATCGCCGGCCCGGCCGACCGGGATGCTCGACACGGCCGCGTCGCGGAAGTCCTCGAAGGACATGCCGACGCGTTCGGCCGTGGTCTTGGTCATGTCCGTGGCGATGAACCCGGGGGCGATGGCGTTGGCGGTGACGCCGAACTTGCCGAGCTCGACCGACAGGGTCTTGGTCAGGCCCTGCAGTCCCGCCTTGGCGGTGGAGTAGTTCGCCTGGCCGCGGTTGCCCAGCGCCGAGGTGCTGGACAGGCTCACGATCCGGCCCCACCCCTGGTCCACCATGTGCTTCTGCACCGCGCGACTCATCAGGAACGAACCGCGCAGGTGCACGTTCATCACGGTGTCCCAGTCCTCTTCGGACATCTTGAACAGCATGTTGTCCCGGAGGACGCCGGCGTTGTTGACCAGGACGACCGGTGGTCCGAGCTCGCTCGCCACGCGTTCGACCGCCGCGTCCACCTGCGCGGAGTCGCTGACGTCGGCGCCGACGGCCACGCCCTTGCCGCCCGCCTCCTCGATCGCGGCGACGGTGCCGGCGCACTGGTCGGCGTCGACGTCCACGACGGCGACGTCGAAGCCGTCCTCCGCGAGCCGCTGCGCCGTCGCCGCTCCGATCCCGCGGGCCGCCCCGGTGACGACCGCGGTCCTCTTCTCGACCATGCCGTTGCCTCCTCTTCCTCGTTGCGTGCTGGGGGAAACCTGGTGGAACGTTTGGTGATCCCGCATCAGCGGGTGCGGTACTCCTTCAGCTCGCGCCGCGCGAGGGAACGCAGGTGGACCTCGTCCGGTCCGTCCACGATGTGCAGCGTGCGCGCGTGCGCGTACAGCGCGGCCAGCGGTGTGTCCTGGCTGACGCCCGCACCGCCGTGGGCCTGGATGGCGCGGTCGATGACCCACGTGGCCATCTCCGGCACGGCCACCTTGATCGCCTGGATCTCCGTGTGCGCGCCCTTGTTGCCGACCGTGTCCATCAGCCAGGCCGTCTTGAGCACGAGCAGGCGCGCCTGCTCGATGCGCACGCGGGCCTGCGCGATCCAGTTCTGGACGACGCCCTGCTCGGCCAGCGGCTGTCCGAACGCGACGCGGTCCTCGGTGCGCCGGCACATCAGCTCCAGCGCGCGCTCGGCCATGCCGATCGCGCGCATGCAGTGGTGCACCCGGCCCGGTCCGAGGCGGGCCTGCGCGATCGCGAATCCTTCGCCCTCCCCGCTGATGATGTTCTCGGCGGGCACGCGCACGTTGTTGAACACGACTTCGGCGTGGCCGCCCTCGTCGCCGTCGGTGTAGCCGAAGATGCGCATGCTGCGCTTGACCTCGACGCCGGGGGTGTCGGAGGGGACGAGGATCTGGCTCTGCTGCCGGTGCCTCTCGGCGTCCGGGTCGGTCTTGCCCATGACGACGAGGACCGCGCACTGCGGGCTCATCGCACCGGAGGAGAACCACTTGCGGCCGTTGATGACGTAGTGGTCGCCGTCGCGCTCGATGCGGGTTTCGATGTTGGTGGCGTCCGAAGAGGCCACCTCCGGTTCGGTCATGCAGAACGCGGAGCGGATGCGGCCCTCCAGCAGGGGCGTCAGCCACTGCCGCTGCTGCTGCTGCGAGCCGAACATGGCGAGCACTTCCATGTTCCCGGTGTCCGGCGCGGCGCAGTTGGTCGCCTCCGAGGCGAGCCGGCCGGTCCGGCCCATGAGCTCCGCCAGCGGGGCGTACTGCAGGTTGGTCAACCCGCCCCCGTGCTCGCCCGGCAGGAACAGGTTCCACAGGCCGCGGCGGCGGGCCTCGGCCTTGAGGTCCTCCAGCACGGGCGGCCGGGCCCACGGGTCGTCGTTGTCGGCGAGCCACGCGGTGTACTCCGGCTCGGCCGGGTGGACGCACTCGTCCAGGAACCGGGTGAGCTCGGAGCGCACGTGCTCGGTGCGCTCGTCGTGCGCGAAGTCCATGTCAGCCCTCCTCGAGTGTGGCGAGTCCCTGCGCCACGAGCGGTTCGACCTGGGCCCCGACGTGCTCGAAGCCTTCGCCGACGGTCTGGTTGTTCGTGTAGCGGTAGTGGATGCCTTCCAGGATCACCGCGATCTTGAAGAACCCGAACGCGATGTACCAGTCCAACGCGGTCAGGTCGAGCGCACTGCGCTCCGCGTAGCGGTCGAGCAGCTCGCGCGCGCCGGGGAACCCGTAGTCCGGACCGATGCCCTTGGTGATCGGCTCCCCCTCGAGGCCGCTGAACCCCTCCCAGTACACGACGAGCAGGCCGAGGTCGGTCAGCGGATCGCCGAGCGTGGCCATCTCCCAGTCCAGCACGGCGTTGATGCGCAGGTCGTCGTCGACGAGCACGTTGTCCAGCCGGTAGTCGCCGTGCACGATCGCCGCGTTCGCGCTCTGCGGCACGCGGTCGGCCAGCTTCCCGGACAGCTCGTCGATGCCGCGGATGTCCCGGTCGCGGGAGGCGGCGAGCTGCTTGTTCCAGCGCCGCAGCTGCCGCTGCAGGAAGCCTTCCGGGCGACCGAAGTCCTCGAGCCCCACGGAGGCGGGCTCGATGCCGTGCAGCTCGGCGAGCACGTCCACGAGCCGGTGGGCGAGGTCGGCGCGTTGGGGCGTGGACAGCTGCGTGGTCTCCGCCTCGGAGCGGTAGACGGTGCCGTCGACGTGCTCCATGACGTAGAAGGGGGCGCCGAGGACCTCCTCGTCCTGGCACAGCACGTGCGTGCGCGGCACGGGCACGGCGGTGCCGGCCAGCGCGCTGAGCACGCGGTGCTCGCGGCCCATGTCGTGCGCGGTGGCCAGCACGTGGCCCAGCGGCGGGCGCCGGACGACGTACCGGCAGGAGCCGTCGTCGACGACGTAGGTCAGGTTGGACCGGCCACCCTGGACGAGGCTCCCGCTCAACGGACCCCGCACGAGGCCGGGACACGTCTCGTCCAGGTACTCGCGCAGCCGCTCCAGGTCGAGCCCGGGAAGCCGGTGCGAGGTCGCCTCGGTCATCGGATCTCCGTTTCCTGTGGGTGCTCCCGCGGCACCGGCGGCGGGGCGTCGGCGATCTCCGGCACGAGCCCGGTGAGTTCGCGCCGCGTGACGTCCGCGTCGGCGTGAGTGATGGTGTGCATGCCGAGCTGCCGGGCCGTTGCGGTGTTCGGCTCGGCGTCGTCGACGAAGACGGTGCGCTCGGGGCGCAGCGCCAACCGCTCCAGCGTGCGGTGGTAGATCTCCGGCTCGGGCTTGCGCAGGCCGACCTCGCCGGAGATGACGGCCACCTCGAACAGTTCCCGCAGCTCCTCCGGGTAGCGGTTTCCCCAGCTGTTGGACAGCAGCGCGGTGCGGACGCCGCAGCGCGGGAGGGCGCGGACCAGCTCGTGCATGGCGGGGACGGGGCGCATGCGCGCGAACATGCGCTCGATGAGCCCCTCGGGTGGGACCGGACCGCCGTCGACGGTGCGCAGCTGCGCGGCGAGCTCCCGGTTGAACTCCGCCAGGCCGAGTTCGCCCGTCTCCAGCCGGTGGATGGGTGTACCGGCGGGAGCGCTGCGGGACAGCCAGGCTTTCAACGTGGTGGAGAACGTACCGGGGTCGATGCGCTCGTGCTCGGTCCACTCCGCGATCGCGGAGCGGCCCGGCGTCGTGAGCACTCCGCCGTAGTCGAACACGACCGCGCGGATCGTGGTGCCGGCCACCGTGTCGCCACCGTTCATACGCGGCACCGTACCGACTAGACGGTATGTTGACCAGGGCGCGCGGGCGCCGCTTCCAGCCGGCACGGCACGGGACGTGCACCCCGACGGAGGTGGCTCGCGGTGCGCTCCGCTCCCGCGTGGGAGGTGCCGCGTACTCTCCGGGCATGAGCGTGTGGCGCGACGAAGCCCTGGACCAACTGGACTTCTACTGGCAGCGGTGGCGGCCGCGGCTCGACGGCCTCACCGACGCGGAGTACTTCTGGGAACCCGTCGACGGCTGCTGGTCGATCCGGCCCGTGCCGGAAGGGTGGCGGATGGACTTCGAGCACCCCGAGCCGGTTCCACCACCGTTCACAACGCTGGCCTGGCGTCTGTCGCACATCGCGGCGCACCTGTTCGGCATGCGGGTGAGCGGCCACTTCGGCGGTGGCGAATTCCGCATCGACGCGGACGCGTACCCGGGCAGTGCGGCTGCGGCGCTGGACTACCTCGACGAGCAGCACCGGCTGTGGCGGGAGGGCATCGGCGGGCTCGACGAGGACGGCTGGCTGAGCCCCGTCGGCGCGGCCGAAGGCCCCTACGCCGAACGCTCCTACCTGGCGCTCGTGCTGCACATCAACCGCGAGCTGTTCCACCACGGAGCCGAGGTGCTCCTGCTGCGCGACCTGTACCGGGCCTCCGCGACCGGAACCCGGTTCGGCGGGGGCTGACCGGCCGGGGCGTCGTGCCGCCGAGCACCTGCGGCGGCACGACGCCCGCGGCTCAGCCGCGCAACTGCTCCGGCGCGACCGACACCCAGCCGCGGTCGGCGTCCTCGTCGCCCGCAGCGGCCCGCGAAGCCGCTTCCCCGTGCAGCTCCGCGGTGGTCTCCGCGTCGCGGTCGACCCAGATGCGCACCCCGCCGGAGGCGACGTCCGCGCGGAACAGCATGGCCCAGTCGCTCTCCGAGTCGCCCGCGACGAGCACAGGGGGCCGCTGCGGGTCGATGTAGTCGCGGATCGCGGCGGGTTTGCCCTCGTACCACGTCTGCGGGGCCCACAGGTGCGGCGTGAGCTCCCACCTCCCGCGCCCGCGCGGGGAGTAGTCGGCGCCGACCCGTCCGCCCGCGGCGATGCGCTGCCGCGCCGTGCCCAATCGCCCCGTCTGCGGGTCCTCGAGCAGCATGGAGGCACCGATGACCCGCTCCGGCGGGACGTCCAGCCCGTAACGCGGGTCGGAGGCCACCATGCGGACCAGCTCCTCGGCCGCGGCGCTGACCACGTACACCCGCACGCCCTCGCCGCGCAGCGCGTCGAGGAGTTCGCGCTGCGCGGGGAAGATCCGCGGCGGCTCCACTGCGCCGCGGATGAGCTCCCCGTCCTCGTAGTAGGTCACCGGGACCGGCTCGTCCCGCGCGAGCAGGTCGTCGACGTGGCCCTTGAGCTCGCCGAGCCGCAGCCCGGAGAACGCCTGGGCGATCCAGGGGTAGCAGACCTTGTCGTCGATCTCGCACAGGCGCAGGTAGTACGAGTACAGGCTCTCGCCGTCCCGGAAGGGGATCAACCGCAGCGAGGGGTCGAGTCGCTCCGGCGAGAGCACCCCGCGCATCTCCAGGTACGGCAGCAGCGCTTCCTCGAGGTCGTGCTCCCAGAGCGTGTTGTCCGCGTCGAAGACGGCGTAGTCGCCCTCCTCGGCCGCGTCGGCGGCCCGGGCCACGCGGTCGCCCCGGTCGTCGGGCCATCCCGCCAGTCCCGGCGCGGCGTGCCCGCCGGTGCGCGTCACCGCGGTCGTGAACGCCACGACCGCCAGCGCGGACACGAGCAGCATGGTGTTGCGAAAGATGCGCACGCGCATTCCTTTCCGGCCCGCGGTGGGGGAGCACCGGCGCTGACGCGTCGGCCCCCTCCGCCATCGGGGTGCGGAGGGGGCCGACATCGCACGGCGGGCGGTCGGGGAGCGGCGGAGGGACCACCTCCGCCCGGCGCCCGGGGGAGGAGCGCCGTTTCCACCCGCGCCGCGCCAACGCGGTGTTCACCGACGTGCCGCCCGGTACCGCCGGGGGAGCAGCGGTACCGGGGGCGGCCGGGGCCGTTGTTGTGTTGTCGGAGAACGCCGTCGTCAGCGGTGGTCCTCGGCGAGCATGTCCGAGCACTTCTCGCCGATGGCCATCGTGGTGATGTTCGGGTTGACCGCCACGAGGAACGGCATCGCCGAACCGTCCGCCACGCGCAGCCCCTGCACGCCCTTGACGCGCAGCCGCGGGTCCAGCGGCGTGCTCGGGTCCTCCTCGGCGCCCATCGGCACCGAGGCAGCCGGGTGGTAGACGGTGTTGTGCGTGCGCTTGAGGTAGTCCGCGATCTCGTCGTCGGTGCGCACGTCCGGCCCGGGGAAGAGCTCGGCGCCGGCCCACTCCTGCATCGCGGGCTGCTCGACGATGCGCCGCGCCAGCTTGATGCCCTCGGTCATCACCCGGATGTCGTGCGGGTCGGTGAAGTACTGCGGGTCGACCTTCGGCTTGTCCCGGAAGTCGCGGCTCTGCAGCCGCACCGTGCCCGAGGAGCGGGCGCGCGTGACGTTCGGCGTCAGGCAGAAGCTGTTCTCCGAGGTGGGGTAGCCCTGCCGCACGGTGTGCATGTCGAACGGCACCGAGCCGTAGTGGAACATCAGGTCCGGGCGGTCCAGCCCCGGCTGCGTGGTGTGGAAGATGCCGATCTCCCACCACTGGGTCGACTCGCCGACCATCGGCTGCTTGGCGTCCCAGCTGATGACGCCCTCCGGGTGGTCCTGCAGCGTGGAGCCCACGCCGGGGGAGTCGACGAGGACGTCGACCCCGACCTCGCGCAGGTGCTCGGCCGGGCCGATGCCGGACAGCATCAGCAGCTTCGGCGTGTCGATCGCACCGGTGGACAGCACGACCTCCCGCCGGGCCCGCACGGCGCGCGTGTGCAGCTGGTCGGAGTCCAGGTACTGCACACCCGTGGCGCGCGTGCCGTCGAAGGTGACCTGCTTGGCCCGCACCTCGGTGCGCACCTCGAGGTTGGGGCGGTCGCCCATGATCGGGTGCAGGTAGGACACCGAGGAGGAGGAGCGGGTGTTGTCCTCGCGGGCGTTGATCTGGAACCAGTTCGCCCCGTTGGTGACGGTCGTGCCCGAGTTGAACTGGGTCCGCGGAACCCCCGCCTGCTCGCAGGCGTCCAGCAGCGCCGAACCGCACGGGTCGTTCGGCTGGACGGTGCGGATGTTCACCGGGCCGCTGCGGCCGTGGTGCTCACCCGGCGCGTCGTTGGTCTCCAGCCGCTTGTACAGCGGGAAGATGTCCGCGGAGCCCCAGCCGGTGGCGCCGAGGGACTCCCACTCGTCGAGGTCCTCGGCCGGGGCCCAGAACGCGATGCAGGAGTTGTGCGAGGAGCATCCGCCGAGCACGCGGGCGCGCGCGTGCCGCATGAACGAGTTGCCGTTCTCCTGCGGCTCGATGAGGTAGTCCCAGTCGTAGCCGGACTCCAGCAGTTCCATCCAGCGGTCGAGTTCCAGGACGTTCTTGTCGCCGACGTCGGACGGGCCGGCTTCCAGCAGGCACACCGTCACGTCCGGGTCCTCGGACAGGCGGGCGGCGACCGCGGCGCCGGCGCTGCCGCCACCCACGACGACGTAGTCGAACTGGTCGGTCATGGCAGTGTTCTCCGTTTCTGGTCAGGAAACAGGGGTGCTCGTCGCGTGTTCCCGCGGTGCGGGTTCCGAGCTGCTGCCGGTCTCGGCACTGCTCCCGGCCCCGGCGGTGCCGGCCTCGGCGGTGTCGGCGGCGGAGGCGTGTTCGCTCAGCACGCCGATCTTGCGGCGCTGCACGAACCAGTAGTAGGCGAATCCGCCCGCGCCCACGAGTCCGATGAACAGCAGCGAGCTGTACTGCAGGTACCAGTGGTACGGCGGGTCGGCGTTGTACACCGCCCGGCGCGGCCAGGCCAGGTTGGTCGTCATGGCCAGGCCCCACAGCACGGCCAGGATGTTGATCGGCAGGCCGAACCTGCCCAGGCTGAAGCGGCCCCGCTGCTCGGCCGAGGACCACGTGCCGCGCAGCCGTGCCACGAGCATCGGCACGGTCACCAGCAGGTAGGAGATGTAGATCAGGATGATCGCCAGGCTGGTGACCGCGGTGAAGATCTGCGGCTGGTTGATGTTGACCAGCAGCAGCGCCAACGCCAGCGCGCCGATGACGACGGCGGGCACGACCGGGGTCTGGAACCGCGGGCTCACCCGGGCCAGTTTCGAGCCCGCGGGCAGCGCGTTGTCCCGGGCCATGGCGAAGGCGATGCGGATCGCCGCCGTGTGCACCGCGAGCACGCACACCGTGATCGCCACGAAGATCGACAGCAGGAACAGCCGGCCGACGACCGGGCCGAGCGAGTCGTTGAGGACGAACTGCAGACCGCCGTTGAGCAGCGCCGGTGCGCTCAGGTCCCGCGCGGCCATGAGGCCGAACAGGATGATCAGCCCGCCGAGCAGGAACGAGGCGAGCAACGCCCGCAGGATCGCCCGCGGGGCGTTGCGGTGCGGGTCCACCGACTCCTCACCGAGCGAGGCGGCCGTGTCGAAGCCGTACATCACGTACGAGGAGGCGATGCCGGCCACGAGGAACGCGCCGAGGTAGCCGGCCGGGTTGTCCGCACCGCTGTCGTTCGTCTGCAGCACCACGGAGGGACTGTGCACCGCGACGGCGGCCAGTGCCACGATCAGCAGCACCGCGGCGGCCAGCTCGATGAACACGCCGATGCTGTTGATCCGCGCCATCAGCTTGACGCCGAAGGCGTTGACCAGCGTGGTGAACACGATGAGCGCCGTGGCCAGCAGGATCCCGTTGACGGCGTGCTCAGCGGGGGTGGAGCCGTCGCCGACGACCTGGAAACCGCTCCAGATCTGCGGCAGCGTGTTCTGGTAGGCCAGTGCGGTCGCCGCGATGGACACGACGGAAGCGACCAGCATCATCCATCCCGCGAGCCAGCCGACGTGCTGGCCGCCGAGTTTCTTGGCCCAGTTGTAGATGGATCCGGCGATCGGGTAGCGGGAGGCCAACTCGGCGAAACTCAACGCCACGAGCAACTGCCCGAGGAAGACCATCGGCCAGGACCACCAGTAGGCGGGCCCGCCGTGGGACAGTCCGAAGTAGGACAGTTGGAAGGTGCCGGTGAGCACCGAGATGTAGCTGATTCCCGCGGCGAACGTGCTGAATCCGCCGAGAGTTCTTTTTAACTTGTTGGTGTATCCGAACTCGGATAGCTCGGTATCGCCCGTGGGCGCACTCATGCCCCGACAACTCCTTTCCCGCCCGCGCCTCGCAAAAAGGGCCCGGGCCGGGTGGTTTCGTGCGCTTCGTTGCGGCGTTCCGGTTTTTCCGCGGACCACCGCCGGGCGGACACACGCGCCCCCGTGCGTGAATGCGGGGGAATCGCGGCGCACGGCGCTGTACTGCCGCGTGCGCGGCTCTCCGCCCGGCGCGGCCGGCGATGTGCTGCGCGGTCGCCCACCGGCAGCGGCGCGGCTGCTGGCAGCCGGAGCCGGACCACCGGCGGGCGGACGCGCTCTGCAGGGGGCTATTCCCCGGTGAACAGCCAGTTCAGCGGCTGCGGCTGCAGGTTCTGGTAGACGTGCTTGGTTTCCTGGTACTCGCCGAGTCCGGCGCGGCCGAGTTCACGCCCCACACCGGACTGCTTCATGCCACCCCATTCCGCCTGCGGCAGGTACGGGTGGAAGTCGTTGATCCAGATGGTGCCGTGCCGCATCCGGTTGGCGACCCGCTGCGCCTTCGCCGGGTCGGAGGTGAACACCGCGCCGGCGAGGCCGTAGTGCGTGTCGTTGGCGATGCGGACCGCATCGTCCTCGTCGGTGAACCGCTCGACGGTGAGCACCGGGCCGAACGACTCCTCGGTCACCGCGTACGAGCCCTGCTGGACCTCGTCGAGCACGGTGGGCAGGTAGTAGTGACCGGAGGCGTAGCGCTCGCCCTCCGGGCGGGCACCGCCGGTGCGCAGGACAGCTCCCTCACCGAGGGACTTGGACACGTAGTCCTCGACCTTGCGCAGCTGCTCCGCGGAGATCAGCGGGCCGGTCTCGGCGTCCTCGTCGAACGGGCCACCGATGCGGATGCGCTGCGCGCGGCGCACGATCTCGTCGACGAGCGCGTCGTGCAGCTCGTCCTGCACGACCAGCCGGGCACCGGCCGAGCACACCTGCCCGGAGTGCAGGAAGATCGCGAGCATGGCGTAGTCGACCGCGGTGTCGAAGTCGGCGTCGGCGAAGACGACGTTGGGGTTCTTGCCGCCGAGTTCGAGCGCGACCTTCTTCACCGTGCCGGCCGCCGCGGCGGCGATCTTCCGGCCGGTGTGCAGCCCGCCGGTGAACGACACCAGGTCCACGTCGGCGTGCTCGGACAGCACCGAACCGGCCTCGGCGCCCGTGCCCAGCACGAGGTTGCCCACACCTGCCGGCAGGCCGGCCTCGGTGAGCGCGCGCACGAGCAGCACGGCGGTGCTCGGGGTGAGCTCGCTCGGCTTGAGCACGAAGGTGTTGCCCGCGGCCAGCGCGGGGGCGACCTTCCACGCGACCTGCAGCAGCGGGTAGTTCCACGGCGTGATCAGGCCGCACACGCCGACCGGTTCGTGCTGCACCCTGCTGATGGCGTCGGCGGAGCCGGTGTCGACGACCCGCCCGGCCTCGGTACCGGCGATCTTGCCGTAGTACCGGAAGCACGCGGCGATGTCGGCCATGTCGATGCGGCTCTCCTCGAGCCGCTTGCCGGTGTCGCGCGACTCGGCGATCGCGAACTCCTCGGTGTCGCGCACCAGGATGTCGCTGACCCTCAGCAGCAGGTCACCGCGTTCCCACGCGGGGGTGCGGGGCCAGTCGCCGGTGTCGAAGGCGCGTCGCGCGGCGGCGATCGCGCGTTCCGCGTCGGTGCGGTCGGCCTCGTCCACGGTGGTGACGAGACCGCCGTCGGCGGGGCACCGGATCTCCCGGCTACCGCCTTGCGCGGCGTTCGTCCACACGCCGTCGATGAACAGCGTGGCGTTCGTGTTTTCCGCTTGCGACATGCGTGATTTCCCGTAGTCGTTGTTCGCGCCGCGGTTGCCGTGCGCGTCGAGTTCGGCGTCTGCAATCGAACGGGACTGAGCCTAGCAGCGTGTGTGTACAGATGTACATGACGCTGTTCGGGGACCTTGCGAACGATCGCGAGAAGCGCGTCCGCGCGGCGTAGAATGACGCCGTTGAACTGCGGAGATGCGGTGCTCGTGAGTTGGATCGCATCGCCGCCCCCGCCGCGTGTGGCAGGCTGGGCGGACGCTGATCAAACACCCGCCGGGCGTCGAGCTGCCGGTGGGCGCGAAGGGCTGTGGCAGCCGACACGAGGGGTGGTGTCGAACGGGATGTCGATCACGGGAACCGCCGAGACCACCGGTGCGGCCAAGCGGCGCGCGAAGGATCCGGACCGGCGCGAGCGCATCGCGCGCGCCGCGATCGCCGTCGTGGCCGAGCGGGGCGTGGAGAAGCTCACGCACCGGGCGGTCGCCGCGCAGGCGAACGTGCCCCTGGGGTCGACGACCTACTACTTCTCCACGCTCGACGACCTCCTCGCCGAAGCGCTGCGGCAGGCGGCCGCCGACGACGTCGTGCAGCTGCGCGAGTGGGCGCGGACGCGGCAGCCGCAGCAGGACCTGGCCGAAGCGCTGACCGAGCTCGTCCTGCACTACCTCGGGCCGGAGCGCACCCGTACCGCCGTGGAGCACGAGCTCTACATCGCGGCGCTGCACCGGCCCGCGCTGCGGCACGTGAGCCAGGAGTGGGACTCGACGCTGGCCGAGCTGTTCGCCGGCTACACCGACCCGACCACGGGCCGCGCCCTGTCGGTCGCGTTCTGCGGTCTGCTGCTGCAGGGTATCGTGCGGGAGACGCTGCCGGAGCGCGCCGACATCCTCACGACCTTCCAGCGGATCCTCCGCCCCGGAGGAGCGGGGGAGGCGCCTGCCGGCTCCGCCGGCGCGGTCCGTTCGGTCTGAGGGACTCCGCGCCCGAGGTGCGGTCCGGGGAGCACTGCCTCGGTGGGCCCCTGCGGCGCCGCAGGCGCCCGGGTGCGGAGGAGGCCGGGCGGTGGCGTCGCGCCGGCGCCCGGGTTGCAGGTTGATGCACATCGCATCACGACTGTTGATATCGGCTAACGCCCGCTCGGAGAATCGATCAACAGAGTGACCCGCCGCGCCAATGGCTCGACTGATCGGGTGGCGCTGGTGCGCGTGTTATCCGGTTCAGTCGCCCGGAGTGATTCGTTCACGCCGGTCCGTGGCGTAGAACGGAATGTGCCGCCGGGTGCGGCTTCGCTCGAAGCGCAATGACAGCCCGTCCCGAGCGAGGTGAGACCGTGGGCCAGCAAGAGGATCGCGAACTCGTGCCGCTGCAAGCGGATTTCGACACCGTCTGGTGGGGATACCGGCGTTCCCAGGTCAAGTTCTACATCCAGCAAGCCGAGAACGAGATCCGGATGCTCGCCGAGGACCGGGACTCGGCGCTGGGCCAGGTCGCCGACCTGTCGCAGCAGTTGGAGCAGGCACGTGCCGACATCGACTCCCTGCAGCGGCAGCTCGACGAGCAGGCCCGGACGCCGGTCGACGAGACCGCCCTGTCCGACCGGCTGCGCCGGATGGTCCGACTGGCCAAGGACGAGGCCGAGGAGATCACCGCCTCCGCCCGCGCCGCGGCCGAGCACGAGTGGGCCCGCTCGGAGCAGTCCGCCGCGGAATTACGCAACCGCTACGAGCAGCTCGTCACCGAGGCCGACGAGTGGCGGCGGCAGTCGGAGCAGCAGCGCACCGAGATGCTGCAGCGGACCCGCGAGGAAGTGCAGCGCATGGCCGACGAGGCCGAGCAGCACCGGCGCCGGCTCGACGCCGAGGCCGAACAGCGGCGCAGTCAGGTCGAGCACGACTTCGAGGTCTCCATGGCCGCCCGCCGCGACGAGGAGATGCGCGCGCTGGACGAGCGGGAACGCACCAGCCGTGCCGAGGCGGAGCGCCTGGTGCGCGAGGCCACGGACGAGGCGCAGCGCCGCATCCGCCGCGCCGACGAGTACGCGGACACGATGCTGCGGTTGCGCCGCGACCTCGGCGAGCAGGTCCGCGCGGCCCAGGCCGTGCTCGACAGCGCGGAACCGTTCCTCGCCGCGACGGAGAGCGGAGCCGAGTGCGAGCAGGCCGACAACTACGTGCAGCACGTCGCCGCGGGCCGGAAGGTGCCCTCCGAGCGGGTGCGCGTGCCGCGGCAGCGCGAGGCCGAGCCGTCGCTGGAACCGGGATCAGGTGCCGAGTCCGGCCGGCACGTCGAGACCTCCCCGGAGGCCGACGCCGAGCAGGAGGAGGCTGCCGGGGACCCCGCGGCGGAGGCCGAAGCTCCCGCCCGCTCGCCCGGCTGAGCACGGCCCGGCGGGGTGCCGCACGCCGCCCGCTGCGCGGTGCCGGCCCGCGAGCCGGCACCGCGCAGCGGGCGGTCAGGGGCAGCGCGCGCTCAGGGGAGGACCGGTGCCCGCCCGCGGCGCTGGGCCCACCGGTCGTAGCCGCGCATGAGCGTGCGGTGGATCGGCCGCTCGACGACGTGCGTCAGCGCCCACCCGAGCAGCACGCCGGTGATCAGCATCGCCAGCGTCTGCGTCGTCGGCCCGAACCCGGCGTCCTGGAGCTTGCGGGAGACGACGTAGCCGAGGGTCTGGTGCATGAGGAACACGCCGTAGGAGATGCCGGCGAACCAGGTGAACCGGCGCCCCAGCCAGTCGGGGACGAACCGGTTCCAGTCCGGGCCGTTGGCGGTCGCCGCGATCACGACCAGCCCGATGCACACCGCGATCGTCGAGCCCCAGTCGGCTTCGAGCGAACCGTCCGGCATCACCGCGTGGTTGTGCAGGGCCTGGGCGAACATGCACGAGGCCAGCAGCGCGGTGAAGTGCCGGTTCCCGATGCGCCGCTGCGACCACAGCCAGATCGCGATGCCGGCGACGAACAGGTGCCAGCGGTGCGCGCCGAGGCCGTCGACGAGCACCCGGTACACCTCCGGCGGACCGGACACGCGCAGCGGCCACTGCGCGATCGGGAGGAAGACCAGAACCCACAGCAGCCCGACGACGGCACGTCCGTGCCCGAGGCGCGCCCGGTACAGCACCGCCGCCGCGGTGAAGCCCATGAGCTGCAGCGGAACGGTCCAGTGCGAGCCGTCGAGGAAGAACACGTCGTCGTCCCAGTGCCACAGCATGAGCAGGTTCTCGACGAGGTGCTGCGGTCCGGGGAAGAACCACCCCTCGATCGGCACCAGGCGCATGACGAAGTAGATGACGAGCACCGCGCCGACGAACGGCGGGAACAGCCGCGCCACCCGGTTCCACCAGTACCGGGAGACCGCTCCGCGGCCGATCGTCACGCACGCGAAGTAGGCGGAGATCACCAGCAGCATGCTGGCCCCCACCTGGAACGGGAACTCGAAGGTGCGGGGCGCCAGTTCGGGGTGCAGCTGAACGCTCAGGTGGGTGCCGTGGTAGAGCATCACCAGCGTCACGCACGCGGTGCGCACCACGTCCCAGCTGATCTTTCGTGTGCTCTTGCCCGAGGACGTGCGGGTGTTCAGAGTGGTCTGCTCGGACACGCGAAGTACGTTACCAACCCCGGCTTTGTCGGCTTCATGCACTCTGGGGGGCTGCTGGGAACTCGCTGGGAGTTCCGTCGCTGACGCCGCCCAGCTGACGCCATCGCGTTCCCCCGTGGATTCCGCGGCAGTGCCGGTGCTCTCGCCGCGCGGGGACCGGCGCGGGCGGCGCCGGTGCAACGGGTCCAGCGGGAGCGCGGCCACCGGCCCGCGCTGCAGGGGCCGGTGGCCGCGCTCCGTCGTCGTGCGCTCACCCGGAGAAGCCGGCGCGCCGCAGCGCGTCGGCCAACGCGCCGCTCGGCGCGTCCTGCTGCTGACGACCGCCGCGGGGGCGCTTGCCGCCGCCCTTGCCGCCGCCGCTCTTGCCGCCGTTGTCCTTGCCCTTGCCGCCGGACGGGCGGCCGCCGCCCGCGGACTCGCGCTTGCCCTGCGCACGACCGGGCTCGTCGTCGAGCCGCAGCGTCAGCGAGATGCGCTTGCGCTCCTCGTCCACGTCGAGCACCTTCACCCGGACCACGTCACCGGGTTTGGCGACGTCGCGGGGATCGCTGACGTAGTTCTTCGACATCGCCGAGACGTGCACCAAGCCGTCCTGGTGCACCCCGACGTCGACGAACGCGCCGAACGCGGCGACGTTGGTGACCACGCCTTCCAGCTGCATCCCGGAGCGCAGGTCCGCCAGGGTTTCCACGCCTTCGGCGAAGTTCGCGGTGCGGAACTCGCCGCGCGGATCCCGCCCGGGTTTCTCCAGTTCGGACAGGATGTCGGTCACCGTGGGCAGGCCGACGGCGTCGTCGACGAAGTCCTGCGGGCGCAGCTGGTGCAGCAGCGCTTCGTTGCCGACGAGCGTGCTCAGGTCGCTGCTGGTGCTCTCGGCGATGCGCCGCACCACCGGGTAGGACTCGGGGTGCACGGCCGAGGAGTCCAGCGGGTTCTCGCCGTCCGGGACGCGGAGGAACCCGGCGCACTGCTCGAAGGCCTTCGGGCCGAGCCGGGTGACCTCCTTGAGCGCCTCGCGGTCGTGGAACGCGCCGTGGTCGTCGCGGTGGCGGACGATGTTGTCGGCCAGCCCCGCCCCGATGCCGGACACGCGGGCGAGCAGCGGCACCGACGCGGTGTTCACGTCGACACCGACCGCGTTCACGCAGTCCTCGACGACCGCGTCGAGCGAGCGGGAGAGCTTCGCCTCGGACATGTCGTGCTGGTACTGGCCGACGCCGATCGACTTCGGGTCGATCTTGACCAGCTCGGCCAGCGGGTCCTGCAGCCGCCGCGCGATGGACACGGCGCCGCGCAGCGACACGTCCAGGTCCGGGAGCTCCCGGGCGGCGTACTCGGAAGCCGAGTACACCGACGCACCGGCCTCCGAGACGGTCAGCTTCGTCAGCCCGAGGTCCGGGTGGGCCTTGATGATCTCGTCCGCGAGCCGTTCGGTCTCGCGGGAGGCGGTGCCGTTGCCGATCGCGACGAGCCCGGCCCCGTGCTCGCGCGCCAGCCCGGCCAGCCGCTCGCGCGCGGCGTCCCAGCGCTGCTGCGGTTTGTGCGGGTGGATCGTGTCGGTGGCGACGAGCTTGCCGGTGCCGTCGACGACGGCGACCTTGACGCCGGTGCGGTACCCCGGGTCGAGGCCGATCGTCGGCCGGGTCCCGGCGGGGGCGGCCAGCAGCAGGTCGCGCAGGTTCGCGGCGAACACCCGCACGGCCTCGTCCTCGGCCTGCTGCCGCAGCCGCGCGCGCAGGTCCACCGACAGGCGGGTGAACACGCGGGTGCGCCAGGCCCACCGGACCACCCCGCCGAGCCACTCGTCGGCCGGGCGGCCCTCGTCGGCGATCCCGACGTGCGCGGCGATGATCCGCTGGTAGTCCGCGCCCGTGGCTTCCGCGTCGGAGTCGGCCTCGAGGGTGAGCTCGAGCACCTCCTCCTTCTCCCCGCGGAACAGCGCGAGCACGCGGTGCGCTGGCAGCGCGGTGAAGGCCTCGTCGAACTCGAAGTAGTCGGAGTACTTGGCGCCTTCCTCCTGCTTGCCCTCGCGCACGCGGGAGACGAGGCGGCCGCGCTGCCACATCCGCTCGCGCAGCTCGCCGACGAGGTCGGCGTCCTCGGCGAAGCGCTCCACCAGGATCGCGCGGGCACCGGTCAGCGCCGCATCGGCATCGGCCACCCCGTTGTCGGGGTCGACGTACTCGGCGGCGGTGGTGTCCGGGTCGAGCGCCGGGTCGGTCAGCAACCGGTCCGCGAGCGGCTCCAGGCCGGACTCGATCGCGATCTGCGCCTTCGTGCGGCGCTTGGGTTTGAACGGGAGGTAGATGTCCTCCAGGCGGGCCTTGGTCTCGGCGGCCCGGATGCGCGCTTCGAGCTCTTCGTCGAGCTTGCCCTGGGAGCGGACGGACTCCAGGACGGCCTCGCGGCGCTGCTCGAGCTCCCGCAGGTACTGCAGCCGCTCCTCGAGCGTGCGCAGCTGGGTGTCGTCGAGCCCGCCGGTGACCTCCTTGCGGTAGCGAGCCACGAACGGCACGGTGGCGCCGTCGTCGAGCAGGTCGACCACGGCTTCGACCTGGCGCTGCTGGACTCCGAGTTCCTCGGCGATCTTCTGGTGAACGGCTGTGGTCACGATGCCTCGCTGCCTGCTTCCTACGCTGTGCTTTCGCGATCTCCGCTGACTCCGCTCGCATTGTGCCGGAACGCTCCGCGCGGCTCGCGCGCCAGTCGCGGCGGCGTGTCGGGCGGGGCTGGTGCGGCCCGCCAGCGGGACGGGGTGCTCCCGGCGCTGCGGGCGTCCCGTAGGGTGCGCGTCCAGTGCGCCGCGGGGCCGTGCGGAGCGCACCTGCGAGCGGTCGGGAGGGGCTGCTCCCGGTGCTCGGCGGAGCCGGGGAGGGGCGGCTGGCACGCAGCGGTCCGGGATGCGAGGTTTTCCCGGAGATTCGCCACGATGCGTGTTTGCAGCTGCACGCAAGTACACCCCGAGGGGTCAATCTAGGTACCGAACCCCGTAGAAACCGTGATGCACGGCTACGCTCCGCGCTGGAGTGTGGGGTCTCGTGACACACGAAGACCCCGACGCAACACGATCCCCCGATTCAGACGTCAACGGTGCCCCATCGGACCCGAACGATGGGGCACGCGGCCAGTGGTCCACGGTCCGCTCGGCCGCGCACTCGGTCGACACGACGCTGCGCTCCGGCGTGGATCGCGTGCGACCGGCGGTGCACCGCGCGGTCGCCGCCGTCCTGCCGACGCTCCGGCGCGGATGGGAGGCCCCGGCCGTGCAGCGCTTCCGGGAGAGGGTGGCGCTGCTGTTCAGCCGGCTGTCGGCCAACCTGCCCGGCGGTGAGGGCGTGCCGACACGCGCCCGGGCCATGCAGGCCGGAGGTGCCGTGGCCGCGGTCGGCCTCGTCGGCATCGTCATCGCCAGCCTCGCCGGGCCCGGCACGCAGCAGCGCGACGTGCAGGAAGCGGCCCAGACCGGCGAGATGTCGCCCGGGACGGCCGAGCGGATGATGGCCAAGGCCGAGGACTCCCCGCAGCAGCAGGCAGGCGGGCAGCAGGCCGAGGAGCAGGAGGCCCCCGCTCCGGTCGGGCCGCCGGTGGAGGGCATCGACGTGTCCAACCACAACGGCTCCATCGACTGGAAGCAGGTCGCCGGATCCGGCAAGAAGTTCACGTTCGTGCTGGCCACGGATGGAACGAGCTTCACCAGCCCGACGTACTCGCAGCAGTACCACGGCGCCAAGGACGCCGGGATGATCGCCGGCGCCTACCACTTCGCCCGCCCCGGCTCCTCCGGTCCGGAGGAGCAGGCCAACCGCTTCCTCGACGTGGCCGACTACCAGCAGGACGGCAAGTCGCTGCCGCCCGTGCTGGACCTGGAGGTCGACCCGAACAGCGGCGGTTGCTACGGCAAGTCCGTCGACCAGATGCACCAGTGGGTGGACGGCTTCAACAACACCGTCAAGGAACGCACAGGCGAAAAACCGATCATCTACGCCAACCCGTCGTTCTGGCAGCAGTGCATGGGCGGCACGGACAGCTACAACGACCACCCGCTGTGGCTCGCCGCCTACGAGGTCGACCAGCCCTCGGTGCCCGCCGGCTTCGACAACTGGGACTTCTGGCAGTACACGGACGAGGGCGCGGTGCCCGGCATCAGCGGCAACACCGACATCAACCTGTTCCGCGAGGGCCAGGCCCGGCTGGAGCAGCTGGCCCGCTGATCCGGGGCTCCGCCCCGAGCAGTGCGACAACGCCGCAGCCCCCGGCGCGGGGTGCGGCACCCCTCCGGCACGTGGGCCGTCCGCGCACGCGGGCGGCCCACGTGCCTGTCCGGGGCGAGCGGGGGTTGCGGTGTCGTGGTGGACACCACCTGACGGGATCGCCGCTCACCGGGTCGGGTTAAGGTGATCGCTCAGGCCCGGCCGGAACGACCCGGTTCCAGATCCGGTCGGGGGCGACCGGCCTGCGAGGTGAACCCGTGCGAATCGCGCTGCTGTCCTACCGCAGCAAGCCGCACAGCGGCGGCCAAGGTGTGTACGTGCGCCATCTCAGCCGGGGTTTGGCCGAGCTCGGCCACCACGTGGAGGTCTTCTCCGGGCAGCCCTACCCGGAGCTGGACCCGGAGGTGCGGCTCACCCGCGTGCCCAGCCTGGACCTGTACCGCGATCCCGACCCCTTCCGCACGCCCCACTGGCGCGAGTTCCGGGACTGGGTCGACCTGCTCGAGCTCGGCACCATGTGGACCGCGGGGTTCCCCGAGCCGCTGACGTTCACCCTGCGCGCGGCCGAGGAACTGCGCGCCCGCGCGCACGAGTTCGACGTGGTGCACGACAACCAGAGCCTCGGCTACGGCCTGCTCCGCCTGCCCGCGGCGGGGCTGCCGGTGACGGCGACCATCCACCACCCGATCACGCACGACCGCCGCGTCGACCTCGCGAACGCGCGGGGGCGGCGGCGGATCACCCTCCGCCGCTGGTACGGCTTCCTGCGGATGCAGGCCCGCGTGGCCCGGCGCATCCCGCACCTGATGACCGTGTCCGAGTCCTCCGCCGCCGACATCCGGCGCGACTTCGGCGTGCGCCGCGACCAGCTCAACGTCGTCCCCCTCGGCGTGGACCCGGCGGTGTTCCACCCGCCGCGAGCCCCGCGCGTTCCCGGCCGGATCGTCGCCATGGCCAGCGCCGACACCCCCATGAAAGGCGTGGGCACGCTGCTGGAGGCCGTCGCGAAGCTGCGCACCGAACGCGACGTGGAACTGGTGCTCGTCTCCCAACCGATCCCCGGCGGGCCCACCGAGCGCCGCATCGAGGACCTCGCCATCGGCGACGTGGTGCGCACCGCGAGCGGGCTCAGCGACGACGGGATCGCCGAACTGCTCGGTTCGGCCGAGGTGGCCTGCGTCCCCTCGCTGTACGAGGGCTTCTCGCTGCCCACGGTGGAGGCCATGGCCTGCGGCACCCCGCTGGTGGCCAGCCGCGCCGGCGCCATCCCGGAGGTCGCGGGCGAGCACGGCGAAACCGTGGAACTCGTCCGCCCCGGCGACGCCGAGGAGCTCGCGGCGGCGCTGGGCGCGGTGCTGGACTCCCCGGACTACCGGCACCGGCTCGGCGAGGCCGGCCGGCGCCGGGTGGTGGAGCGCTACAGCTGGACTTCCGTGGCCGCCGCCACGGTCGACTGCTACGCGGAAGCGATCGAGCGAACGCGCCGGCAGGCGGCGCGGAAGGGAGCGACCCGGTGCTGACGGTGGACTTCGACAAGCTCGGCGTGGCACCGGGCATGCGCGCACTCGACCTGGGGTGCGGCGCCGGGCGGCACGCCTTCGAGCTGTACCGCCGCGGGGCGGAGGTCGTCGCCTTCGACCACGACGCCGCCGAACTGGAGAACGTGGCGACGATGTTCGCCGCGATGGAGGCGGGGGACGAGGTCCCCGCCGCGGCCAGCGCCACCACGGTCGCCGGGGACGCGCTGTCGCTGCCGTTCCCCGACGAGCACTTCGACCGGGTCATCGCCTCGGAGATCCTGGAGCACCTGCCCGAGGACGAGAAGGCGATGCACGAGCTGGTCCGCGTGGTCAAGCCCGGCGGGCGGGTCGTCGTCACCGTGCCGCGTTGGTTCCCCGAACGCGTGTGCTGGGCCTTCTCCGACGAGTACCACCAGGTCGAAGGCGGGCACGTGCGCATCTACCGCACCGAGGAGCTGCAGGCCAAACTCCGCGAGGCGGGGCTGCGGCCGGCGTTCCACCACCACGCGCACGCGCTGCACTCGCCGTACTGGTGGCTGAAGTGCGCGGTGGGGCCGGACGACGACGAGCACCCGGCCGTGCGGGCGTACCACCGGATGCTCGTGTGGGACCTGATGCGGCGCCCGCGGGTCACGCGCGCGGCCGAACGGCTGCTCGACCCGGTGCTCGGCAAGAGCGTGGTCGCCTACTTCGGCAAACCGGGGGCGCCCGGTGCCGCCTGAGGTCCCGGTGGTGCCCGGCACCATCACCGCCGAGCAGGTGCGCCGCACCGCGCGCACGATCGGCATGGTGCAGCTCGACTCCGGGGCGATCCCCTGGTATCCGGGCGGGCACGTGGACCCGTGGGACCACGTGGAAGCCGCGATGGGACTGGCAGCGGCGGGCGAGCGGGACCGCGCCGCCCGCGCCTACCGGTGGTTGCGCGCGACGCAGCGCCCCGACGGGTCCTGGCCGCTGCGCGTGCGCGCCGGACGCGTCGAGGACGCCGCCGCGGACACGAACTTCTGCGCCTACCCCGTGGTCGGCGTGTGGCACCACGTGCTGCTGACCGGGGACGCGGACTTCGCCGCCGAGATGTGGCCCGCGGTGCGCGCGGCCGTCGAGTTCGTCCTCGGCGCCCAGCGCGAGCGCGGGCAGATCAGCTGGGCGGTGGACCCGCGCGGTGTCCCGCTCGACGAGGCATTGCTGTCCGGCTGTTCCAGCATCCACCACAGCCTGCGGTGCGCGCTCGCCCTGGCCGAGCACGTGGGCAGTCCGCAGCCGCACTGGCGGGAGGCGGCCGACCGGCTGGGCGCGGTGGTGCGCGCGGAACCGGGCGCGTTCGCGCCGAAGCCCCGCTATTCGATGGACTGGTACTACCCGGTTCTTGGCGGGGCGGTGCGCGGCACCGCGGCGGCGGCGCTGCTGCGCTCCCGCTGGGACGAGTTCGTCGTGGACGGTCTGGGCGTGCGGTGCGTCACCGACCATCCGTGGGTCACCGGAGCCGAGACCTGCGAGCTCGTGCTGAGCCTGGACGCGCTCGGGGAGAGCGCGTGGGCGCACAAGCTGTTCGCCGCGATGCAGCACCTGCGCGACGAGGACGGGTCGTACTGGACCGGCCACGTCTTCGCCGACGGCAAGCGGTGGCCGTGGGAGCGGACCACGTGGACGTCGGCCGCGGTGATCCTCGCCGCCGACGCGCTGTCGCGCACCACGCCGGCGAACGGGATCTTCCGCGATGGCACCGCAGCGGCGCGCCCGGTGCGCGCGCGGGTCGCCGCGGTGGCGGGGTGACGGAGCCGCCCGGTCCGCGCGTCCGCGCAGCGCTGGGTTCCGGCACGGGGAGTCCGCTGCGGACGTTCTCGTCCGGGCGCTCGCGCTGTGCGGGTTCCTCCCGACTGGCCCCGGCCGCCCGCCTGCGCCGGCCACTCCGCGGAGTCCCTTGCGCGGACGGTCATGCGGTGTCGATGCGGGCGCCCGCTTCGCCCGCGACGCGTTCCAGCACCCGCAGCGAACCCGTCACCGAAACCTCCCGGAACTGCCCGGAGTCCACCGCGCGCCGGTACACGTGGTAGGGGGCCTGCCCCCCGTCGCGGGGATCGGGGAAGACGTCGTGGATGACGAGCGCGCCACCGGGCACGACCCAGTGCGCCCAGCCGTCGAAGTCGGTCCGCGCGGCCTGCTCGGTGTGCCCGCCGTCGAGGAACAGCAGGCCCAGCGGGGTGTTCCAGCGGGCCGCCATGCCGGCCGAGTCGCCGACGACGGCCAGCACGTGCTCCTCCAGGCCCGCGGTGGCCACGGTGCGGCGGAACGCGCCGAGCGTGTCCAGCCGGCCCACTTCCGGATCGACCAGGTCCGGGTCGTGGTACTCCCAGCCGGGCTGGTGCTCCTCCGAGCCCCTGTGGTGGTCCACCGTGACGACGACGCCGCCGGTGTGCCGCGCGGCGGCGGCCAGGTACAGCGTGGACTTGCCGCAGTAGGTGCCGATCTCCACCGCCGTGCCCGCGCCGAGATGTCCGATCGCCGCCCGGTGCAGCGCGAGCCCCTCGTCGACCGGCATGAAGCCGGGGGTGCTCTCGGCGCGGGCGAGCAGTTCGGCGGGCATGCTCTCCGGGGCCGTGGTGGACACGCGACCTCCTGGCGCTCTCGGTGGCGTTCGCGCCGAGCCTACGGCACGCCGCGCGCGGCGTGCGGCGGGACGAGCGCCGCCGCGACCGGGCGGCCGGGAGGGTGCGGGCGGCGCCCCGCCGGCACCGCGCCGGTCAGACCGTGGCGGCCGGGGCCCGGTCGGCCGCGGCACCGTCGGCCTCGCAGCTGGCGCTCGCGGCGCGCTCGCCCTCGACCTCCAGCACCTGGATGTTCTCCAGGACCTCCTCGATCAGGTCGTCGAACCCGACGCGGTTCTCGACCTTGTTCAACTGGGTGTCCTGGCTGTGCGTGGCCACATTCGGCGGCATGATCAGGCTGCAGCAGTCCTCGTCCGGCAGCTTGGAGATGTCGGCCGTGCCGATGCTCGCGGCCTCACCCATGATCTCCTGCTTGTCCCAGGCCAGCAGCGGCCGCATCACCGGCAGGCCCGCCGCCTGCTCGGTGGTGGCCATGTTGCTCAGCGTCTGGCTGGATACCTGACCGAGGCTGTCGCCGGTCACCAGGGCTTCGCCGCCGAGCCGCTGCGCCAGCGCGGTGCCCACGCGCACGATGAGCCGCCGCTGGGCCACGATCTGCAGCTCCCCGGCGCCGGCGGTGGCCAGCGCGCGCTGCGCCTTGCCGATCGGCACCACGTGCAGGCGCGAACCGCCCTGGAACCGGTTGAGCTGCCGCACCAGCGCGTAGGCCTTGTACGTCGACGACGGTCCCGTGTACGGGGCGCCGGTGAAGTGCAGGAAGTCGCAGCGCAGCCCGCGTCGCATCATCCGGTACGCCGCGACCGGCGAGTCGTACCCGCCCGACAGCAGCGACAGGGCCCTGCCGCTGGAGCCCACCGGCAGGCCGCCCTGGCCGCGCAGGTGCTGGACGGACACGAACGTCTCGCGCCAGTCCACCTCGACGGTGATCTCGGTGTCCGGGTTGTCCAGGTTCACCGGCCAGCCCAGCTCGTCGACCACGCGCTGGCCCAAGTAGGCGGCCATCTCCGAGGACGACATGCGGAAGTTCTTGTCCCGTCGGCGGGCCCGCACGGCGAACGTGCGCGGTGCCGCGCCCAGCTGCTGCCGCAGCAGCTCGAGCGTGGACTGCGCGGTCGCCTCCGGGTCCTTCGACGTGCGCACCCCGGGCTGCACGACGCTGATGCCGACCACTTCCCGGGCGCGCTCGACCAGCGCGGCCTGCCGCTGCGGGTCCTGCGCGTTCGGGGAGGTCACCACCAGCACCCCCGCGCGCCGTTCCACGCGGGCTCGGGGGTCGACCTCGCCGAGCGCCCCCTCCAGGTTCCGCAGCAGGTGCCGCTCGAAGACGCCGCGGTTGCGGCCCTTGATCGCGAGCTCTCCGTGCTTGAGCAGCACACACGGCTGCGCGGGCATGCACTCCACCTCTCTGGACACGCGGTAGGTCCGACGTCCGGGCGGCAGCACGCCCGCCGTGCGCGACGTCGGCAGGACCCTTCGAGGATACGGCCTCACCGCCGGGTGGTTGTAAGGCGTTCGCCGGTTGCCCTCCGGGTGCGGGGACCCGCGCGCCGCTGCGCTCGGCTCCGCCCGTTGCGGTGCCACCGGGGCGGGCGCGAGAGTGGGGGAGAATTCGGCGGAGGAGAACAGGATCCCGCGGTGAAGAACAAGCCCCCGTACGCGCTGAGCTCGGTCGACAACGCGCTCCTGCTGCTGCAGATGCTGCGGGACCACGGGGGAGTGCGCGTGGCCGACGCGGCCGAGGAGCTGGGGATCGCGCGTTCCACCGCGCACCGCTTGCTGGCGATGCTCGTCTACCGGGACTTCGCGGTGCAGGACGGCAACCGCAACTACGTGCCCGGTCCGGCGCTGGCCGCGAGCCGACTGGGCGGACCGGCGAACCAGCACCTGCGCAAGGTGCTGCAGCCGCACCTCGAAGCGCTGTGCGAACGGGTGGGGGAGACGACGAACCTCATGGTGCGCGTGGGCACCCAGTGCCGGTTCCTCGCCAGCGTCGAATCGCCCCAGGTGCTGCAGGTGGGCGACCGCCGCGGAACGATCCTGCCCGCGCACGCCTGCTCCGGCGGCAAGGCGCTGCTCGCGGAGCTGGAACCCCACCGCTTGGAGCAGCTGTACCGGCGCGAGGGTCGGGGCCACTCGCTCGACGAGGAGCGGTGGCGGAACCTGCTGCGGGAGCTGCGCGCGGTGCGCGAGCAGGGGTACGCGCTCAACCGGGAGGTCAGCGAAACCGGCGTGTGCGCCATCGGCGTGCCGGTGCACGACGAGTCCGGCGCGGGTGCGGGAGCGATCTCCGTGTCCGCCCCCGCCGTGCGGTTCGAAGCGGCGCGCGTGCCGGAGTGGGCCGCCGAGCTGCACGCGGCGGCGGCGCGCGCGGAGGAGGACCTGCGCGCCGGCGCGTGAGGATTCGTTCCCCATAGCAGAATGCTGTGCCCGAGGGCGGAACAGCCGGCCTACGGTCCGGTCCATGTCGCACATCGAAGCGCGCCCGGAGCAGCCGACCCGGGCGGCCTTTCTCGTGGTGGTGCTGTGCTGGGTGACCGTCGTCTTCGACGGTTACGACCTGATCGTGTACGGGACGGTCCTGCCGGAACTGCTGCGCGAACCGGGATGGGGTCTGACCCCCGGGGCCGGCGGGCTCGTGGGGAGCCTCGCGTTCGCCGGCATGCTCGTCGGTGCACTCGCGGCGGGTGCGCTGTCCGATCGGATCGGGCGGCGCGGCGCCGTGCTGCTGTGCACCGCGTGGTTCTCGGTCTTCACCGTGCTGTGCGCGGTGGCGTGGGGACCGGCCTCCTTCGGTGCTCTCCGGTTCCTGGCGGGGCTCGGGCTGGGCGGACTCGTGCCTTCGGCGAACGCCTTGGCGGCCGAATTCGTGCCGCCGGGCCGCCGTTCCCTGGTGTCCACGCTGATGATGTCGGGAGTGCCGATCGGCGGCACGCTGGCAGCGCTGCTCGGCATCGGCATGATCCCCGCGTGGGGCTGGCCGAGCATGTTCGCCGTGGCCGCGCTCGCGCTCGTGGTCGTGCTGCCGTTGTGCTGGCGGTTGCTGCCGGAGACCCCGGCGTATCACCGGGCGCGCGGCGACGAAGCCCGCGCGGTGGACGTGGAGGCGAGGTTCGGGCTCACCGCCGAGCAGCGGGATCCGGAACCGCGTGGGGACGCGGAGGGCGGCGGCCTGTTCTCCCGGCAGCACGGTGCGGCGAGCGCGCTGTTCGCGGCCACCACCTTGGCGGTGCTGTTCTCCTGGTACGGGCTGGGCACGTGGCTGCCGCAGCTGATGCGGGAGTCTGGCTTCGCCCTCGGCTCTTCGCTGGGTTTCCTGCTGGCCCTCAACCTCGG
This sequence comes from Salinifilum aidingensis, assembly GCF_054782015.1. NCBI lineage: Bacteria > Bacillati > Actinomycetota > Actinomycetes > Pseudonocardiales > Pseudonocardiaceae > Salinifilum > Salinifilum aidingensis. Next base: position 66,331 of record NZ_BAAGTH010000016.1, on the reverse strand, counting down.
CGCCGCGCTCGGATCGCTGCTCACCGCCTGGGCCGGGGACCGCTTCGGTCCTGTGAGCACCGGTGGAGCGGCGGCGTTGCTGGCGGCGCTGGGGCTGGTCGGGCTGCTCGCGCACCCGCCCGTGGTCGTCACGTACCTGTTCTTCGTCGCGGCCGGGGTGGGCACGCACGGGACGCAGTGCCTCGTGATCGCGGCGATCGCCAATGCCTACCCGGCGCAGCTGCGCGGCACCGCTCTCGGCTGGGCGCTGGGCGTCGGGCGCATCGGTGCGGTCGCCGCCCCGCAGGTCGGCGGGTTGCTGCTCGCCGCCGGCGGCGGCGTGGACGGCAACTTCCTCGTCTTCGCAGCGGCCGCCGCGCTGTCGGCGGTCCTGCTGCGGTTCGCCCCGAGGGGGCGTGCCGCGCGGGCCTCCGCGCAGGCGCCGGTGGCGGAGCGCGGAGGCGTGAACGGAGGCTCGTGACGGTCGACGGGGACGCGCCAGCTGCTGGTGGCGGGGCGTGGCTGATCGGAGGTTGCCGCGAGCGCGCTGATCGGAGATACTCCCCGCGAGGGGAGTACTTCTCGAGGCCGCCCCGGTCAGTACGGACGTCCCGCGACGTCCCCGGACGGCCGCCCGCCGCGGTGAAGGAGACCTCAAGACAGTTCGCTGCTTGAGGAGGAGAACCGTGCTCAGCACCCCGCTCACCGCGGCCGCGGGAACGGAGTCGATCGGAACGCCCTGGCTGTGGGCGATCAGCATCCTCGTGCTCGTCGCGCTGCTCGCCGCGGATTTCGCGGTGACGCACCGACCGCACGAGGTGTCGCTGCGCGAGGCCGTGGGCTGGTCCGTGTTCTACCTGGCGCTGCCGCTGCTGTTCGCCCTGTGGCTGTGGCCGACCTACGGCGGAGCCGAGGCCCTCGAGTTCACCACCGGCTTCCTGGTGGAGAAGTCGCTGTCGGTGGACAACCTGTTCGTGTTCATGCTGCTGCTCACGGCCTTCGCCGTGCCGGCGGCGCTGCAGCAGCGCGTGCTGCTGTACGGCATCGTCGGCGCGCTCGTGCTCCGCGGCGCGTTCATCGCGGCGGGCGCTGCGCTGCTGCAGGCGGGCACGTGGGCGTTCCTCGTGTTCGGCGCGATCCTGTTCGTCACCGCGGTGAAGATCCTGCGGGAGGCGATCAGCGGCGAGTCGTTCGAGAAGGACGTCTCGCAGATGCGGTCGGTGCGGCTGGTGCGCCGCCTCATGCCGGTGACCGAGGAGTACCGCGGCGCGCGGATGACCGTGCGCGAAGGCGGCCGGCGCGCGCTGACCCCGCTGGCGGTGGTCGTGGTCGCGGTATTCGGCGCGGACGTGGTCTTCGCCGTCGACTCGGTGCCCGCGGTGTACGGCATCACCGCCGATCCGTACCTGGTGTTCACCACGAACGCGTTCGCCCTGCTGGGGCTGCGGGCGCTGTACTTCGTCCTGCACGCGGCCCTGGCCAAGCTGACCTACCTCAACCACGGCCTGGCCATCATCCTGGCGTTCATCGGCGCCAAGCTGGTGCTGCACTGGGCGCACGAGATGTGGCCCGCCGTGCCCGATGTTCCGACCCCGCTGTCGCTGGGCGTGATCGTGCTCGTGCTCGGCGTGGTCACGCTGGTCAGCTTCCGCACCCAGCGCAGCAGCGCGGTGTCGAGGGAGTGAGGGAGTGAGCGTCGTGGCGGGCCTCCTCGTCGAACTCGCCGTGACGGTGCTCGTGCTGCTCGCGCTGGTGGTCGTCTGCGCCGCGCTGCTCGGCGCGCGGCCGCCGCGTTGAGCCCCGCGGAACCCGCCCGCCGCGGCGGGCGGGTTCACCAGCGGGCGGCGTGCCACTCCACGACGCCGTCCCCGCGGCGCAGCGCGGTGCCGTCGGGCAGCGAGCCGCCGGCCGCGCCGAAGGGCTGGCGGTAGTGGCTGTCGAGCACGACCAGCCGGTCGTGCCGGGAGCGCTCGGCCTCGTGCTGCAGCGAGAGCGCGCCCCGCGCGTGGTGCACCGCGGTGAGGTCCGGGGCGAAGGTGACGGGGTCGACGTGCTGGGCGGCCCCGTCGATCCACACCGTGCGCTCGGAGGCGGCCGGGTCGTCGTGCAACCCGTCCACGAGGTTCCACGTCACGGCGCGGTCCTCGGCCGACACACCGCACCCGGCCGACCAGAACCAGCGGGTGGTGCGGGCGTGGTGCCCTCCCGAGTCGTCGCGCAGGCCGGGTGCGTCGACGGGCACCGACGTGCCGTCGACGGACACCGCGCCGCGCACGTGCAGCGGCGTCTTGCGGGTCCACACCGGGTGCCGGCCGTGGCGGGAGACCACGTCCACGCGGTCGCCGCACGGCACGAGGCCGAGCCGGGCGCGCACGCCGCGGCCGTCGAACCGCACGCGGGTGTCGGTGAACGCGACGGCGGTGCGCAGCGCGGTGCGTTCGCGGAAGACCCCCTGCTCGGGCAGGTGCACCGCCCAGAACGACTGGACAGCCCCGGCGATGCGGACCACGCCCGCGCACAGCCGGACACCGGGTGCGAACACCCCGAGATAGCTCCACAGCTTGCGGGGCCGGCCGCCGCGGAAGAGGGGCAGCCGCGCCGGGTCGAGGGGCAGTTCGCTGGTGGCCGCACCCACCCGGCGCACCGGCAGGGCGTCTTCCGTCATCCGCGCGCTCCCCTGCACCTGGACCCGAACCACGTCGTGATCCTAGTGATCTCGGTGCGTCGGGGGAACCGCCCACGTCCGCGGCGCCGGCAGCTGCGGGCGGTGGCGGTTCAGCTGCGCTCCTGCCCGCCCTGCGGCGCCAGCGACAGCGACAGCCACAGCACCGCCCCCGCGGTGGCCAGCGCCGCGTGCAGGAACACGTCGTGGACGCTCAGCCCGATCGTCTCGGCCGCGGACGGCCCCATGTGGGAGGCGGTGAACAGGAACACGACGATGTAGACGACGGCCTGCCCGCCGAGGAAGCGGCGCTGCCCCCACCTGCGGGACGAGCAGCTCAGGGCGCCCAGCCCGGTGGCGAGCAGCAGCAGCCCGTGCAGCCCGTTGACGTGGAAGCCGAGGACCACCTGCTCGGGGCGGCCGAGCAGCGGCACGAGGCCGTTGGCGACCAGCCCCGCACCCGCGAGGAGCACGAGCAGCGCCCCCTCGCACCACAGCACGTAGCTGCGCCAGTCGGTGTGCCGGCTGATCGTCGCGGTGCTCATCGTTCCTCGTCGTGCGCAGCGGTGGGCGGTGGGCCGATCCGCCCGCGGCCTACCCGCCCGGAGGGGCGGGCATGCACCGCCGGTCGCGGGCCCGGCCGGGGCGGCGGGTTCCGGCCGCTGATCGTTTCGCCACCCCCGCGGCGGGGTAGGGCGGTGGAGCGGCCGTGCGGCAGGCCGCGCGAACGCCGATCTCCTGGAGGTGGACATGGCGCGCACCGTGGCTCAGAAGCTCATCGCCGATCACCTGGTCGAAGGGGAGATGACTCCCGGCTCGGAGATCGGGCTGGCGGTGGACCACACGCTCACCCAGGACGCCACGGGAACCCTGGTGATGCAGGAGCTCGAGGCCCTGGGGCTGGACCGCACGCGGGCCGAGGTGAGCGTCCAGTACGTCGACCACAACCTGCTGCAGGCCGACGAGAAGAACGCCGAGGACCACCAGTTCCTGCGCACGGCAGCGCAGCGCTACGGGATCTGGTACTCCAAGCCCGGAAACGGCGTGTCCCACCCGACGCACATGCAGCGCTTCGGCAAACCGGGCAGGACGATGGTGGGTTCCGACTCGCACACCTGCGCGGCCGGCTCGCTGGGCATGCTGGCCATCGGCGTCGGCGGGCTCGAAGTCGCCGTCGCCATCGCGGGGCGGCCGCTGCACATCCGGATGCCGCAGATCTGGGGAGTGCGGCTGACCGGGCGGCTGCCCGACTGGGTCTCGGCCAAGGACGTCGTGCTCGAGATGCTGCGCCGGCACACGGTGCAGGGCGGTGTCAACCGCATCATCGAGTACTCCGGTCCCGGCCTGGACGAGCTCACCGCGATGGACCGGCACGTGATCGCCAACATGGGGGCGGAGCTCGGGGCGACCACCACGGTCTTCCCGGCCGACGAGGCGGTGCGCGAGTTCCTCGAGGCCCAGGGCAGGCCCGCGGACTTCACCGAGCTGCACGCCGATCCGGACGCCACCTTCGACGTCACCGACGAGATCGACCTGTCCGCGCTGGAACCGCTGATCGCCGAGCCCTCGGCGCCGGACAAGGTGGTGCCGGTGCGCGAGGTGGCGGGAGAACCGGTCAGCCAGGTCGTCGTGGGCTCCTCGGCGAACCCGGGGCTGCGCGATTTCGCCGCCACCGCGGAGGTCGTGCGGGGGCGGCAGACCGACGACGCGGTCAGCTTCGACGTCAACCCCACCTCGCGGGAGATCCTCGAGGACATGACCCGGATGGGCGCGACGTTCGACCTGATCGCCGCGGGCGCGCGGATTCACCAGTCCGGGTGCATGGGCTGCATCGGCATGGGGCAGGCCCCCGCGGTGGGGCACAACTCGCTGCGGACCTTCCCGCGCAACTTCCCCGGCCGCTCGGGCACCGAGGAGGACTCGGTGTGGCTGTGCTCGCCGGAGACCGCGGCCGCCTCGGCCCTGACGGGGGTGATCACCGATCCGCGGGACCTGGCGAACAGCCACGGCATGAGCGCGCCGCGCCCGCAGCTGCCGGAGAAGGCCTCGATCAACACCGCCATGCTCGTCGAACCGCTGCCGCACGAGCAGGCGCGGCAGCAGCAGCTGGAGCGCGGCCCGAACATCTCGGCGCTGCCGGACTTCCCGCCGCTGCCGGAACGCGTCGAAGCGCCCGTGCTGCTGAAGGTCGGAGACCACGTCTCCACCGACGAGATCTCCCCAGCGGGGGCGCGCGCCCTGCCGTACCGGTCGAACATCCCGCAGCTGGCGGAGTTCACCTTCACCCGTCTCGACCCGGACTACCCCGCGCGGGCGAAGGAGCACCAGGGCGGCAGCGGGCACATCGTCATCGGCGGCGAGAACTACGGGCAGGGCTCCTCGCGGGAGCACGCCGCGATCACCCCGCGCTACTTGGGGCTGCGCGCGGTCGTGGCGAAGTCCTTCGCCCGGATCCACTGGCAGAACCTGGCGAACTTCGGCATCCTCGCGCTCGAGTTCGCCGATCCGAGCTCCTACGACCGGATCCGGCGCGACGACGTGCTCGCGCTCGACCGCCCCGGTGCTGCGCTCGACGCGGGGCGGGAACTGACCCTGCACAACCTCACCCGCGGTGAGGACTGCGCGCTGCGGCACTCGCTGTCGCCGCGCCAGGTCCGCGCGGTGCGGTACGGCGGGCTCATCCCGCTGCTGGCCTCCGAGGAACGGGGGTGACGGAGGAGCTGCACGGCCGGGGTCGCACAGCGCTGCGGCCCCGGCCGTGCGCTCGTCGGCGTCGGCTGCGCCCGCCGAGGGCTCCGGCCGGCTCGGAGGCGAACGTCGTCGAACGGCCGGGAGGCGGGCGGAATTCCGCCTGCCGATCATTCGATCGGCGACGCGGGCCGTCCGCCCGTCGGGGCTTTCTCCTTTCGCGGAGTGGGCTGGATGGCGGAATATCGAGCGGTCAGCGGCCAATGGTGCCGTTCGTGGACTAGGATGTCGGTGCTGCTCGGTGTTCGTGCGCAAGAAGCGGCGCAACCGAAATTCGGAGAACGAATGAACGATGATGAGCGGGCGGAGAACGAGGCCGTGCGGGCCGTCATCCGCACCCTGATCAGGGAGGCCGCCGATCAGACGTGCCGGGCGAACCGGTTGCTCGACGAAGTGGAGCGTCTTCTCCGCGCGGACGCCGAGGACGGTGACGATTCGGTTTATTCCAGGAAGGTGCATTCCGATGCGACGCATTCCGGCGCGGAGCGCGCCGGTGCGGCGCGTGCGGAGGCGCGCTCCGGAACGGGGCAGGCGCTCGGGACCGGCGCGCGCACGATCCCGAAGGAGCGCTTCACCGATCTGACCGAACGCGAGCGGCAGGTCCTGTCGTTGCTGCTCAGCGGAAAGCCCAATCGGCAGATCGCGCGGCAGATGGGAATCACCGAGCGGACGGTGAAGAACCACCTCCGCGCCGTGTTCGTCAAACTGGGGGTATCCGACCGGACCTCGGCCGTGATCAAGATCCTCGACGAGGGCGCGCTCAACGGCGCGGTTCCGGACAGGGGCGCGTGACCCCCTGCCGGTGAACCCCTGCCGGTGAACCCCTGCCCGGGACGGACGAGCGGGGGTCCGCGCGGCGCAGCGGCGCGCGGCCCGTCCCCCGCCCCGTTCTTCAGCCCTCGTCCCGTTCCGCGGAACTCCCCGGGGACAGCAGGCGCACGACCTCCGAGTCGTCGCGCGCTCCCATGCCGGAGCGCTCGCCCAGCAGGTACAACTGGTGGGCGGCGGCCGACAGCGGTGCCGGAACGCGGTTGTCCCGGGCGAGTTCGGTGACGATGCCCATGTCCTTGACGAAGATGTCCATGCGGGACCGCACCGGCGCTCCCTCCTCGGCGTAGGACTCGAGCATTCGCGGTCCGCGGTCGCGCAGCATGAAGGACCCGGCGGCGCCCTCGCCGAGCGCATCCACCACCACGGCCGGGTCGAGGCCGAGCTCGCGGGCGAGCGCGACCGCCTTCCCGGCGGCGGCGATGTGCACACCGGCGAGCAGCTGGTTGATCGCCTTGAGCGCCTGGCCGTCACCCGGGTTCGGCCCCACGACCGTGAGCGTGGAGGCCAGCGCGTCGAGAACGGGGCGGGCGGTGGACAGCGCCGCGTCCCCGGCACCGACGAGGACGAGCAGCTCTCCCGTGCCCGCGCGCGCCGGCCCGCCGCTCACTGGAGCGTCCACAGTGGCTAGTCCGTGTCCGGCCAGCCGCTCGGCCGCGCTGCGCACGACGTCCGGTCCGACGGTGGAGGTGAGCACGACCGGGGTGCCCCGGCGCGCCGTTGCGACGAGACCGTCGGCGCCGAACAGGGCGGCGTCGACGTGCTGGCGGTCGCGCACCGCCAGCACGACCACGTCGGCCCCGCGCACCGCCCCGGCAGGGCTGGTGGCGGTGGTGTCGGCGAACTCGCCGGCCTGCGCGCGCAGGTCGGCGGCGACGTCGAACGCGGCGACCGGGAAGGAGGCGGACAGGCGGCGCGCCATGGGCATGCCCATCGCGCCGAGCCCGATCACCGCGACCGTCGGGTGGTTCTCGACCATGTGCCAACTCCGTGGGATGAGGGGACGTTCAGGTGCGGAGGTTGCCGACCACGTGCGCCAGCGCCTCGGCGTCGCCGACGTTGCCGGGGAACACCACGTACGGGACGCCGGAGAACTGCCCGGAGACCGGTTCCCACAGCGAGATGATGCCCGGCAGCATCTGACCGCGGACCACCGCGCGTCGGATGTCGAGACCGCCGGTGGCGACGTCGCTGGAGGTGATGCCGCCCTTGGCGACGACGAACGCCGGGCGGCGGGCGCGGACGGCGGTGCGCACGGCGTCGACGAGCCCGGCGGAGACCGCGCGGGCGATGGCCAGGCTCTCGTCCGCACCGGCCCCGGTGACGAGGTCGCGGCTGGTGGTGATGACGACGTCGCGGTCGGCCATCGCGGCGGCGGCCCGCTCGGCGACCTGCCGGACGTGCTCGTCCCGCACGGTGTCGTCGAGCAGGCTGGGCACGTGCAGTTCGTGCTCCTCGATCCCGCCGAGAGCGCGGAGTTCCGCCAGCTGCGCGGTCGTCAGGCCGACGTGCGAGCCGATGGCGACGAGACCGTGCCCGGGACCGGTGAGCTCGGCCAGTCGCGCGGTCGGCAGCGGCGGCTGCTTCGCCTGGCCGGTGCGGGCGCGCATGAACGACGGGCCCGCGCGGTAGAGCAGGTGGCTGCCGCGGGCCTCGGCGCGCAGCGAGGCCAGCGCCAGCACTCGCAGGTCCTCGTCGTGCACGGCGTCGACGACCGCCGGCTCGCCGTCGCGCAGCCCGGCGAGGACGTCGGCGACGTGGTCGGCCCCGCCGGTGCGCAGGTCGGTCAGGGTGATCGCGCGGACCTGCTCCGGGGCGTGGCGGCCGCCGGTCTTCTCGGCGACCCACGAGCGGAGGTCGGAGCTGCTGAAGCCGAACGTGGCGTCGCGGGCGAACTCGGTGCGTCCGACCGGCAGCACCATCCCCGGTGCGCTCCGGGTCCAGTGCACCGCGTCGACGGTGATCCGGCCGGCGTCGGGGAAGGCCGGGACGAGGACCACGCCGTCGACCGGGTGGCCCTGCCGCGCGGCGCTGTCCGCGAGCACGTCGGTCTCCAGCGGGAAGTGCCCCCGCAGCGTGGAGTCGCTGCGGCTGACCAGCGAGCAGCGCACGCCTTCGGCCGCGGCTGCGGTGCGCAGGGCGGCGGTGACCTCGCGGTTGCGCGCGGCCGCGTCGTCCGGGGCGAGGCTGCGGGTGTTCGTCAGCACGAAGAATCCGGTGTCGGAGGCGCGCAGCGCCCAGCGCAGGTCGTCGACGGACCAGGTGGTCAGCACCGGGAGGTCGGCGATGGTCTGCGATCCGGTCGGGTCGTCGTCGAGGGCGACGACGCGCGGCCCACCGGCGATCGCGGCGGCGAGCTCGTCCGGGTCGACGGCGCGGTCAGCGGGCAGGTCCCCGAGCAACCTGTCCGTGGGCACGGCCTCGGCGGTCTCGGCGGGGTGCGGTGGCATGGTGCTCCTTCGCGACGGCCGGTGACGTGTCGTCCGGGGGTGCGGGCGGGGTCAGGGGGGTCCGGCGTCGTCCGGACCCAGCACGTGGCGGCGCAGGTCCTCGCCGGTCTGCGTCATGTGCGCGGCCATCGCCGAGCGCGCGCGGGCGGGGTCGCCGGACTCGAGCGCCCGCACGATGTGCTCGTGCTGGGCGGTGGCGTTCTCCCGGATGGCGGCGACCGCGGAGGTCTCGTGCCGCCCCTCGGGCAGCAGCCTCCCGAACGGGGCGAACATCAGCGGGACGAAGATGTTGCCGCTGGCGCGCACGAGCGCGTCGTGGAAGGCGAGGTCCGCCCGCACGAAGGCGTCCACATCGGACTGCTCGTGGGCGGCGCGCATCGCGGCGAGGTGCTCGCGCAGCCGGGCGAGGTCCTCCTCGGTGCGCTTGGCCGCGGCGAGCTCGGCGGCGCCTTCCTCCAGCACTCGCCGGGCCTCGAGCAGGCTCTCGGACAGCGCGCCGTGCGCGGGTCCGGCGTTGGCGGCGCGGATCACCGGGTCCAGCGCCGTCCAGGTGCCGGGCTCGTTGACGTAGGTGCCGAGGCCGCGCCGGATGTGCACGATGTTCTGCGCCCTCAGGGAGCTGACCGCCTCGCGCACCGTCAACCGGCTGACGCCGTGCTGCTCGGCGAGCTCGGCCTCCGGCGGCAGGGCGGCGCCGGGCGGGTGGGTGCCGTCGATGACGGCGCCGAGGAGCCGCTCGGCCAGGTCCGCGGACAGGGGCATCGGCACCTCATTCGACATCAGACGTCTGATGTCTTGAGATTAGGGGGTCCGCGGCGCCGGGTCAACGGCGACGGGACCGACCGGTCGGTGTGCGGCGGAACACAACACGCCGGGCCCTCCCGTGTGGTAGGGCTGATTCGAGACGTCACGGAGGTGAGCATGGGCGACGCGCGTCGTGAGTGGATGCGACCTGGGGCCCAAGAAGTCGGCGCCGGGGTGTACCGGATCCCGCTGCCGCTGCCCAACGACGGGCTGCGCGCGGTGAACGTGTACGCGCTCGTCGACGGGCCGGGGCTGACGCTGATCGACGGCGGTTGGGCGCTCGAGGAATCGCGCGAGGCGCTCGCCGCGGCGCTCGGCGAGCTCGGCGCCGGTCTCGGCGACATCCGCCGCTTCCTCGTCACCCACGTGCACCGGGACCACTACACCCAGGCCGTGGCGCTCCGGCGCGAGTTCGGCAGCAGCGTCCTGCTCGGCGAGGGCGAGCGGGAGACGGTCCAGCGGCTCACCGACCCGGACCACGTCCCGCTGGCGCGGCAGGTCGAGCTGCTCCGCGAGTGCGGTGCCAAACCGGTCGTCGAAGCGCTCGCGGCGCTGTACGACGACGAGGCCCCCCGGCCCGGCTGGGAGCACCCGGACGCCTGGATCGAGCACGGTGCCGAGGTCGGCCCGGCCGAGCGCCCGCTGCGCGCGGTGTCCACGCCCGGGCACACCACCGGCCACCTCGTGTTCTGCGACGACCGCAACGGGCTGCTGTTCGCCGGCGACCACGTGCTGCCGCACATCACTCCCTCGCTCGGGCTCGAGCAGGCCCCGAGCGAGTCGCCGCTGCGCGACTACCTCGCCTCGCTGCGGCGGGTGCGCGCCATGCCCGACATGCGGCTGCTGCCCGCGCACGGCCCGGTCGCCGACAGCGCGCACCGGCGCGTCGACGAGCTGCTCGACCACCACGACGACCGGTTGCGCGCCACGGCCGCGGCCGTCGAGCGCGGCGCCGCCACGCCGTACGAGGCGGCGCGGGCGCTGACCTGGACCCGGCACGAGTACGCGGTCGACGAGCTCGACCCGTTCAACCAGATGCTCGCCGTGCTGGAGACGCAGGCGCACCTGGACGTGCTGCACCACCAGCAGCGGGTCCTCTGCGAGGTGATCGACGGCGTGCGGCACTGCGCGCCGGCCTGAGGGGTCCGGCCTGGGCGGGATCCACCTGACAACACGTTCCGTAGTTTCGATTTCGCCCGAATTGACGTACGTGCTCCCGCCGTCGTGCATGCCAATCTAGGGAGCCATTCCCGAGGACGCGACGGAGCGGCCCTATGTTGAGTCGACGCGAGTGGGAACGGCTGGCCGAGATCGAGTCCGCCCTGCAGGCCGAGGACCCGGATCTCGTGGAACGCTTCGAAACCTTCCGCGGCGAGGAAGCGGGCGAGCCGCTCGGCCGCCCCGTCCTGTTCGGACTCGTCGCCGTGCTCGTCGTGCTGAGCCTGTCCAGCCTCGTCGCGGGGATGGCCGTGGTCGCCGTTCCCGTCGGTGTGCTGGCCGCGGCGGTGGCGCTGACCGGTGTCCTCACCACCGGCCGCGGCCGGTGACCCGACCGGCCGGTGGATCGGCGGTCGCCCCGGCGGCGACCGGCGGACCTCAGCTGCCGAGGACCTCCTTGGCCGCTGCCGCGATGGCATCGGCGTCGATGCCGGCCTCGTGCAGCAGCTCCGCCGGCTTGCCCGAGCCCGGCATCCCGGTGACGGCGAGGCGGCGCGTCCGCGTCGACACGCCGCGGTCGGCGAGCGCGGCCAGCACGGCTTCGCCGAGCCCCCCGGCGGGCCAGTGGTCCTCGGCGGTGACCAGGGCGCGGGTCTCCGTCGCCGCCTTCGCCACGGTGCCCGTGTCCAGCGGCTTGATCGAGTACAGGTCGATCACGCGGGCCGAGATGCCGTCCTCGGCGAGCCGCTCGGCGGCGCGGACCGACTCGGTCAGGGTCACGCCCGCGCCCACGAGCGTCACGTCGTCGCCCTCGCGCACCACGCGGGAGCCGCCGATGGTGAACTCCTCACCGGGTTCGTAGCGCACCGGTGCGGCCCCGCGCGAGGTCCGCATGTAGCAGATGCCCGGGCGGTCGGCCATGAGCCGCACGAGCGCGGCGGTCTGGTTGGCGTCGGACGGGTAGAGCACGGTGCTGCCGTGCACGGCGCGCATCATGGCCAGGTCCTCCAGCCCCATCTGCGAGGGCCCGTCCTCACCGATCGCGACACCGGCGTGCGAGCCCATCAGGCGCAGGTCCGCCCGGCCGACCGCCGCCATCCGGATGAAGTCGTACGCGCGGGTGAAGAAGGCGGCGAACGTCGAGGCGAACGGGACCCACCCCCGCGCCTGCATGCCCACCGCGGCCGCCAGCATCTGCTGCTCGGCGATGAACATCTCGAAGTACCGGTCCGGGTGGTCGGTGCGGAACACCTCGGAGAACGTCGAGTTGGACACCTCGCCGTCCAGCGCGACCACGTCGCCGCGACTGCTGCCCAGGGCGCTCAGCGCCTGGCCGTAGGCCTTCCGCGTGGCCACCTCCTCGCCCGTGGTGAACCGGGGCAGCTCGGCTCCGGGGGCCTCGAACGCGTGCCGCGTGCCGTTGCCCTCGGGCGAGGAGGGCTTGACGTGCAGATCGCGCAGACCGCCGAGTTCCTCGACCGCCTCGTCGCGGTCCGGCAGCGGCTTGCCGTGCGCGCCCAGCTGGTCCTCGACCGCGCTCACCCCGCGGCCCTTCTTCGTCCGCGCGACGACCGCCAGCGGCCTACCGTCCGTCCGGCCCGCGAGGGCCAGCGCGTTCTCCACCTGCTCGGGGTCGTGGCCGTCGATGGTCTCCACGCGCCACCCGGCCGCGCGGGCGCGCGCGGCGTAGGACTCCAGGTCCCAGCCGTGCATGGTCTCGCCCGTCTGCCCCAGGCGGTTGATGTCGAGCAGCGCGATCAGGTTGTCCAGCTGCTCGTGCCCGGCGTGCTCGAGCGCTTCCCAGATCGAGCCCTCGGCGAGTTCGCTGTCGCCGCACAGCACCCACACCCGGCTGGGCAGCCGGTCGAGCTCGCGTGCGGCCAGGGCCAGCCCCACGCCCGTCGGCAGGCCCTGCCCCAGCGATCCCGTCGCCACGTCCACCCAGGGCAGGGCCGGTGTCGGGTGCCCTTCGAGGCGACTGCCGAAGGAGCGGTAGGTCAGCAGTTCCTCGTCGTCGATCGCGCCGACCGCCTTGAAGCACGAGTACAGCAGCGGGGAGGCGTGCCCCTTGGAGAAGACCAGGTGGTCGTTGCGCGGATCCTCGGCGCGCGTGAAGTCCATGCGCAGGTGGCCGTCGAGCAGTCCGGCCATGAGGTCCGCGGCGGACATGGACGAGGTGGGGTGGCCGGACCCCGCCGCCGCGGCCGCCCGGACGGAATCGACCCGGAGCTGCTGGGCCAGTTCGCTTCGGAAGTGTGTGCGGTCCATGGTCCGGTGGTGCCCAGGCCGGCAGGGTTCCAAACCCGCTGCCGCGGCAGCGCTCTCGAACGCCACCGGCCCGGGCTGCGCCGAGCGGTGCGCCCGGTGCGGCGCAGCGGCGCCGCGCCGGCGATCAGCCGTCGAACTTGCTCAAGCCGGTGAGCAGGCGCTGGATGACCTCCGGGTCGATCTCGGCGGTCTCCTCGGCGGGTGTTTCGGCCTGGTCGGAGCGCTTCGGGTTGCGGCGGGGCAGGGGGACGGAGTTCGCCGAGAGCCCCGTCGGCAGGTCGAGTTCGCACCAGGCCACGCAACCGCCCTCGTCGCGCACCCGGGAACCGCACCGGCCGCCCGCCAGCTCGGGGGACATCGCGGGCGGTTCCGCCGCCTGCTCGTCCTCCACCTCGATCCGCAGCGCTTCACCGCTGAGCTGCAGCCGGACCGTGATCAGACCCGGGCTCTTCGGGTCGGCGCTGTCCACCGCGGCGGTGACGAGCTGGCTCGCCAACTGGGTGGCCGTTTCGTACAGGGAGGGCAGCGACCACTCGGACAGCGAGAACCGTACGAACATGTCCGTGCAGTTCACGGCACTCGGCAGCGCGATGAGTCGCAGGTCGTCCACCTGGGCGGTGCTCGTGTTCAACTGGTTCGTCCTCCGTCCGTGTCCGCTCTCGCCTTCGAGGCCCGTATCCTGTCAAGCACAGCGCCGCGTGTCGCCCCGGGGGCGAGGAATTCCACTCGGCGCAGCGGCTCGAGGAACGGGTTCTCAGTTACCGAGCGCGTCCAGGCCGGTGCGCAGCGCGCTGCCGATCAGCTCGATCTGCGCGGAGTCGATGGTCAGCGGCGGGGACACCGCCGCACCGCTGCCCAGGCCGCGCACGAGGACGCCCTCCGCGCGCACCGCCCGGACCAGCCTGCTCACCGCGGCGGAATCCGCGGTGAGCAGGTCGGGCTGCAACTCCACCGCCCCGAGCAGCCCCGTGCCACCGCGGACCTCGCGCACAGCGGGGTGCGACTGCAGCGCGCGGAGCATCTCGTGCAGCGGCGCCTCGAGGTCCTTCACCCGCGCGGGCAGCTGTTCGCGCCGCAGGATGTCCACATTGGCCAGGGCGGCCGCCGCGGCGGCCGGGTGCCCCGCGTAGGTCGGCCCGTGCCGGAACACGACCCCCGGCCGGCTGAAGAACGGTTCGGCGACCTCGCCCGCGATCGCCACCCCGCCGAGCGGCAGGTAACCGCTGGTGACCCCCTTCGCGAACGTGATCATGTCCGGTCGCAGGCCCCACCTCTCGACACCGAACCAGTCGCCCACGCGGCCGAACCCGCAGATCACCGCATCGGCGATGAACAGGATGCCGTTCTCCCGGCAGATCGCGGCCGCCGACTCCAGGAACCCGGCCGGGGGCGGGTGCACCCCGCCCGCGCCGATGACCGGTTCCGCGAAGAACGCGGCGATGTTCTCCGGGCCGATGCGGGCGACCGCCGCCCGCAGCTCCGCGGCATCGTCGAAGACCACCGGCTCGGCGCCGGGGATCAGCTCGCCGAAGCCCTCGCGGTTCGGGGCGATGCCGCCCAGCGCGGTGCCGAACCCGTTCGTGCCGTGGTAGGCCTGACCGCGGCTGAGCAGGTGTGTGCGCTCGGGCGCGCCGCGCTGCACCCAGTACCGGCGCGCCAGCTTCGCCGCGGTGTCGATCGCCTCGCCGCCGCCCGAGGTGAGGAAGATCTTCGCGCCGTCCATCGGAGCCAGCTCGGCGAGGCGGTGCGCCAGCCGCTCGGCCGGTGCGTTGGTGAGGTCGCCGAACGTGCTGTAGGCCTCGAGCCGCCGCATCTGCTCCGCCACGGCGTCGACGATCTCCTGCCTGCCGTGCCCCACGTTGCAGTACCACAGGCTCGCGGTGCCGTCGAGGTAGCGCCGCCCGCGATCGTCGTGGACCCACACGCCCTCGCCGCGCTCCAGGGTCATCCGGTCCTGCTCGACGGCGAACATGTCCGCGAACGGGTGCCACAGCGCCGTGCCGTCCTGCCGATCCTCCGACATCGCAACCTCCTCGGGCGCACCGCCGGCCCCGGCCGCTGCGCCAGTGCCTGCTCGGGAGCAACGCAACCTCCACCTACCGGCTCACACTGGGACTTAATCCTCTGCGCTGCATGCCGGGAGCTCGGCACGCTCGGAGCATCGACCCGCTCCCAGCGAAAGGTGTGCCGATGACGTGGTTCCCCCTGCTCCGATCCGCCCACAGCTGGGCCACCCAGCCGCCGTGGTCCCCGGACGAGGCGGCCGTGCTGGCCGAAGCCGTCCGCCGCGCGCCGTCGGTGCACAACTCGCAGCCGTGGACGATCCGGGTGCGCACGCGCAGCGTCTCGCTGCGCCAGCGGTTGACCGTGCGCGTGCCCGAGCACGACCCGCACGGGCGCGACCGGCGGATCTCCTGCGGGGCGGCGGTGGCGAACCTCGCGATCGCGATGCGCGGGATGGGGTGGGTGCCGGACGTGCGCTGGTCCGTCGACGAGGACCAACCCGACGCGGGGGCGACCGTGTTCGCCACGCACCGGCAGCGCGCGAGCAGCGCGGACGGAGGGCGGTGGCGGGCGATCACGCACCGCAGCAGCCACCGGGCCGAGTTCGCCGACCGGCCGGTCCCGGAGTCCACCCGCTCGTCGCTCCTCGCCGCCGCCACGGTGCCGGTCGCGCGCGTCGGCGACGCCGCGCGCGAGAACGCGGCCTCGCTGCTCGCGCGCGCTGCGCGCGAGCACCGCACCGATCCGCGGTACCAGCAGGAGCTCACCACCTGGATCTCCGCGCGCACCGACCGGGCTCCCGTCGAGGGCATGCCGCGGTGCGCGCTGGGCACCGGTGGCGTGGCGGCCGCCGGTCTGGCCGCCCGCGGGGTCCCGGTGCCCGCGGAGGAGCAGCTGGTCGACCGGCTGCGCCGGGAGACCGTGCTCGTGTTCAGCACGCCGGGGGACGACCCCCGCGAGCACTTCCAGGCGGGTGAGGCGCTGCAGCGCGTGTGGCTCGAGGCCGCGCGGTTGGGCCTGGTCGGCTCGGTGATGACGCAGCCGCTGCGGCTGTCCGAGGTGCGCGACGGGCTGCGCGGGGCGCTCGGGCTGGCGGGCGAGCCGCAGGTCCTGCTGCGCCTGGGCTATCCGCGCTCCGGCATTCCCGAGCAGGCCACGGCGCGGCGGTCGCTGCCGGACGTGTTCAGCGCCTGAGGCGACCGCGAGGTGCGCCGGGGAGGTACCCGGCGCACCGGAGGGAGGTCACAGGTCGAGGTCGACGACGACCGGGGCGTGGTCGGACGGGCCCTTGCCCTTGCGGGCCTCCCGGTCCACGTAGGCGTCGCTGCTGGCTCCGGTGAACGGCGCGTTGCCGTAGACGAGATCGATGCGCATGCCCATGTTGCGCGGGAACGCGCCACCGCGGTAGTCCCAGTAGGTGAAGGGCACGTCGTACTTCAGCGGTCGCGGGTAGACCTCGGACAACCCCGCTTCGCCGAGGGAGCGCAGCGCGTCCCGCTCGTCCTGGGTGACGTGCGTGTAGCCGTCGAACTCGGAGATGTCCCACACGTCCTCGTCGGCGGGGGCGACGTTGAAGTCGCCGAGCACGGACAGCGGCGCGTCCGGCACCAGCTCGTGCCCGGCGGTCGCGCCCAGCGCGCGCAACCACTCGAGCTTGTAGTCGTAGTGCGCGTGACCGACTTCACGGCCGTTCGGGACGTACACCGACCACACGCGCAGCGGGCCGCAGGTGGCGCCGATCGCCCGGGGCTCGGTCGCGGGCACCAGCGCGTCGTCCGCCTGGAACCCGGGCTCGTCCCGCAGGCCGCGCCGGACGTCCACCAGCCCCACGTTGGACAGGATCGCCACCCCGTTCCAGCGCCCCGTCCCGTGGGCGGCGACCTCGTAGCCGAGCTCGGAGATCTCGTCGACCGGGAAGGAATCCGCGGCGCACTTGGTCTCCTGCAAGCAGAGCACGTTCGGCTCGCGCGTCGACAGCCAGTCCACGAGCCGTGGCAGGCGGGCGCTGACCGAGTTGACGTTCCACGTGGCGATCCGCATGCGGACAGCCTGGCATACCCGTTCGCCGCGGGATCACGCGCCAGGCGGCGCCGCGCCGCGGGGTTCAGCGCTCGGTGCGGGCCGCGAGCTGCTCGCCGACGAAGTCGTAGCACCACACCCCGTCCGGGCGGCACTCTCCCAGGTCGTAGCGCACGGCGGGGCAGTCCTCGTCGGGGACCGGGCCGGGCAGGGTGAACGTCGCGAACGGTAAGGGGCCTTGCTGCTCGCCGGCACCGCCCGGGGCGGTCGGCATGACGAAGGTGCGCCCGTCCTCGGGGCCACCGATGAGTTCGACGTGCACGTGGTGCTGCATGGCGTTGCTCTCCAGGTTCGTTTCGGTCCGTTGCCGATGTGACTCCGAGGAAGAGGACGCGGTTCCAGCTTTCACGCGATCGGATGAATAAAGCCGCGGAAACCGTGTACGTACCGTCCCCTAGCAGTCTCCACGGTGGAGTCAAGAGATCGTCCGGCGACGACGCGTCGGACCCGGCGCGGCATGCTGTTTCTCCCCCGAGACTGTGGGGTAAGCGCGGAATCGGGAAGGAAATGCGCGCGCGCATCCCGGAAGGGAGGACACCGGAAGGAGTCACGATGACCGATCCCGACGCCACCACCCCGACATCGGACGAAACGGGCGCTGCGCCCGAGTTCCCGCAGGACCCCGCGAACCTGCAGTCCGCGGAGGACCTCGACACCGACGAGCTCGGCGGCGACCCCGTCGAAGAGGGCGTGGACCCGCCCGAGGACTGGACGGTCGTCACCGCCCACCGCCCGACGACCCGCTCGGATCGGGAAGGGGAGAGCCTCGACGAGGAGCTCGCCGAGGAACGACCGGACGCGCCCGCCGGCGCCGAGGCGGAGATGTCCGGATCGCCCGAGGAGCTCGCACCGGAGGACTACGCCGAGCGCGTCGGCCGCTCCGCGGCGGACGATCCGGACGCGGAGGCCGAGCCCGACCAGCTGCCGGGCGGCGGGACCGGGAGCGACTGGCCGTAGCAGGGCACCGCCGGAGCGTTCCGCCCGGTGCGGGGCCGGTTGCGCACGGGGGCTCGGACGTCCGGTCGGCGTTCAGCCGTCGTCGCCCCCGTGCTCGGCCTCGAACTGCGCCATCGCGCGGCGGGCGGCGGTGCGGACCGGGAGGCCGAGCGCGCCCGCCGCGGTGACGAGATCGCTGTGCTCCGGTTTCGCCTGCCACGGACCTCGTTTCACCCGAACCGGGTGCCCCTCGAGCGTGACGGTGACGACTTCGCGCGGTGCCGCCCGGCGCTGCACCGGAACGCGCCGCATCCCGAGGCTGCCCGTCTCGGCCAGCACCAGCTCGCCGAGAGCGTCCTCGTGCTCCGGAGCGCACAGCACGTGGAGCACGTGCCCGGGGCGGGTTTTCTTCATCACCGCCGGGGTGACCCACGCGTCGGCGGCCCCGTGATCGAGGCTGCGCTGCAGCACGTGCCCCAGCGTCTCACCGGTGACGTCGTCCACCGTGCACTCGAGCAGCACCATCGGCTCCGAGCCCGATTCCGCCGCGGTGGCGTGCTGCGCCGCGGCTGCCGGAGCGCCCGCCGCGCAGGGGCCCTCGTGCGCCGCGACGGCGGGTGACGGCGTGCGCTGCGCGGAGGGGGTGTGCGGTACCGCACCGCCGGGCGGCTCGGGGGTGCCGCGCAGCGGCGCGGCCAGGCTCGCCTGCAGCATGTTGGGGCGCTGCGCGAAGCGGCGCGAGCCCGCGCCGTAGGCCGTGGCGCGCAGCGTCATCGCCGGTGGCGGCCGGTAGTCCGCCTCCATCGCCGCCAGCAGCGCCGCTCCCGTCGGGGTCACCGTCTCCCCGGGCAGATCGGTGCCCACCACGGCGGCCTGCCGCAGCAGCCGCGTCGTCGCGGGAGCGGGGGCGGGCAGCACTCCGTGCTCGCACTCCACGGTGCCGGTGCCCAGGGCGATCGGGGCGGAGTGCACGGCGGTGACGCCGAGGTCGTGCACCGCGGCGGCCACACCGACCGCGTCGACGACGGTGTCCGCGCCGCCGACCTCGTGCAGGTGGACCTCGTCGAACGGCCGTCCGTGCAGGTGGGCCTCCGCCCGGCCGAGTTCGGACACCGCCCGCGCGGCCAGGTCGGCGACCGGCTCGGGGCGGGCACGGCGGACGAGCTCCACCAGCTCCGCGGCCGTCCGCGCGGTGCCGACCTCCCGGACGTTCCCGTCCTCCCCGACGTGCCCGGCCTCCCCGAGGTGGACCGCGGCCCGGTCGGCCAGGAAACCGCCGACTTCCGCGGTCGTGTGCTCCAGCTGCCAGCCGGGGAGCCCCGTCGAGGCGATGGCCGCGCGCACCGCGTCGAGCCGGGCTCCGAGGCCGAGCAGCGCCCCGAGCAGCATGTCGCCCGACACGCCGGTGGTGGGGTTGAGCCACAGCAGCACCGCTCACTCCCGGTCGAGGCTGTGGGCCAAGCGCTGCGCGGCCATCGCCGCGCCGAAACCGGAGTCGATGTTGACCACCGTGACCCCCGACGCGCACGAGGACAGCATCGCCAGCAGCGCCGTGACCCCCTCCAGCGCGGCCCCGTAACCGGTCGAGGTGGGCACCGCGACGACCGGGCAGGGCACGAGCCCGCCGACGGCGCTGGCCAACGCGCCCTCCATGCCGGCGACGACGATGACGGCATCGGCCGCCTCCAAGCGCCCGCGCTCGGCGAGCAGCCGGTGCAACCCCGCCACCCCCACGTCGCGGACGACCTCAGTGGACAGACCGATCGCGCTGGAGACCGCGGCCGCTTCGGCGGCCACCGGTCCGTCGGCCGTACCGGCCGTCACCACCAGCACCCGGAAGTCCGCCGCCGCGCGCGGACGCCACACCAGCAGTCCCGCCTCCTCGTCGTAGGCCCCGCCCGGGACCTCGCGCAGCACGTGCTGCGCGCTCGCCCGCGGCACGCGCGTGGCCAGCACCGGACCGCTGCTCTCGGACAGCAGCCGAGCGGCGATGCCGGCGACCTCCTCGTCCTGCTTGCCCGGGGCGTAGATGACCTCGGCGAGCCCCTGCCGCTCCTCCCGGTCGGTGTCCACCCGGGCGTACCCCAGGTCGGTGTAGCCGGTCACGAGGCGGTCCGGGACGGGGACAACTCCAGCAGCACGTTCATCCGGCCGCTGGCGAAACCGCCCATGTCCAGCGAGCAGAACCGGAACCCGGCGGCGCGCACCGCGCTGTCCAGTTCGGAGTGCACGGCGGCGGCGCGGGGGATCTCGGATTCGGGGACCTCGACGCGCGCGACGGTGCCCTGCGCGTGCGCCCGCACCCGGGACTCGCGGAAACCGAGCTCGCGCACCGCCGATTCCGCCCGCTCGACGCGCGCCAGCAGCTCGGGCGTCACCGGGTCGCCGTAGGCGACCCGGGAAGCCAGGCACGCCGCCGCGGGTTCGTCCGCAGTGGAGAGACCGAGTTCGGTGCTCGCCTCGCGCACGAGGAGCTTGGAGAAGCCGGCGTCGACCAGCGGGGTGCAGGCCCCGCGCTCGGCGGCCGCCTGCTGCCCGGGGCGGTGGTCGCCCAAGTCGTCGCTGTTCGTGCCCATGGCCACGCGCGCGTCGCCGAACGCGTTCAGCAGCGGTTCGAGCGCGTCGAACAGCGCCGTCTTGCAGTGGTAGCAGCGGGAGCCGTCGTTGGCCCGGTACTCCGGCCGCTCGGCCTCGTCGGTGCACACCTCGACGTGCGGCATCCCCCGGTCGCGCGCGAACGCGCGCGCCCGGCGCTGCTCGGAGGTGGCCAGGCTCGGGGACACCGCCGTGACCGCCAGCATCCGGGAACCCAGGACCTCGTGCGTCACGGCAGCCAGCAGCGCGGAGTCGACTCCGCCGGAGAAGGCCACCACGAGGCGGTCCTCCCGGGCGATCCGGTCCCGCAGCCGCTGCAACGGCGAACTGGTCACGTCCGCTCCTTCGTCGCGTGCCTGGAGTCCCTGCCTGCCCGGCGGGCTCCGAGCGCCTACTCTAGGCCGCGGTGCGCGCGCACTGTCAAGGATCGATCACGCCGGGTCGGCGGAAGCGAGCCGAGACCGCGAGCGCCCGCGCTCCTGGACGCCGACCGGCCGCGGTGCGCGCGGCCGGGAGGTAGATTCGCGGGGAGAGGACTCCGACGCGGAACTGTGAGGAGACGATGGCCGAGCTGCTGTCCACCGACGCCATCCACAGCGCCCTCGCCGACCTGGGCGAGTGGCAGTACACGGGCTCGAGCCTGACCCGCACCTGGCAGCGCAAGGGATTCAACGGGGCGGTGCAGGTGGCCAACGTCGTCGCCTTCGCGGCGAACGAGCTCAACCACCACCCGGACATCACCGTGCACGACTACAACCGGGTGACGGTCACGACGACCACCCACGACGCCGGCGGCGTGACCGAGGGCGACCTCGCGCTGGTCCGGCGCATCAACGGCATCGTCGAACCCGCGAGCTGAACCGGCCGGCACCCGCGGCGGTCCGCAGCTCCCGCGTGCCGCGGCACCGGAGCACCCCGCAGCGGAGGCGGGCGCCGCGCAGCGAGGGGGCTCCGGTGCCGGTAGGAGCGCCGGCACCGGAGCGGCGATCAGCCCGCCAGCGCGCTGGTGTCCAGCCGCAACCGCAGGTCCGCGAGGTGGTTGCCCTCCGGGCTGAACGGTGCGGAGCGCTCCGGGACGCAGTCGCCGATCAGCAGGCTGTCCGCGGTGCGCTCCGCCTCGCCCGCGCGGACCACGGCCCGCCCGTCCGGGCCCCACACGCCCGAGTTGGCGCGGTACTCCCACTGCCCGCGCTCGGAGACCTCCCAGCCGCGGCGGTTCGCGTAGGCCACGAACGTCCGCCACACCGCGGCCATGGCGGGGATGATGTGCTCGGTGGCGTCCGGGTAGGGGACCGTCGTGGGGCTGCCGTCGGGCAGGACGAAGTGGTGATCGGCGGCCGTCGGTCCGATGATCAGCTGCGCACCGCGCTGCACCAGGTTCTGGTACAGCGGCGGGAACTCGCACTCGTAGCAGTTCAGGATCCCCACCGGGAAGTCGTTGACGTCGACCACCGGCGGCAGCGCGTCACCCGGGGTGAAGTTCTTCCGCTCGGCGGAGCCGTACAGGTGGGTCTTGCGGTAGTTCGCGACGAGCTCGCCGTCCACGACGAACGCGATCGAGTCGTGCACCGTCGCCAGCTCGGTGTCGCGTTCGACGTAGGGCAGCACGATGGCCGTCCCGTGGTCCCGGGAGGCCTCCCGGGCCGCTCGCACGGTGGGGCCGTCGGTGGTCTCCGCCAGCTCCTGGCACTCGGCGGGGCCGAGCGAGTAACCGGTGTTGTAGCACTCGGGGAACGCGCAGACGTGGCTGGAGTACCGGGCGGCGAGGCGCACGGCCTCGCGCATGCGCGCGAGGTTGTGCCGCACGGCCTCCTCCGTGCCCGCCGGGTTCTCGGCCTGGAACAGCGCCAGGCGCACCCCCGATCCGGACGCGGGCGGGGCGGGGCGCGTGATGTTGGTGGTGATGCGGACAGGTTGCATGGACATCTCCCAGGTGTTGCGGATTCGGTGATGCGTGCTCCCGGTCGCGGCTCGTGCGCCGCGTTTCTCGGGCGGTGCGGTCCGGGGCTGGAGCTCCCGCGCACCGCGCCGGGTCGGTCGGGGCGTCGCCCGGTGCCACCGGGCGCCCTGCCACCGGGCGCCCTGCCACTGGGCGACCGGTCACCGGACGACGCCCTGTCACCGGACGACGCCGGTGAACTCGCGCACCGCGCGGACGAAGGCCTCGACGTCGTCCCACGTCATGTCCTCGCGCACCACGACGCGGAGGACCTCGGTCTCCTCCAGGTCCGGTGGCAGCGTGTACACCGGCACCGACCAGCCGCGCTCGGCCAGGTGCAGCGAGAGCTCGTGCAGCTTGCTCCCGTCGCGCGGGGTCAGGGCCAGCACGGGTAACTGGCTGCCGTCGCCGAGCAGTTCGAACGCGTGCGTGGCGCGCAGCTCGCGCGCCAGGTGCATCGCCTTGTCCCTGGTGGCGCGGTGCTTGTGCCGGAAGCCGTCGAACCCGAGGCGCAGGAAGTTGTAGAACTGCACCACGACGGGGGCTGCGGACCGGGAGAAGCTCAGCTCGTGGTGCGTGCGGGTGCGTCCGAGGTAGTTCGTGTCGAAGTGCAGCCATCCGGTGCGCGCGCCCTGGTCGCGCCAGAGCACCCAGCCCAGTCCCGGGGGTACGAGCCCGTACTTGTGCCCCGAGGCGTTGATCGAGCGCACGCGCGGGACCCGGAAGTCCCACGGCAGCTCGGGGTCGAGGAACGGTGCGATGAACCCGCCGGAGGCCGCGTCCACGTGCAGCGGTACGTCGATGCCGCGGCGCTGCGCCACCGCGTCCAGCGCCGCCGCGATGTCGTGGACGGGATCGTAGGTGCCGTCGATGGTGGATCCGAGGATCGCCACGACGCCGATGGTGTTCTCGTCGCACTCCTGCGCGGCGGAGTCCGGGGTGAGCCCGATGCGCCCCGGGGTCGCCGGCACGACCCGCGGTTCGACCTGCCAGTACCGGCAGAACTTGCGCCAGCAGACGTGGGCGTCGGATCCGAGGACCAGGTTGGGGCGATCGGCGGGATCCCCGCGGCCGCGGTGGTGCAGCCAGTTCCGCAGCATCGCCGCGCCGGCGAGCAGGGCGGCCTCGCTGGAGCCCGTGGTCGCGTCACCGACGGCCGAGCGCGGGTCGGCGTTCCAGAGGTCGGCGATGATCCGCAGGCAGTTCTCCTCGAGCTCGCTGATGCCCGGGTACTGGTCGCGGTCGACGAGGTTGTGCTCCAGGAAGTCCTGGTAGAGCTGCCGGGTCTCGGCGTCGAACGAGGTGGACAGGAACGTGGCCAGATTGCGGTCCGGCGGAACGTCGTGGCGCAGGTGGTCGCGGATGAATCCGAGCGTCGCAGCCGAGCCCCAGCCTTGGGCAGGTATGGCAGTCGTGGGACCGTGTCCGAGTTCGGTGCTGGCACAGCGTGGGGTCGGCTGGGCCGACATGCCGTGTACCTCCTCGCGTGGAGCGGTGTCGCTTTCAGTGAGAAAGGTAGGCCGCTGCGCGCGAGGGGCACCATGATCTCTTCGTGCCACGACCGCCGTCCCCGGTGTGCCGGAAGGACGGCGTCGAAAGGACCGCTGCGCGGGGCTCGCCGGCGGGAATCGACTGCTTCCCGCAGCGTTCGGGGGAGCCGCGCGCGAGGTGTTCTGTTCTACTGTGGACTCCAGTGCACCGCGTGCTCGCGCCGCGGAGGGGATGTCGAGCCGCGGGGCGGCGGACCGCGGCTCGGGCGCCGGGCGGATGGTCCTTTCGTCCTGCGGGAGCTCCCGCCCGGCACCGCGTCAGCCGAGGCGCTGCTCCAGCCACGTGGTGTGCACGGGTCCGGCGAGCAGTTCCGCGTCGTCGGTGAGCTCGCGGTGCAGCGGTGCCGTGCTGGCGACCCCCTCCACGTGGAACTCCCGCAACGCCTGGCGCGCCCGGGCGTACGCCTGCGCCCGGTCGGCGCCCCAGCACACGAGTTTCGCCACGAGGGAGTCGTAGAACGGCGTGATGCGGTCCCCGTGCGTGAGCCAGGTGTCCACCCGGACACCCGGACCTCCGGGCAGGTCGAACCGCGCGACTTCGCCGGGGGTCGGGGCGAAGCCGTTGGCGGGGTCCTCGGCGTTGATGCGCAGCTCGACGGCCGCCCCCACGGGCACCACGTCGTCCTGGGCGATCGACAGCGGCCGGCCGGCGGCCACCCGCAGCTGCTCGGCCACGATGTCCACACCCGTGATCGCCTCGGTGATCGGGTGTTCCACCTGCACCCGGGTGTTCATCTCGATGAAGTAGAAGTTCTCGTCGAGGTCGACGAGGAACTCGACCGTGCCCGCGTTGCGGTATCCGACGTGCCGGGTCAACCGCACCGCGGCGTCGTTCAGCGCGGCCCGCGTCGAGCGCTTCAACCCGGGAGCGGGGGCTTCCTCGATCAGCTTCTGCCGCCGCCGCTGCATCGAGCAGTCGCGCTCGAACAGGTGAACCACGTTGCCCCGGTCGTCGGCCAGGACCTGGACCTCGATGTGCCGCGCCCGGGGGATCGCGCGTTCGATGTAGGCGGTGCCGTCCCCGAACGCCGACCGCGCTTCCGCCTGCGCGGCCGGCAGCACCTCGGCCAGTTCCGCGCGGTCCTGCACCGGGCGGATGCCGCGGCCGCCGCCGCCCGCCGCCGCCTTGATGAGGATCGGGTAGCCCACCTCGGCCGCGGCGCGTTCCGCGTCCTCCAGACCGGTCACCGCGTAGCTGCCGGGGACCACGGGCACCCCCGCCTCGTCGGCGGCGGTGCGCGCTCGCGCCTTGTCGCCCATGAGCTCGATCGCCTCGGCGGGAGGCCCCACGAAGGCGAACCCGGCGTCGGTCACGGCCCGGGCGAAGGCGGCGTCCTCGGACAGGAAGCCGTATCCCGGGTGCACTGCGTCGGCACCGGACTCCTTCGCCGCCGTGATGATCGCTTCGCGGTCCAGGTAGGACTTGGCAGCCGGTGATTTGCCGATGTGCTCCGCGTGGTCGGCGATGCGCACCCACTGGGCGTT
Organism: Salinifilum aidingensis; assembly: GCF_054782015.1. Taxonomy (NCBI): domain Bacteria; kingdom Bacillati; phylum Actinomycetota; class Actinomycetes; order Pseudonocardiales; family Pseudonocardiaceae; genus Salinifilum; species Salinifilum aidingensis. The sequence continues at coordinate 40,846 of NZ_BAAGTH010000016.1, read as the reverse complement.
CTTGTCGGCGTCGGAGTAGACGGCGACCGTTTCCAGCCCCGCCAGGTGGCAGGCGCGGATGATCCGCACAGCGATCTCGCCGCGGTTGGCGATGAGCACGCGACGCAGTTCCGTCATAGTTCCTCGACCTCGAACATCTCCTGACCCGCTTCCACTTCGGCCCCGTCCTCGAGCAGGATCTTGGCGATGCGGCCCGAGCGGTCCGCCCTGACCTCGTTGAAGGTCTTCATGACCTCGATCAGCGCGAGCGTCTGCCCCGGCTCGACCACGGTTCCCTCCTCGATGTAGGGATCCCTGTCGGGGGCGGGGCGCCGGTAGAACAGACCGGGCAGTTCGGAGTTCACTGTGGACATGAGCGTCCTCCTCACGCGTGCTGGACGGACAGCGCTTCGCGGGCGCGCCGGATGCGGTCGCGGTGCTCCCGCCGGGCGGTGAGCGCGGTTTCGATGTCGACGGGACGGAACGACACGTGACTGCCGGTGCGGGTCTGCGCGACGCGGTCGTGGTCGACCGAGATGACGGTGCCGATCGTGGCGTACCCGCCTCCGGTGACGGCGTCGTTGAGCAGGATGATGGGCTCGTCCCCGCCGGGGATCTGGATGGATCCGACTGGGTAGCCGAGATCCACGACGTTTGCGGGGTTGCTGCCCGCGCCGAACGGCTGCTCCCGCTCGATGAACTCGATCTCCCCGCCGCGCAGGCGGTAACCGACGCGGTCGGCGTCCTTGGTGACCTTCCACGTGGTGTCGAAGAACGCCTCCAGGGAGCGCTCGGTCATCCGGTAGGAGCACAGCCCGACGACCACGCGCAGTTCGGTGACCTCGGGGAAATCGGGAAGGAGCTCCTCGGGCACGGCCGTGCCCCGCGGGGGAGCGGCGCCGGGCGCGGTGCCCAGCGGCACGCGGTCGCCCTCGGTGATCGCGCGGCCGCCGAAACCGCCGATGCCGGTGAGCATGTAGGTCGACCGGGAGCCGAGGTACTCGGGTACGGCGATCCCGCCGCTGACCGCGATGTAGGGACGCGCTCCGGCCTGCAGCGGGCCGAACCCGAGCACGTCGCCGGCCTCCACGTGCAGGGTTTCCCACGGGGAGGCGGGTTCGCCGTTGAGCGTCGGGGTGCAGCGCGCCCCCGTGACCGCCACCGCGCGGGAGTCGGTGAACTCCAGCGTCGGGCCCAGGTAGGTGGCTTCGAGCACGGCCGCCCCGTCCGCGTTGCCGACGAGCATGTTCGCCACGGCGCGGGCGAACCCGTCCATCGCGCCCGACGGCGGCATGCCGATCGCGTAGTGGCCGTGGCGCCCGGAATCCTGCACCGTCGTGGACAGGCCGCCGGAGCGCACGATCAGGTCGGTCATCGGTACAACACCTCCAGCAGCTCGCGGTTCGTGCCGTGCGGATCGGCCAGGAACCGGGTGGGCGAGAACTCGACCGGGCGCTGGTGGTACCGGAACGTGCCGGCCTCCACCTGCTCGCGCACCGCGTCGTACTCGCCGCGGTCGATCGGCCGGTAGCGCAGGATGTCGCTCGGTTTCGGGAAGGCGATGCCGTCGGCGAAGTCGGGCAGCGACTGCCCGGCGTCGAACACGGGTGCGGGCGCGATCCCGAACAGCTGGTAACCCCCGGCGCCGCGCACCGGGTAGACCACGGCGAACGCTCCGCCGAAGCCGAACGCGCGTTCGGGCGTGTCGGTGCGCGGGCGCACGTACTTCGGCACCTCGATCTGCTGTTCCCGCGGCACCATCTGGTAGCAGAACGGCAGTCCCGCGACGAATCCGAGCATGGTGACGATGAACGGCGCCGATCCGATCGAGTCGACCAGCGCCTGCACGCTGGAGAACCCGTTGATGCGGGCGGCGTACTCGAGATCGCTGGCTTCCGGGTCCTGGTGGCGGTCGCGGAAGCGCATGAGCGTCTCGTGCGTCCAGTCGTCCCGGAACAGCACGGGGACGTCGACGATGCGCGTGGAGATCACGTAGTCCTGCGGCAGTTCGCCCACGGACTCCTCCAGCCGGCGCAGCTCCTCGACCAGTTCCGCCGGATGGAGGCGATCCGGGTCCAATCGGACCATGTACGACGCGTTCGACGGGCAGATGTCGATCAGCCCGTCGATGTTCTGCTCGCGCAGCGCGCCGGTGATCGCCATCGCTTTGAAATTGGCCTCCAGGCTCATTTCCTGGTCCAACTCGACGGAGACGAACTCGTCGCCCCCGTAGGTGTACCGCGCTGGAGGGAGCCCGACCGTCGATTCCGCCATGTCGACCTCCTCGGCAATGTGGGTGTACCCCTTCTGAGGATGCGCTGTGTGGCGGACAACCGCAGGATTGCGTCGGAGCTGCGCCTCGGAAACCGCCCTATCGAGTCAGGATGCCACGAAAAGTCTTCGAACTCGGAATACGTCGTGTGATCATAAGCCCGGGGCGGGAGGATGACAATCGCAGAGGTGCGTCCAGCAGGAGGTGTCGGAGTTGCAGACAGTGGTTGATCTCAACGCGGATGCGGGCGAGAGCTTCGGTCGGTGGAAACTCGGGGACGACGCGAACCTCATCCCGTTGGTGAACTCCGTCAACGTCGCCTGCGGGTGGCACGCGGGTGACCCGGGGACGATGCGACGCTCGGTGGAGCTGGCCCGCGACGCCGGTGTCGCCGTCGGCGCGCACCCCGGATTTCCGGACCTGGCCGGTTTCGGACGCCGGGCACTGGCGATGACACCGCGGGAGGCGGCCGACGCGTGCCTGTACCAGTTCGGCGCCCTGCGGACGATCGCCAACAGCCTCGGGGTGGAGCTGACGCACCTGAAACCGCACGGCGCGTTCTACGGGCTCACGCTCCGGGACAACTCGGTGGCCGACGCGATCGCGGAGGAGCTCGCGGCGGCGGCCCCGGACGTGCCCGTCGTCCTCCTCGCCGGTGACACGGCCGAGCACGTGGCCGGACGCGGATTCCCCGTGATCCGGGAGGCCTTCGCCGACCTGGACTACGACGACTCGGGCAAGATCATCATCGAACCGGTTCCGGAACCGAAGTCGGCCGAGCGGTGCGCCCAGCAGGCGCTCGACGTCCTCAGCGGCACGGTGACTTCGGTCAACGGGACGAGCATCCCGGTCAGCGCGGACACCATCTGCCTGCACGGCGACCGCCCCAACGCCGTGGAGATCGCCCGCGCGATCCGCGAGAAGTTCGCCGAGGCGGGCGTGTCGCAGGCGCGGATGGCCGACGTGGTGCGGCTGCGGACCTGAGCGGAACGGCCCGGGCGGCGGAACGGCCCGCCCGCGACGAGCGATCTCGCCGCGGGCGGGCCGATCGCGCACCGCGGGGGCACGTCCGGTGCGCGGGGCGGTTACCTCTGGCGATCGGCCAGCAGGCGCGCGAGCGCGCCCAGATCGCGCGCGGGTTCGGCCTCGGGGCGCGCCGCGTCCAGTTCCCGCAGTGCCGCGCCGAGCAGTTCCGCGGCCTGCCGCTGGCTCCACGCCCGGCCGCCGGCCCGCGTGATCAGGTCAGCGGCGTGCGCCAGATCCGCCCCCGTGAGCGGTTGCGGGTCCCGGTACAGCTCGAGCAGCCGGCGACCCGCCGGGTGCTCCGAGCGCAGCGCGGCGACGACGGGCAGCGTCTTCTTCCGCGTGCGCAGGTCCGAGTAGACGGGTTTGCCGGTGACCGAGGGGTCGCCCCACACGCCCAGCAGGTCGTCGACGTGCTGGAAGGCGAGACCCACGCGGTGGCCGAACCGCTCCAGGCGCGCGATCCGCTCCGTGCTCGCGCCGCCGAGGACGGAGCCGATCGCGCAGGCGGCCCCGGCGAGTCCCGCCGTCTTCTTCATCGCCATGTCGACGCATTCGTCCACCGTGACGTCCATCCGCTCCTCGAAGGAGAGGTCGGCCGTCTGCCCGTCGATCAGGCCGGTGACGGCTTCGTGCAGCGCGTCGAGCGCCCGGCCGGCGGCGGGGTTGGTGCTGTCGCCGAGCACTTGGGACGCCCGCGTGAGCAGCGCGTCGCCGGCCAGGATCGCCGCGCCCGTGCCGAAGACGCGCCACGCGGTCGGCCGGTGGCGGCGGGTCGTGTCGCCGTCCATGACGTCGTCGTGCAGCAGCGAGAAGTTGTGCGCGAGCTCCACGGCCACGGCACCGGGCATGGCCGCTGCCGGGGAGCCGCCGACGGCGGTGGCGCTGAGCAGCACGAGGGTGGAGCGCAGGGTTTTGCCCTGGTCGTGCGCGGCGGTGCCACCGCTCTCGTCCCACCACCCCAGGTGGTAGCCGGTGATGTGCCGCATCGTCGCCGGCATGCGGTCCACCGCGTCGCGCAGCGAGGGGCGTACCAGGTCGCGGTTCCGGGCGAGCACGTCCTCGGCTGTGGTGATCCCGGAAGCTGAAGGTGCGGACATGCTGATCCTTTCTCAACGCGCGACTTCGACGTGCTCGAGCAGGCCGACGGCGTCGGGGACGAGGACGGCGGCGGAGTAGTAGGTGGTGACGAGGTAGGAGGTGACGGCCTGCTCGTTGATGCCCGTGAAGCGCACGGACAGGCCGGGTTCGTACTCGTCGGGCAGCCCCGTCCGGTGCAGCCCGACGACGCCTTCGGCCTCCTCGCCGGTGCGCATCGCCAGGATCGAGCTCGTGCCGCGCGCGGTGACGGGGATCTTGTCGCAGGGGAGGATCGGCACACCGCGCCAGGCCCACATCCGCTTCCCGTCCACTTCGGTCGGACGCGGGTAGGTGCCGCGGTGGTTGCACTCCCGGCCGAACGCGGCGATCGCGCGCGGATGCGCCAGGAACAGCTCCGTGCGGCGGCGGCGCGCCAGCAGGTCGTCGAGGTCGTCGGGGGTGGGTGGTCCGGTGCGGGTGTGGGTGCGTTGGGTGAGGTCGGTGTTGTTGAGGAGTCCGAAGGTGGGGTTGTTGACGAGTTCGTGTTCTTGGCGTTCGCGGAGGGCTTGGATGGTGAGGGTGAGTTGTTGGTGGAGTTGGTTGTGGGGGTTGTTGTAGAGGTCGGCGACGCGGGTGTGGAGGTGGAGGACGGTTTGGGCGGGGGAGAGTTCGTATTCGCGGGGGTGTGTTTCGTAGTCGACGTAGGTGTGGGGGAGTGGTGGTTCGCCGTGGTGTCCGGAGGCGACGGCGATCTCGGCCTCGCCGTGCTGGTTGCTCCGCTGCTCCGCGCGGCGCTGCAGCGCGCCGCGGATGTGCTCGCGCAGGGATTCGGAGCGCTCGCCCATCGCCTCGAAATCACGCGTGGTGAGCGTGAGCACCGTGCAGGGGGTGGTGGCCTTGTAGGTGTGCTGCCACGCCCCGGCGTTCCCGCCGAGTACCTCGGCGCCGAAGTGCTGCCCGTCGGCGAGCACCCGGTTGGTCGACTCGTCGCCGTACTCGCCCGCGCCGATCTCGGTGACCTTGCCGTGGGCGATGAGCACGACCTGATCAGCTGTCTGCCCGGATTGGACGATGTTCTGCCCCGGGGAGAACTCCCGTTGCGTGAACCGATCGGCCAGTGCCGACAGCGCGGACTCGTCGTCGAAGTCGCGCAGCAGCGGCAGCTCGCGCAGTTCCTGCGGGATGATCCGCACGTCGCGTCCGGTGTTGGTGAAGGTGATGCGGCCGTCGCCGACGGTGTAGGTCAGGCGGCGGTTCACGCGGTACACGCCGCCCGAGGTGTGCACCCAGGGCAGCACGCGCAGCAGCCAGCGCGAGGTGATGCCCTGCATCTGCGGTGGTGTCTTGGTGGTGCTGGCGAGGTTTCGGGCCGCGGTGGTGGTGAGACTGCTGGGCTGGGAGGATTCCGGAGTGGAGGGGTCCGGGGAGTCGCCGGATCCGGCAGCGGTCATGGCACTCGTCCTTTCCAGTCGAACGTGCGCAGTGGAGAACGCCGCAGCATCGCTGCGATTCGCTGCGGAAAAGGGGAACGCCGTGGTGCGGCGCCGGAGGAGAAGCTAGCAGCGGGGAAACGGGAATCAACAGTCCCACGAAAGTGGAGCAGAATGCGGAAGGCTTCACCCGTGTCGGGGTTGTGCTCGGTCTTCGCCGTTGGCTACCACTGCTGTTGATTCCCTCGAGTGCAGTACTGCCGGGGAAATTCGCGAAGTTGGACCGTGCGGGGAATGCTCCACGCGGGGAAATTCTGCGAATATGCGGTGACGCGGCCTTGTCGTGCCTTCGCGGTTTCGGTAACGGTTTCCGGGGAAGTGCGCGCCGGGAAGCGTCCGTCCGGCGCGCGCCGTCACCGTCCGCTCGGAGCGAGCACGGAGGAGCGCGTTGCAGTCCTATGTGGTCGGTGTGGTGTGGGTTCTCGCGGCCGCGGGGTTCGGCGCGCTCTGCGCCTACTTCGTGCGCAGGCTGGGGAACGAGGAGGGGCGGCTCAACAACAACGAGGCCGCGGGACAGGTGTTCACCATCGTGAGCGGTCTGCAGGCGGTGGTGCTCGGTTTCATCCTCGTCACCCTGTTCGACACCGCCGATGACGCACGCCAGGGCGCTTACCGCGAGGCGCAGAACCTCGTCGCGGTGTCGTGGGCCGTGGAACCGCTCTCCCCGGGCGTCGGTGCGGAAGTCCGCACGCGCAGTGCGGAATATGCCAGAACGGTGCTCGACGAGGAATGGCCCCGGATGCGCGCCGGTGAGCCGCTCGGTGATCGGGGCTGGCAGCAGCTCGACGCGATCCGGCGTGCGCTGGGACGGGTGGCGGCCGAAGGGGAGTGGGCGGCGAACAGGCGAGGTGAGGCGGCCGGCCGGCTCGCGTCGGTGTACGAGGAGCGGCAGCAGCGCATCACCCGGGCCGCCGACCGCGATGTCGTCGCGGTGATGTGGTTCGTGCTCATCGGGGGGAGCTTCGCGTGCGTGCTGCTGCCGAACCTCTTCGGCGGAACGCGCCTGGGTCCGCACGTGCTCTTGGTGTCCACACTGGCCGGTGTCATGGCGTTGCTGCTGTTCGCCATCTTCCAGCTGCAGAACCCCTTCGGCGGGAGCCGCATCCCGCCGGAGGCCTTCCGATGGGCGCTGGGTCGGCTGGGAACCGCGTGATGGGTCCCGCGCGCACCGCCTCCGCCCTGGCCGCGGTGCTCGGCGCGCTCGGGGCCACCGGTCCGGACCCCGTCGCGCAGTCCTCCGAGCAGGCGCACGTCAGCGCGCCCGCGCGTGCTGCCCATGAGTCGCACCCGCAGTTCCCGGTGCCCGCGCCGTGCACGCCGGAGCCGCCGAGCCCGTCGACGCCGGTGGCGCCACCGAGACCACCGGTACCGCAGCCCCCGGCACCGCCGGAAACACCCGAGCTCCCAGCTCCTCCCGACCCCCCGACACCACCCGAGCCCCCCGAGCCGCCGGCACCGCCCGAACCGACGGAACCGGGCGAACCGGCTCCCCCGGAGCCCCCGGAGCCCCCGGAGCCCCCGGAGCGACCTGCGGGCGAACCGGTGGGTCCTCCGCCGAGCACGGCCCCGGCTCCCGCTTCGCCCGGCGCTTCCGCGAGCTCCCGACCCCCCGCTCCGGAATCCCCCGTTCCGCCGGTCCCTCCCGCGTCCGGTGCGCCGCTGCTGCCACCGCCGGAACGGGACTCCACTTCCGAGGCGGAGGAGCTGACGGAGAAGCGGCGGTGGGTGATGACCACGCTCGTGCTCGTCCTGGGAGCGTCGGCCGCCGCCCGAGCCCTGCGCCGGTGAACCCCGCGGTGTTGCTCCTGCGCGGTGAGCGCGTGTTCAGGCCTCCTCAGCGGGACGTCCCCGGCCGCGCGGAGGGGGGCAGCGCGGTGCGGGGGAGCAGCAGCGCGGCGAGGACGAGGCCGTCCTCGACCAGCCACCGGCCCGCCAGCCGGGTGCTGTGCTCCGGGGCCTCCAGTGCGCGCGGCAGGTGCGCCGCGAACTCCTCCCCGCGGAAGGTGATGTCGGCGTCCTCGAAGTCGAGCCAGCGGTGCGTCGCCGGGTACCAGGCCTTGAAGACGGCCTCCTTGGCGCAGAACAGCACGCGTCCCCAGTGCACGGATCCGTCCTGTGCGGACAGTTCGTGCAGGGCGGAGCGGTCGCGTTCGGTGGTGATGACCTCGAGCACGCCGTCGGGGAGGGGCTCGTGCGGCTCGGCGTCGATGCCGAGGCCGAGGACGCCGGGGAGCTGCTCGCCGCGGGCGGCGACCGCGGCCCGGTAACCGGTGCAGTGCGTGATGCTGCCGAGCACGCCCTCCGGCCAGACCGGCATCCCCCGGTCGCCGCGCGGCACGGGGCGCGGTGCGAGCCCCAGGCGCGCCATGGCCCGCCGGGCGCACCAGCGGCCGGTGCTGAACTCGCGGCGCCGCTTCGCGACGGCGCGGGTGATGAGCGCTTCCTCCTCCGGGAACAGGTGCACCTCGTCGGCGTCGGTGGTGGTCTCGGCCGCCGCGACGGCGGGCGGCAGCACTTTCTCGATCACGACCGCGCCCGGTGCCTGCTCGTCGACATGGGGGCAGCATACCCGCGGCGGGTGCGGTGCTCCGGTGGCGCGCAGCGGTTCTCCGCCTCCACGCGGCCCTTCTGCCGGCGAACGCGTTGTTGACACGTAGTGACGCGGTGTGCAGGCTGTGCCTCGACCGACTGGTCGGTATGAAGCGGAGGGGTGGCATGGACGTTTCCGCCTATCTCGACGAGGTCCGCGCGCGGCAACGCCGGGTCTGGCCGCCGGACATCCCGCAGCAGGTGCACTACCCGCTCGGCGAGGTCCCGGTCCCGGACCACCTCCGCCACTGGGCCGCGCGCGCCCCGGACCGCGCGGCGATCACCTTCTACGGCAGGACGATCGACTACGCGGAACTCGACGAGCTGTCCGACCGGTTCGCCGCGTGGCTGAGCTCGGTGGGGGTGCGTTCCGGCGACCGCGTCGCGGTCCTGCTGCCGAACTGCCCGCAGTTCACCATCGCGATGGTGGCGACGTTGAAGATCGGCGCGGTGCACGTGCCGGTCAACCCCATGTTCCAGCACCACGAGCTCGAGCACGAACTCGCCGACTCCGCGGCGGCGGTGCTCGTCGCGGCGCTCGACCGCCTCGGTCCGGTGGAGCAGGTCGCGGGGGCCACGAGCGTGCGCACGATCCTGCCGACCGATCCGGGTGCGTTCCTGCCGGGACGACCGGACTTGCCGGTCCCGGCATCGCTGCGGAACCAGGAGGCGGAGCACGGCCGCGCGGACGAGTGGTGGCGGGTGCACCGGTCCCCGCGCGCCGAACCGGTGCGGGTGGACCTCGACGCGCCCGCCGCGCTGAACTACACCGGCGGCACGACCGGGACGCCGAAGGGGTGCGTGCACACCCAGCGGAACATGCTCTACACGGCGGCCACGGCCGGTGCCGCCCGCCCGCCGCGGCGGCACAGCGGCCCGGACGTCTGCGCCGTGTACGTGCCCGTCTTCTGGATCGCGGGGGAGGACCTGGGCATCCTCGTCCCCCTCGTGCACGGGCACACCGTGGTGCTGTTCGCGCGCTGGGACGCCGACGCGGTGCTGGCCGCGGTGCAGCACCACCGCGTCACGGACATGATCGGCACCGCGGACAACTACGTCGAGCTGATGCGGCACCCCCGGTTCGCCGAGCACGACCTGTCCAGTCTCGACTGCCCGCGGGCCATGTCGTTCGTGCGGAAGCTGACCCCGGACCTGCGGCGCCAGTGGCGGGAGGCCGTGGGGGAGCACAGCGTGCTGCGCGAGGCCTCGTACGGCATGACCGAGACCCACACCGCCGACACCATCACGCACGGGTTCCAGGGCGGGGACGCCGACCTCAACAGCGAACCGGTGTTCTGCGGGCTTCCGGTTCCCGGCACCGACTTCATGGTGGTCGACCCGTCCGGTGGCGAGCCGCTTCCGCTGGGCAGCCGCGGGGAGATCGCGATCCGCACCCCCTCGTTGCTGACCGGGTACTGGGGCCGGCCGGAAGCCACCGCGGAGGTGCTGCGGGACGGGTGGTTGCACACCGGGGACATCGGCATGGTCGACGAGGACGGCTGCCTGCACTTCCTCGGCCGGAACAAGGAGATGATCAAGGTCAACGGGATGAGCGTCTTCCCGTCCGAAGTGGAGACCCTCGTGGCCCGCCACCCCGACGTGCTCGGCGTGGCCGTCGTGCCCGCGCCGGACCCCCGCTGCGGGCAGGTGCCCGTGGCGTTCGTCCAGCTCGGGCAGGACTCCGCCACCAGCGCTGCCGCGTTGGCGGAATGGGCGGGGGAGAACATGGCGGCCTACAAAGTGCCGCGCGTCGAGCTCGTGGCCGAGCTGCCCATGACGGCGACCGGGAAGATCAAGAAGGGGCAGCTGCTCGAGCGCGCCGAGCGGTCGGGCACGCAGCGCTCCGCACCGGAGGGCGAGTGACGTGCGCGGGGACGCGAGGAGGGACGCGATGTCCGGGGAGACGTTCAGCCGGGTGCTCATCGCCAACCGCGGCGAGGTGGCACGGCGCATCGCCCGGGCGGCCGAGGTCGCCGGGCTGGAGACCGTGACCGTGCACTCCACCGATGATGCTCACGCTCCGCACGTGCGCAGCGGTGACGGTTCCGCGGCGCTGCCGCAGGCCGGCCCGGGCGCGTACCTGGACATCCCGGGGCTGCTCGACGCGGCGGTCAGCAGCGGTGCCGACGCGGTCCACCCCGGCTACGGGTTCCTCTCGGAGAGCGCGGAGTTCGCCCGCGAGTGCGGCAAGCGGGGGCTGATGTTCATCGGCCCCTCCGCGGACGTGCTCGACCTGTTCGGGGACAAGTCCGCCGCGCGCGAGATCGCGGCGGAACTGGGAATTCCGACGCCGGAGGGGACGGCCGCACCGGTCTCCCCGGAGCGGTTGCGGGAGTTCGTCGCGGGTTCGCCGGCGGGCGCGGTGCTCAAAGCGGTCTCCGGTGGGGGCGGGCGCGGCATGCGCGTGCTCACCTCCGCCGAGGAGGTGGACGCGGCCTTCACCGCGTGCCGCGCGGAGGCGCAGGCCGCGTTCGGCTCCGCGCAGCTCTACGCCGAACGGCTCGTGCCGGACGCGCGGCACGTCGAAGTGCAGGTCCTCGGCGACGGCGCGCAGGCCGTCCACCTGTGGGACCGGGACTGCAGCGTGCAGCGGCGGCAGCAGAAGCTGCTCGAGACCGCGCCGGCCGACCACCTGCCCGGACAGGTGCGGGAGGCGATGTTCGACGCCGCCACCCGGCTGGCCCGGCACGCCGGCCTGCGCGGCGTGGCCACGGTCGAGTTCCTCGTCTCCGGTGAGCGGTTCGTCTTCTGCGAGGTCAACCCGCGGTTGCAGGTCGAGCACACCGTCACCGAGGAGGTCCTCGGCATCGACCTCGTGCGCCACCAGTTCGCCCTCGCCGGCGGTGCGGGCCTGGACGAGCTCGGCTACGCCGCGGGGCCGCCCCAGCCGCGCGGGACGGCGCTGCAGGTGCGGATCAACGGGGAGACGCCGCACCCCGACGGCGGTGTGACCGTCCAGGTGGGAACGCTGACCGGGTTGTGCCTGCCCAGCGGGCGGGGCGTGCGCGTGGAATCGGGGGTGCGCACCGGGCAGCGCACCAACCCGCGGTTCGACTCGCTGCTGGCCAAGGTCGTCGTGCACGACCCGGCCGGGTTCGACGCGGCCGTCCGGTCGGCGCAGCGGGCGCTGGCGGACACCGCGGTGAGCGGCATCGGGTGCAACCTCGCGCTGCAGCGCGCGATCCTGCGCAGCAGCGCGTTCCGGCAGCGGGAGTGCCGCACGGACTTCGTCGACTCCGAGCTCGCGCAGCTGCTCGCCGATGCCGAGGAGCACGCGGCCGGGGAACAGGCGACCGGGGAACAGGCGGAGGTCGGGAGGACCGCCCCGGCAGGGGGCCCCGGTCCGGCCGGGAACACCGCGCACGAGGATCTCCCGGACGCGGTCGCGGCACCGCTGAGCGGATCGGTGGCCGCGCTCGCCGTGCAGCCGGGCGATCAGGTCCGAGCCGGTCAGGAGCTCGTCACGCTCGAGGCGATGAAGATGCGCCACGGCGTGCCCGCCGACCGCGCGGGCGTGGTCTCCGAGCTGCGGTGCGCTCCCGGGGACGTCGTGCAGGCCGGTCAGCCGCTGCTGGTGCTCGAGCCGACCGGGGAGGTGGCCGCGGACGGCGCCGTCGACGCCGAGCCCGACCCCGAGCACGTCCGCGGCGACCTCCGCCGCGTGCTCGACAGGCGGGCCCTGCGGTTCGACGAGGCCCGTCCGCAGGCTGCGGGCAAGCGGCACGCCCGCGGCATGCGCACGGCGCGGGAGAACATCGACGCCCTCGTCGACCGCGGCACGTTCCGGGAGTTCGGCGGCTTCGCCGTGGCGACGCAGCGCAGCCGGCGCGACACCGACGACCTCGTCGCCAACACCCCCGCCGACGGGATGGTGACCGGCTTCGGCGAGGTCAACGGCGCGTGGTTCGGCGCCGGTGCGAGCACGTGCGCCGTGCTCGCCTACGACTACACCGTGCTGGCCGGCACCCAGGGCTACGCCAACCACCGCAAGACCGACCGGGTGCTCGACCTCGCACGGCGGCGCGGGACTCCCGTGGTGCTGTTCGCCGAGGGCGGTGGTGGCCGGCCGGGTGATGTGGACGCACCAGGAGTGGCCGGTCTCGACACGAGGTCGTTCAGCGCGCTGGGGGAGCTGAGCGGACGCGTGCCGACGGTGGGCGTCGCCGCCGGGCGCTGCTTCGCCGGGAACGCGGCGCTGCTGGGCACGTGCGACACCGTGATCGCCACGCGCGACGCCAGCATCGGGATGAGCGGTCCCGCCATGATCGAAGGGGCGGGGCTGGGCACCTTCTCCCCGGAGGAGATCGGCCCGATCGGGGTGCAGAAACGCAACGGCGTGGTCGACATCGCGGTCGAGGACGAGGCCGAAGCGGCCGAGGCCGCCCGGCGCTACCTCGCCTACTTCCAGGGGGAGCTGGCGGAGTTCACCGAGCCGGACCAGCGCCGCCTGCGGCACGTGGTGCCGGAGGACCGCACCCGCGCCTACGACGTGCGCGCGGCGGTGGACCTGCTGTGCGACACCGGATCGGTGCTGCCGCTGCGGCCGGACTACGGCCCGTGCGTGGTCACCGCACTGGCCCGGATCGGCGGCCGGCCGGTCGGGATGCTCGCCAACAACCCGGCGGTCGCCGGCGGGGCGATCGACGGGGACGGGGCGGACAAGATCGCGCGGCTGATGCAGCTGTGCGAGGTCTTCGGGCTGCCGATCGTGTCGCTGTGCGACACCCCGGGGTTCATGGTCGGACCGCGCTCCGAGGAGGAGGCCACCGTGCGCCGGTTCGGGCGCCTGTTCGTCCGCGGGGCGCGGCTGACCGTGCCCGTGGTCGCGGTGGTGCTGCGGAAGAGCTACGGGCTGGGCGCCATGGCGATGGCCGGGGGGTCGCTGGCGAACCCCGCGGCGACCGTCTCGTGGCCGAGCGGGGAGTTCGGCGGGATGGGCCTGGAGGGCGCGGTGCGCCTGGGCTACCGCCGCGAGCTGGAGGCCATCGCCGACCCCGACGCGCGGCAGCGCCGCCACGACCAGCTCGTCGCCGAGCTGTACGAGCTCGGCGGGGCGTTGAACGCGGCGACGCACCTGGAGATCGACGAGGTCGTCGACCCCGCCGAGACGCGCAGCTGGGTCCTGTCCGCACTGCCTGCGGTCGCGCGCACCGGGTGGGTCAATCCGCACGCGCGGGTCGCCGTCGATCCCTGGTGACCGTTGCCCCCGGGGCCCGAGCATGGCGGCGCCGGTCCCGCCCGGTCGCGGAACGGCGCGGACACGCGGCAGGTCGGATGCGTCCGCGGGCGTCCCGTGGGATAGAGTTTGTCGGCTTCTACGGGTGATGACCAGGGCCCGCCGGTCGATGAACCAGAACGGATTCACGTCCCTGGACGGGCGGACGACCGAGAGGACGACACAGGTGGCCACGGTGGACGTCAAGCCGAGCCGCGCGGTCCCCGAACCCGGGGGCGGGGCTCGGACCCGGCTTCGCGGATTCGTGACGCGGTACGCGAACGCTCTCATCATCGCCAGCATCCCGGTGTTGCTGGGGTCGATGGCCGTCATGATGGCGTGGGGGCGCGCCGGGATCTCCGAGGACTACGCGATCGACTACCAGGTGTACCGGTGGGCCGTGGGGACCTGGGTGTCCGGTGGGGAGCTCGTGGGCAACGCCCCCGTGGTGAGCACGGGGCAACCCCTGCCGTGGGTGTACCCGCCGTTCGCGCTGCTGCCGTTGGCCCCGTTCGCGCTGCTGCCGTTCGAGGCCGGCATCACCGCGCTGTTCCTCGTCGACCTGCTGGCGATCGGCAGCACCCTGTACCTGGTGACCCGGCACATGTGGCCGAGCGTCGGCGCGCGCGGTGCCGCGGCCGTGGCGATGAGCGCCCTGTCGCTGACCCCCTTCCTGGAGCCGGTCTACTCCTCGTTCGGCCTGGGGCAGGTCAACATCGTCCTCATGGGGCTGGTCGCGGTCGACTGCCTCGCCCGCTCGCCCCGCTGGCCCCGCGGGCTGCTCGTCGGCATCGCCGCGGCGATCAAGCTCACCCCGGCGGCGTTCCTGCTGTTCTTCGTGATCAACCGGCGCTACCGGGCCGCCGTCGTGACCGTGGTGACCGCCGCCGCCGGCACGTTGGCCGGGTTCGCCGTGCACTGGAAGGCCGCGGTCGCGTACTGGTTCGGCGCGGGTCCGGCCAGCGGTGTGAACGGTTCGGCGTTCCACACCAACCAGTCCATCCGCGGCGCGCTGGCCCGCCTCGGCATGCCGGAGAGCACCGAGCTGCTGCTGTGGGGCGCTGCCTGCATCGTGTGCGTCGCGATCGTCACCTTCGCCGTGCACCGCCTCGATCCGGTGCTGGGCGTGCTGGCCACGGGGTTGCTGGCGTTGCTGATCTCGCCGACGTCGTGGTCGGACCACTGGGTCTGGTGCGCTCCCGCGCTGCTGGTCATGATCGGCCACGCGGTGCGCGGACGCAGCGCCGGCTGGTCGGTGGTCGCCGCGATCACCCTGGCGGTGACGGTGACCGCGACGTTCACGTACGTCCCGTTCACGGACCCGTGGACGAAGACCCAGCACCTGGTGGGCAACCCCTACTTCCTCTGGGGGTCGGTGCTGGTGGCGCTGCTGGGGCTGCGGGCCTGGTTCGCCGGTCCGCGCTCCCGCGGCCCCGCGGCTCCGCGGGGTTCGGTCTCCGCGGAGGCCCAGGTGTCCTGAGCGGTCCGCGGTTCGGCTGCCGACCGGCCGCGCCGGACGACTGCGCGTGGTGCTCCTGCCGCGCGGGTCCCCGGCGCGGCCGGATTTGTTTTGCCCCGCGGGTCGGTGCAGGAACAACCGATGTTGCCGGTGCGGAAACGCGGCGGAAGAATTGCGTCCCGCGCGAATTCGGCGCGGTTTTGCGCGGGGAGAAGGCGGCGCACCGGCCGGTGACGTAGCCCACGTGCGCGCCCGCGGCTTCGGCGTTCCCCGCCATGTGGGCCGAAATCGCAGGTCAGAGCGGGTGATGGCGGGGTCTTGGCGGCATCGGGCGCATCCGGCGCTGGGCCTTTCGGAGGTCGACGACCCGTAGTGTTCGCCGCACGTGATCTGTACAGTTCCCGGAACTGGCCAAGAGTGCAACGGCGCATCCTTTTGTCAGTGCCCCCCTTCGGATTTCGCTGCCGCGCGCTACGAGCGCGCGCGGCACGGCCTGACTACGGGAGGTTCGATGCCCCACTCGCAGCATTCGGAGCACGCGGTGCGCCCCCGCACGTCCGGAGGTCTCCACGACCCCCGGCAGGAGCACGACGCGTGCGGTGTCGCGTTCGTCGCTGACCTGCGCGGACGGCACAGCCACGAGCTCGTCGAGCAAGCCCTGACCGCCCTGCGGAACCTGGAGCACCGGGGTGCCAAGGGCGCGGATCCGGGGACCGGTGACGGCGTGGGTCTGCTGACGCAGATCCCGGACGCGTTCCTCCGCGACGTCGTCGACTTCCCCCTGCCGCCCACCGGGTCGTACGCGGTGGGCACGGCGTTCCTGCCGGACGATGCGCACGCAGCCGACAGCGCGGTCGCGGGCGTGGAGCGCATCGCGGCCGAGGAGGGGATGCGCGTCCTCGGTTGGCGGGAGCTGCCGGTCCGCGCGGACCGCGCCGGGCAGCTGGCGCGCGGTGTCATGCCGCGCTTCCGGCAACTGTTCCTCGGCGCCGACGAGCAGGCGGGGGAGCTCCCCCGCACCGCGCTGGAACTCGACCGGCGCGCCTTCTGCGTCCGCAAACGCGCCGAGCACGAACTCGACGTGTACTTCCCGAGCCTGTCGGCGCGGACGCTGGTCTACAAGGGCATGCTCACCGAGCAGCAGCTGCCCGACTTCTACCCCGACCTGACCGACGAGCGGTTCACCAGCGCCATCGGCCTGGTGCACTCGCGGTTCTCCACGAACACGTTCCCGTCGTGGCCGCTGGCGCACCCGTACCGGTTCGTCGCGCACAACGGCGAGATCAACACCCTGGGCGGCAACCGCAACTGGATGCGGGCGCGGGAGAGCCTGCTCGACACCGATCTCATCCCCGGTGACCTGCAGCGCGTCTGCCCGGTGGCCACGCCGGGCGGCAGCGACTCGGCGACGTTCGACGAGGTGCTCGAGCTGCTGCACCTCGGCGGGCGCAGCCTGCCGCACTCGGTGCTCATGATGATCCCGGAGGCGTGGGAGAACCACGACGAGATGGATCCGCACCGCCGGGCGTTCTACGAGTACCACAACTACTTGATGGAGCCGTGGGACGGACCGGCGCTGGTCGCGTTCACCGACGGCACCCAGATCGGCGCCGTGCTCGACCGCAACGGCCTGCGGCCGGGCCGGTACTGGATCACCGAGGACGGCCTGGTGGTGCTCGCCAGCGAGGTCGGCGTGCTGGACATCGCGCCCGAGCGGGTGGCCCGCAAGGGGAGGCTCCAGCCCGGCCGCATGTTCCTGGTCGACACCGAGCAGGGCCGCGTCGTCGACGACGACGAGATCAAGGGCGGGCTCGCCGACGAAGCGCCGTACCAGCGGTGGCTGGACGACGGGCTGGTGCGGCTGGAGGAGCTGCCCGAGCCGGAGCACGAGCCGGTGCGCCACGACTCGCTGGTGCGGCGGCAGCAGCTGTTCGGCTACACGCAGGAGGAGCTCGGGGTGCTGCTCGACCCGATGGCCCGCGACGCGGCCGAACCGGTCGGGTCGATGGGCAACGACGTGCCGCTCGCCGGCTACGCGCAGCGCCCGCGTGCCCTGTTCGACTACTTCACGCAGTTGTTCGCGCAGGTCACGAACCCTCCGCTGGACGCCATCCGGGAAGAGCTGGTGACCTCGCTGCAGACCCACGTCGGGCCGGAGCACAACCTGCTCGACGAGCGGCCGGAGTCCTGCCAGCAGCTCGTGCTGCCCTACCCGGTGCTGGACAACGACCAGCTGGCCAAGGTCACCGCGCTGCGCGACGACGAGCGGTACCCGCACCTGCGCTCGGCCGTCGTGGACATCACCTATCCCGTCGCCGGCGGGGGAGCGGCGCTGCGCAGCCGGTTGGACCAGATCGCCGAGGAGGTCTCGGCCGCGGTCGAGGAGGGCGCGCGGATCCTCGTGCTGTCCGACGAGGGCGCCGACGAGCAGCGGGCCCCGATCCCCTCGCTGCTGGCCACCGGCGCGGTGCACCACCACCTGGTGCGGGAGAAGAAGCGCACCAGGATGGGCCTGGTCGTGCGGGCCGGTGACGTCCGCGAGGTGCACCACGTCGCGGTGCTGCTGGGCTACGGCGCGGCGGCGGTCAACCCGTACCTGGCGATGGCCGCGGTCGAGGACCGGGTCAACAACGGCGTGCTGCGCGGCCCCGACGCGCAGCAGGCCACGGGCAACCTCATCAAGGCCCTGGGCAAGGGTGTCCGCAAGACGATGTCCAAGATGGGCGTGTCCACGGTGTCCTCCTACACCGGGGCGCAGATCTTCGAGGCCGTCGGTCTGGGCGAGGAGGTCGTCCAGCGGTGCTTCACCGGAACGACCTCGCGGCTCGGCGGTGTGGACTTCGACGTGCTCGCCGAGGAGGTCGCCCAGCGGCACCGGCTGGCCTACCCGCGGGACGGCGTCGCGGCGCCGCACCGCGAACTGCCGGACGGCGGGGAGTACCAGTGGCGGCGCGAGGGCGAGCCGCACCTGTTCAACCCGAAGACGGTGTTCAAGCTGCAGCACTCCACCCGCGCCGGCCGCTACGAGACGTTCAAGGAGTACACCGGGGCCGTCGACGAGCAGTCGCGCGAGCTGATGACGCTGCGCGGGTTGTTCCGCTTCCGCACCGGCGAGCGCGAGCCGGTCCCGGTCGAGGAGGTCGAACCGGTCTCGTCGATCGTGCAGCGGTTCGCCACCGGCGCCATCTCCTACGGTTCGATCTCGCAGGAGATGCACGAGGTGCTGGCCGTCGCGATGAACCGCATCGGGGGCAAGTCCAACACCGGCGAGGGCGGTGAGGACGCGGACCGGTTCACCCCGGACAGCAACGGCGACTCCCGCCGCTCGGCGATCAAGCAGGTGGCTTCTGGGCGGTTCGGGGTGACCAGCGAGTACTTGGTCAACGCCGATGACCTGCAGATCAAGATGGCGCAGGGGGCCAAGCCGGGCGAAGGCGGTCAGTTGCCGGGCGGCAAGGTCTACCCGTGGATCGCCAAGACGCGGCACTCCACGCCGGGGGTGGGGTTGATCTCGCCGCCGCCGCACCACGACATCTACTCGATCGAGGACCTGGCGCAGCTCGTCCACGACCTGAAGAACGCCAACGACCGCGCGCGGGTGCACGTCAAGCTCGTCAGCGAGTTGGGCGTGGGCACGGTGGCGGCCGGCGTGTCCAAGGCGCACGCGGACGTGGTGCTCGTCTCCGGCCACGACGGCGGCACCGGGGCCTCCCCGCTGTCCTCGATCAAGCACGCGGGCGCGCCGTGGGAGCTGGGTCTGGCCGAGACGCAGCAGACGCTGCTGGCCAACCAGCTCCGCGACCGGATCACCGTGCAGACCGACGGGCAGCTCAAGACCGGTCGCGACGTGGTCGTCGCCGCGCTGCTCGGCGCCGAGGAGTACGGCTTCGCCACGGCGCCGCTGGTGGTCTCCGGCTGCGTGATGATGCGGGTGTGCCACCTGGACACCTGCCCGGTGGGCGTGGCCACGCAGAACCCGCAGCTGCGGGAGAAGTTCAGCGGCAAGGCCGACTACGTGGTGAACTTCTTCGAGTTCATCGCCCAGGAGGTGCGGGAGTACCTGGCGCAGCTGGGTTTCCGGACCCTGGACGAGGCGATCGGCCGTTCCGAGCTGCTGGACACCTCCGAAGCGGTGCGGCACTGGAAGACCGAGGGGCTCGACCTCGGCGCGATCACGCGCATGCCGGAACTGCCGGAGGGCGCGTCGCTGCACCGCACCACCGAGCAGGACCACGGCCTGCGGCACGCGCTGGACAACACGCTCATCCAGCTGTGCGAGGGGGCGCTGCGCGACGGCACCCCGGTGCGGCTGGACATGCCGATCCACAACGTCAACCGCACCGTGGGCACCATGCTCGGTGCCGAGGTGACCCGCTGCTGGGGCGGTTCCGGCCTGCCGGACGACACGATCGACGTGACGTTCAGCGGTGCGGCCGGGCAGTCGTTCGGCGCGTTCCTGCCGGCGGGCGTCACGCTGCGCCTGCAGGGCGACGCCAACGACTACGTCGGCAAGGGGCTCTCCGGCGGGCGGCTGGTCGTGCGGCCCGACGACAACGCCGCGTTCGCGGCGGAGCGCAACACGATCGCGGGCAACGTGCTCCTCTACGGCGCCACCGGCGGGGAGCTGTTCGTCCGCGGCACGGTCGGCGAGCGGTTCTGCGTGCGCAACTCCGGCGCGACAGCGGTCGTCGAGGGCGTCGGCGACCACGGGTGCGAGTACATGACGGGTGGGCGCGCCGTCGTGCTCGGCGAGATCGGGCGGAACTTCGCCGCCGGCATGTCCGGGGGGACCGCCTACGTGCTCGACCTGGACCCGTTCCGGGTCAACACGGCCATGGTGGACATCGATCCGCTGGACGGGTCGGACCGGGAGTTCCTGCACGACGCGGTTCGACGCCACTTCGAGCAGACCGAGTCCGCGGTGGCCCGCGAGCTGCTGGCGGACTGGGACCTCGCGGTCGAACGCTTCGGCAAGATCATGCCGCGCGACTTCAAGCGCGTGCTGACCGCGCGCCAGCAGGCCGAACGCGACGGCCGCGACGTCAACGAGGCGATCATGGAGGCCGCACATGGCTGACCCCAAGGGCTTTCTCACCACTCCCCGCAGGACCCCGCAGCGCCGGCCCGTCGACGTGCGGATCAAGGACTGGCGGGAGGTCTACCTCGAGCTCGACGGTTCCGAGCTCACCAAGCAGGCGGGGCGCTGCATGGACTGCGGCATCCCGTTCTGCCACCAGGGCTGCCCGCTCGGGAACCTGATCCCGGAGTGGAACGACCTCGTCTGGCGCGAGGACTGGGCCGCCGCGGCGGAACGGCTGCACGCCACGAACAACTTCCCCGAGTTCACCGGGACGTTGTGCCCCGCGCCGTGCGAGGCGGCCTGCGTCGTCGGCATCAACGACGATCCGGTGTCGATCAAGCAGGTCGAGATCGAGATCATCGACCGCGCGTGGCAGGAGGGCTGGGTGCGCCCGCAGCTGCCGCGCACGCGCACCGGCAGGTCGGTGGCGGTCATCGGCTCCGGGCCCGCCGGCCTGGCGGCCGCGCAGCAGCTCACCCGCGCGGGGCACACCGTCGTGGTGTACGAGCGGGCCGACCGCATCGGCGGTCTGCTGCGCTACGGCATCCCCGAGTTCAAGATGGAGAAGCGGCGGCTGGACCGCAGGCTCGGGCAGATGCGCGCGGAGGGGACCGAGTTCCGCACCGGCGTCGAGGTCGGGGTGGACGTGACCGTCGAGCAGCTCGAGGCCGACTACGACGCGGTCGTGCTCGCCGGCGGCGCCGCGCAGGCGCGCGAGCTCCCGCTGCCCGGGCGGGAGCTCGACGGCGTGCACCAGGCGATGGAGTTCCTCCCGCTGGCCAACCGGGTGCAGGAGGGCGATCTCGCCGAACCGCCGCTCAGCGCCGCGGGCAAGGACGTGGTCATCATCGGCGGCGGTGACACCGGCGCGGACTGCCTCGGCACGGCGCACCGCCAAGGGGCGAACTCGGTGACCCAGCTGGAGATCATGTCCACGCCGCCGGCGTCGCGCCCCGACGGCCAGCCGTGGCCGACCTACCCGATGGTCTACCGCGTCTCCTCGGCGCACGAGGAGGGCGGGCAGCGCCTGTACTCGATCAACACCCAGCGGTTCCTGGGTGACGAGCGGGGCGGTCTGCGGGGCTTGAGCGTCGTCGACGTGGAGTGGGCCGACGGCGGTTTCCAGCCCGTGCCGGGCACGGAACGCGAGCTGCCGGCGCAGCTGGCCCTGCTGGCGATGGGCTTCACCGGCCCGGAGCGGGCGGGGCTGGTCGACGAGCTCGGCGTGGACCTGGACGAGCGCGGCAACGTGGCGCGCAGCGAGCAGTTCATGACCTCGGTCGACGGCGTGTTCAGCGCCGGGGACATGGGTCGCGGCCAGTCGCTGATCGTGTGGGCGATCTCCGAGGGGCGCGCGGCGGCGGCGGGTGTGGACCGCTACCTCACCGGTCGGGACGTGCTGCCGGCGCCCATCGGGCCGGCGGACCGCCCGCTGACGTGAGGCGCTCCCCGCGGTGAGCGCACCGGGTGCGTCGGATTCCTTCCGGCGCACCCGGTTTCGCGCGCAGGTCCCTCCGGCCCGCGGTGCGCGGGCCGCGCTCGCCGCAGCGCCCCGCCCGGCCCGGGTGCCGCGGGGGAGCTCTCCGCCCGCCCGCGCCGGCAGCGCGGTGGCGCGGCGCGCTCGTCGATCGGCGGGATGTGTTGTACCGCACCGCGGCCGCGTGGCACGCTGACACCGACAGACCGGACGGTCGGTCTGTCCGGTCCGGGTGGTCGGCCAGGGAGCCCGCCTTCGCCCGGTCCGCATCGGGATCCGGCCGAGGAGGGGATGTGGACGAGGCGGGGCGGACCCAGGACGCAGCGGGGAACGTGCGCACGACGACGAGCGCCGGCGTCGCGGTGATCACCATCGACCGCCCGCGCGCCCGCAACGCCGTCGACCGCACCACCGCCGAGGAGCTGGCCGCAGCGCTCGACGCGTTCGACGCCGATCCGGAGGCGGTCGTGGGCGTGCTCACCGGCGCGGGCGGCACGTTCAGCGCGGGCATGGATCTCAAGGCCTTCAGCCGCGACGGGGAGCGGCCCTCGCTGCCGGGGCGCGGTTTCGGCGGCCTGACCGAACGTCCGCCGGAGAAACCGCTCATCGCCGCTGTGGAGGGCTGGGCGCTCGCCGGCGGCTGCGAGATGGCCCTGGCCTGCGACCTCGTCGTCGCCGCCCGCGACGCCCGGTTCGGCCTGCCCGAGGTGGCGCGCGGTCTCGTCGCCGCCGCGGGCGGACTGCTGCGGCTGCCGAAGGCGCTGCCGTACCAGCTGGCCATGCGCATCGCGCTGACCGGGGAGTCGTTCACCGCCCCGTTCGCCGCGGAGCACGGTCTCGTCGCCGCGCTGGCGGAATCCGGCGAGGCCTTGTCGGAGGCGCAGGACCTGGCCGCGCGCATCGCGAGCAACGGACCGCTGGCCGTGCGCGCCACCAAGCGCGTCGTCGCCGACGCGGTGCGGTGGACCGACGCGGAGGCGTTCTCCCGCCAGCGGGACCTCGTCGCTCCCGTGTTCGCCTCCGCCGACGCCCAGGAGGGCGCTCGCGCTTTCGCCGAGAAGCGCGCGCCGGTCTGGCGGGGCGAATGAGCGGCGAGCGCCGACGCCACGAGGCCGTGCGCGTGCTGGGCGAGGCCCTGCGCGAGCTCAACACGGCTGCGGTGTCCACCGAGGTGACCGAAGCCGAGCTGCGCGCCGTGGCCGAGGACGTCCGCGAGCACACCGCGCGGTTGCGGGCGCGCACGCGCGATCCGGGGCAGCGGGGGAGCGCGGAGGACGGCGAGCGACCGCGCGCGTTCAACCCCGCGGTCGGCCCGGGGAACCCGTTCGCCCCGCCGCTGCGGGTGGAGATCGTCGACGGGCGCGCCGTCGGGCGGTGCACCCTGGGCCCGATGCACGAAGGACCGCCGGGGTACGCGCACGGCGGCGTCAGCGCCCTGCTGCTGGACCAGGTCCTCGGGCACGCCCACGCGGCCCGCGGGCGACCCGGCATGACCGTGCAGCTCTCGCTGCGCTACCGCAGGCCGGTCCCGCTGCGCGAACCCCTCGTCCTCACCGGGGAGGTCGAGGAGGACGAAGGCGGGCGCTGGACCCGGTCGACCGCGACGATCGCGACCGAGGCCGATCCGGGGACGGTCGCGGTGCGGGCGGAGGGGAGGTTCGTCGTCCCCAGCGCCGAGCAGAACCGCCGGCTGTTCGGCGCCGACCGCGATCCGAGGAGGGGGCGCGCGGGCCGGTGAAACCGGTCGTGCCCGGCGGCACGTCCCAACTCGGCGATGACGCGGAGGTCGTGATGCACCCAGGAGTCCACGCAGCCGAAACCCCCGAACGCCCCGCCGTGGTCGCGGCGGAGACCGGGGCGGTCCTCACCTACGGCGAACTGGAGGAGCGCTCCGCCCGGTTGGCCAACGTCTTTGGCGAGCGCGGCCTCGTCGAGGGCGACGCCGTCGCCGTGCTCACCGACAACGATCCGCGCGGTTACGAGGTGTACTGGGCCGGCGTGCGCGCCGGGCTGTACGTGTGCGCGGTGAACAGCCACCTGACCGCGGACGAGGTCGCCTACGTGGTCGACGACGCGCAGGCGCGCGTGCTCGTCGTGTCCGCGGCTCTGCGCGAGGTGGCCGAAGCGGTCGCCGACCGGTTGCCCGCGGTGACCGCGTTGTTGAGCTACGGCGGCGAGGTCGCCGGGTACCGCCCCCTCGACGAGGCCCTGGCGGAGGTCTCGCCGCGCAGGCCCGAACGCGAACCGCAGGGGGCCGCGCTGCTGTACTCCTCCGGCACGACCGGGCTGCCCAAGGGCATCAAGCCGCCCCTGCCGGGCTGCGCGCTCGGGGAGGCCGCGGATGCGCTGCTGGATCTGCTCAGCGGCGTGTACGGGGTGGACTCCTCGAGCGCCTACCTCTCGCCCGCGCCCTTCTACCACGCCGCGCCGCTGCGCTACAGCACGGCGGTGCACTCCCTCGGCGGGACCGTGGTGCTCATGCACCGGTTCGACGCGGAGGCGGCGCTGGCCTCGATCGAGCGCCACGGCGTCACGCACAGCCAGTGGGTGCCGACGATGTTCGTGCGCATGCTCCGGCTCGACCGGCGGGTGCGCGAGCGCTACGACCTGTCCGCGCACCGGGTGGCGATCCACGCGGCCGCGCCGTGCCCGCCCGACGTCAAACGCGCCATGATCGACTGGTGGGGGCCGATCCTGCACGAGTACTACTCCTCGACCGAGGCGATCGGGATGACGCTCATCGACAGCGAGCAGTGGCTGGCCAGACCCGGGTCGGTGGGGCGCGCGGTCGTGGGCGAGCCGCACGTGTGCGACGAGGACGGCACCGAGCTCGCAACGGGCGAGATCGGCGCGGTGTACTTCGAACGGGACGAGGTCCCGTTCGAGTACCTCGGGGATCCGGAGAAGACCCGCGCGAGCAGGCACCCGGAGCACGGGAACTGGGCCACGGTGGGCGATCTCGGCTACCTCGACGAGGAGGGCTTCCTCTACCTCACCGACCGCGCGGGGAACATGATCATCTCGGGCGGGGTGAACATCTACCCGCAGGAGGTGGAGAACGTCCTGCTCGGACACCCCGAGGTGCTCGACGCCGCCGTGTTCGGTGTCCCCGACCCGGAGATGGGCGAGTCCGTGCGGGCGGTGGTCTCCCCGGTGGCGCAGGAGCGTGCCGGCCCGGAGCTGGAGCGCGACGTCATCGACCACGTGCGCACCCGCGTGGCGCACTACAAAGCGCCCCGCGGCGTCGATTTCGTGCAGGAGGTGCCGCGCACCCCCACGGGCAAGCTCCTGCGCGAGCAGCTGCGGCAGCGCTACGCCGAGCGGTCGTGACGCCGCAGCCCGCGTTCCCCGACGAAGCAGTCCCCCGATGAGGAGGAGAGGTACCCGTGACACGACGCTGGGGCATCACCGTGCCGTTCGCCGAGATCCCGCTGGCGGAGCAGCGGAGTCTCATCGCAGAGTTGCCCGACCTCGGCTACACCGACGTGTGGTCCGCGGAGGCCAACGGGGCCGACGCGTTCACGCCGTTGGCCCTCGCGTCCACGTGGGCGCCGAGCCTGCGGTTGGGCACGGCGATCGTCCCGGTGTTCACGCGCGGGCCGGCGACGCTGGCGATGAGCGCGGCGACGCTGGCCGCCGCCGCACCGGGGCGGTTCGCGCTCGGGATGGGCACGTCCTCGGACGTCATCGTGCAGTCCTGGAACGACATGGCCTTCACCGAGCCGTTCAAGCGGGTGCGGGACACGCTGCGCTTCCTGCGCACGGCGTTCACCGGGGAGAAGGTCACCGAGCAGTACGACACGTTCGGCGTCGACGGCTTCCGCCCGGGCCTCGTCCCGGACGTCCCGCCGCCGATGCTCGTGGCTGCGCTGCGGCCCGGCATGCTGCGGCTGGCCGGCCGGGAGGGCGACGGTGCGATCCTGAACTGGCTCTCCCCCGCGGACGTGCGCACGGTGGCGCCGTACGTGCGCGAAGGCGGGGCGGACAAGGAGATCGTGGCCCGCATCTTCGTCGTGCCGGACACCGATGCGGACACGGCGCGCGGGATCGCCAAGCGCCACCTGGCCGCGTACCTGAACGTGCCCGTGTACCGGAAGTTCCACGAGTGGCTCGGCCGCGAGGAGCTCGCGCCGATGTGGCAGGCGTGGGAGCGGGGGGACCGCAGGGGCGCCCTGGAGGCGATCCCGGACCGCGTCGTCGACGACCTCGTGGTCCACGGTCCGGCGGAGCACTGCCGCGAGCGCATTCAGTCCTATGTGGACAACGGTGTGACCACGCCGGTCATCGCGCTGATCGCCCCGGGCGATCCGAGCGCTGCGGTGCGCGCGCTGGGGCGGCGCTGACCGCGAGGCAGCGCCGCGGCGCCGCGGGCGGATCAGCTCAGCGGGGCCGCGGAGGGGTCCGATGCGGAGTGCAGGTGCGCGGTGTCGTTGAAGCGCCGGAGGATCCACGACGAGCCGTCGACGACGACCTGCGAGACGGAGCCGTTGTCCGCGCCGAGGAACGCCAGCGGTCGCGCGTCCGCGGTCTGGCGCATCACCTCGGCGATGACGCCGCCGTGGGTGAACGCGACGACCCGCTGGTCCGGGTGCTTCGCGGCGATCCGCGAGATCGCCGCCCGCACCCGCTCGGCGAAGGTCTCCGGCGATTCGGCACCGGGGATCACGTCCCAGCGCTGCTCGGCGTACATCCGGTGCAGCACGGGGTCGTCCTCGGCGACCTTGCGGCGGAACACCCCGCCTTCCCAGTCGCCGAGGTGCACCTCCCGCAGCTCCGGTTCCGCCTGCGAGCTCAGCCCCGTGCGGGTGAGCAGCGGAAGCGCCGTCATGCTCGTGCGCCGCAGCGGTGTCACGTAGACCGCGTCGGGGTGCTGCCCGGCCAGCCGGGCCCCCACCAGTTCGGCCTGCTCGTGCCCGGCCTCCGCCAACGCGGGGTCGCTCTGGCCGTCGATCAGGGGGAACGGCGTGCCCGCGCGGGCGGGTTCCGACTCGCCGTGCCGCACGAGCAGCAGGTCGGTCGCTCCGCTCGGCAGGGTGAACCGGGCCTGGCGGTACTCGGTCATCGTGCTCGCTCTCCTCGCGGGGCGGGGCGGACTGCAGGGGCGGCGCGCGAACCCCGTCACCAATCTACCCGTGGCGCAGCAGCGCCCTGCCCAGCACTTCCCGCGCCACCGGGGACCGCCCCAGCGGTCGGCGCGTCGGCGGCCGGACGGCGCCCCGTGGCGGAAGTCACCGTGCAGGAGGAGGAACAACGATGTCCACAACGGAGGAAATGGGCGAGAGGTCCGGCGAGGACCCCGTTCTCGCGCGGCTTTCCGGGAACGTGCTCACCGTGACGCTCAACCGCCCGCGGAAGAAGAACGCGCTCGATCCGGACGCGTGGCGGCTGCTGCGGGAGGCCTTCCGCAGCGCCGCGTCCGACGACGCGGTGCGCGCCGTCGTGCTGACCGGTGCGGGCGGTGACTTCTGCGCCGGGGCCGACCTGACGGCGATGACCGACCGGCAGCACCCGCTGCGCCGCATGGAGCTGGTCAACTCGGTCGCCGAGGCGGTGTTCCACCTGCCCAAGCCCGTGCTGGCCCGGGTGCGCGGCGCGTGCGTCGGAGCGGGCTGGAACCTGGCGCTGTGCTGCGACGTGGTCGCCGCGTCCGAGAACGCGCGGTTCAGCCAGATCTTCGCGAACCGCGGGCTTTCGCCCGATTTCGGCGGGTCCTGGCTGCTGCCGCGGATCGTCGGCATGCAGCAGGCGAAGCGCCTGGTGATGCTCGGCGAGTTCGTCGGCGCGTCCGAGGCGGCGGACCTCGGCCTGGTGACCTGGGTGCGCGAGGACGACGAGCTCGACGCGTTCGCCGCCTCCACCGCCGAGTCGCTGGCCAGGAAGCCGCCGGCCGCCGTGGCGCAGGCGAAGGACCTGCTGCACACCGCAGCGCAGCAGAGCTTCGGCGAAGCTCTGGGCGGTGAGGCGCGCGCGCAGGCGGTCAACTTCGCCACCGAGGACGCCGCCAACGCGCGCGAGGCGTTCACCAGCGGCACCGAACCGGAGTTCACCGGTCGCTGGGCCGCTCCGGATCGCTGAACCGCGGCGCGCGCTCGGCGAAGTTGGCGGACACGGCCTCGAGCTGGTTGGCGCCGCCCACGAGCTCGCCGATCGCGCGCTGCTCGGCGGCGAAACCCTCCTCGAGGTCGGTGCGCCCTGCCAACTCGAGCAGCCGCTTCGCGCGGCGGACGGCGTCCGGGGACCTGCCCGCGATCTCGCCGGCCACCCGGCGGGCCTCGGCGAGCGGGTCGGTGCTCACGCGGGTGACCAGTCCCAGCTCGTCCGCCTCGGAACCGGTGACCTCGCGGCCGGTGAACGTGAGCTCCTTGGCCACGTCCCGGCCGACGAGCTCGGGCAGCACCTGCGTTCCCGTCATGTCCGGGATGATGCCCCAGTTGATCTCCATGACCGACAGGCGCGCGTCCGCGGTGGCGAACCGGATGTCGGCCCCCAGTGCCAGTTGCAGCCCGCCGCCGAAGGCGACGCCGTGCACCGCCGCGATCACCGGCACCTGCAGCGCAGCCCACACCCACACGACCTGCTGGGCCAGCGCGCGCGCCGGTCCGACCGGTTCCGCGTCCGCGGCGGCGAGGCGGTTGTCCTCCCCGCCGGAGGGGTCAGCCATCCGGGCGAACTCGGCGAAGTCGAGGCCGGCGCAGAACCCGCGTCCGCCGCCGTGCAGCACCACGACGCGCACCGCGGGGTCCGCGGCGATCTCCCGCCCGGTGCGCAGGAGCTCGTGGAACATGTCCACGTCGAGGGCGTTGAGCTTGTCCGGCCGGTCCAGCCGGACCTCGGCGATGTGGTCCTCGACGGTGCAGCGGACTCGGGGTTCGGTGGTCAAGAGGCCTCCTCGCAGGCAACGCCGCCGCGGGACGGCGGGTGATCGCGGATGAACGGCAATCCTCGGTGCTCCGCGCGCGGACGGCCCAGCGCGGTGTGCCCAACGTCACCGGAAGGGGCGGTGGGTGCCCGCCGACCGGCGCGCCGGCGCGGCCTCCGGCGGGCGTGCTGCGCGTGGCGCGATGCGAGCGCGGACGCGCCAGCGCTATTCTGGGCCTCCCATGTCCGCGGCCGAGGGGATGTCGGTGGAGGACGGGTTCTGGCGCCAGGTGTTCGACCAGGCCTCCGCTCCGCTGGCGATCATCGACATGCAGGGCCGGTACGAGTACGTCAATCCGGCCCTGTGCGAACTGCTGGGCTACCCGGCCGAGCAGCTGTGCGGACGCGACTACCGCGATGTCACCCATCCGGATGACATCGACTTGGGTGGTCCGCGCGCCGCGGACGAGCCGCTGGAGAAGCGCTACGTCCGCAGCGACGGCTCGGTGATCTGGACGCTGGTCTCCCGCGCCTACATCCGCGACTCCACCGGAACGGTGACGCACCTGCTCTCGCAGATCCAGGACATCACCGAGCGCCGCGAGCTGGAGGAGCAGTGGCGGCGCAGCTTCGCCAACGCCCCCATCGGCATGGCCGTGCTCGACCTGGACGGGCGGTGGAGCGCGGTCAACGAGGAACTCGCCGCGACCCTCGGCTACGAGCGCGAGGAACTGCTCGGCAAGTCGGTCTGGGACCTCACCTACGAGCTCGACGACGAGCGCGGCCGCGACGAGTTCCACGAGCTCGTCAAGGGGCAGACCGACACCATGACGGTCGAGAAGCGCTTCCGGCGCAAGAACGGCCGCCCCATCTGGGTGTTCCTCCGCGCCACGACGGTGCCCGACGCCGACGGCTCGCCGGCCTTCATCATCAGCCAGTACGAGAGCATCGGGGAGCGGCGCCTGGTGGACGCGCACCTGGCGCACCTGGCGCTGCACGACCCGCTGACCGGTCTGGCGAACCGGGTGCTGCTCGAGGACCGCATGGAGCAGTACCTCAAGCAGATCGGCAGCGGCTGCGCGGTGCTCGGCGTGCTCCTCGCCGATCTGGACCGGCTCAAACCGATCAACGACCGCTACGGCCACGCGCACGGGGACCGGTTGCTCATGACCGCCGCGCAGCAGCTGCAGCGCGCGGTGCGCTCCGGGGACACGGTCGCGCGGCTCGGCGGGGACGAGTTCGTGGTGCTGAGCCTGGTGCCCGACGAGGAGGCCGCCGGGGCGCTGCGCGAACGGGTGGCCGCGTACCTGGACACGGAGCTGATCATCGCCGGAGAGGTGATGGAGGCCCGCGCCAGCGTGGGGCTGGCCACCACCCGCGATCCGCAGCGGTCGGCCACCGAGCTGCTGCACAGCGCGGACCTCGACATGTACGAGCGGAAGCGGCAGCGCTGATCCTCACCCGGTCGGGGATCTCTCGCATGCTGGGATGTGTCGTAGCGCACCCGTGCTCCGGCGCCGGTGCTCCCCGGGGGCGCCGAGCGCGGTGCGGTCGTGCGGCACCGCGCCGCCCGTTCGCCGGTTTTCACCGCACGTTCCCCGTCTGACCTGGGGCGATCGGGCGATTCGCGAGCGGTGTCCGCGGGCGCCGGTGCGATCGGGCAGCGGCGCCAGCGGGGCGCACGCGGCCGTGTGCGGGGCGAAGAAGCGGTTGATCCCGAACCCTACTGTGGGTAAGAACGACCGCGAGGCGGAGTATCGTACGCCGTGGGACGCACACACCTGCAGGGAAAGGGAACGGAGCAACGTGGGCACGACGAATGGGCACCGGTCCGCAGCTGCGGACTCGGGCTCACCGGCCACAGCGACGGCCACGAACCGGGGTGACGGCCCGCAGGACGGGGTCCGCCAGCTCAACCGGGTGGTCATCCGGTTCGCCGGTGACTCCGGTGACGGCATGCAGCTGACGGGTGACCGGTTCACCTCCGAGGCGGCCTCCTTCGGCAACGACCTGGCGACGCTGCCGAACTTCCCCGCCGAGATCCGCGCTCCTGCGGGCACGCTGCCCGGGGTGTCGAGCTTCCAGCTGCACTTCGCCGACTACGACATCCTCACACCGGGCGACCGGCCGGACGTGCTGGTGGCGATGAACCCCGCGGCGCTGAAGGCGAACATCGGCGACCTGCCGCGCGGGGGAACGCTCATCGTCAACACCGACGAGTTCGGCAAGCGCAACCTGTCGAAGGTCGGTTACGAGCAGAGCCCCCTCGAGACCGAGGAACTGGAGCCGTACACGGTCCACCAGGTCGCGATGAACACCCTCACCCAGGGGGCGCTGGCCGAGACCTCGCTGGGCAAGAAGGACGCGGCGCGGTGCAAGAACATGTTCGCGCTGGGACTGCTGTCCTGGATGTACAACCGGCCCACCGAGAGCACCGAGCAGTTCCTGCGCGAGAAGTTCGCCAACAAGCCCGAGATCGCCGAGGCGAACCTCCTCGCCTTCCACGCGGGCTGGAACTACGGCGAGACCACCGAGTCCTTCGCCGTGTCCTACGAGGTGGCCCCGGCGCAGCTGCCGCAGGGCACCTACCGGCAGATCACCGGCAACGCCGCGCTGGCCTACGGCATCGTCTCCGCGGGGCAGCGCAGTGAACTGCCGGTGTTCCTCGGCAGCTACCCGATCACACCGGCCTCGGACGTGCTGCACGAGCTCGCCAAGCACAAGAACTTCGGCGTCACCACCTTCCAGGCCGAGGACGAGATCGCCGGCATCGGCGCGGCGCTGGGCGCCTCCTTCGGCGGATCGCTGGGCGTGACCACGACCTCCGGGCCCGGCCTGGCGCTGAAGTCCGAAACGATCGGGCTGGCCGTGGCGCTGGAACTGCCGCTGCTGGTGTGCGACATCCAGCGCGGCGGCCCCTCCACCGGGCTGCCCACGAAGACCGAGCAGGCCGACCTGCTGCAGGCGCTGTACGGCCGCAACGGTGAATCGCCGGTGCCGGTGATCGCGCCGTGCTCCCCGGCCGACTGCTTCGACATCGCGCTGGACGCGGCGCGGATCGCGCTGGCCTACCGCACGCCGGTGCTGCTGCTGTCCGACGGCGCGGTCGCCAACGGCTCCGAGCCGTGGCTGATCCCGGACGTGGACGAGCTGCCCGACCTGCGGGTCGACTTCGCCGCCGAACCGAACGCCTCCGACGGCTCCGGGGAGTTCTGGCCCTACCAGCGCGACCCCGAGACGCTCGCGCGGGAGTGGGCGATCCCGGGCACGCCCGGCCTGGAGCACCGGGTCGGCGGTCTGGAGAAGGCCGACGGCAAGGGCAGCATCTCCTACGACCCGGACAACCACGACCGGATGGTCAGGTTGCGGCAGGACAAGACCGACGGCGTCGCGGTGCCCGACATCGAGGTGGACGATCCGAGCGGCCAGGCCCGCGTGCTCGTGCTGGGCTGGGGGTCCTCGTACGGTCCGATCGGTGCGGCCTGCCGCCGCGTGCGCGGTGCGGGCATGTCCGTGGCCCAGGCGCACCTGCGCCACCTCAATCCGATGCCGGACAACCTGGGCGAGGTCCTCCGCGCCTACGACAAGGTCGTGGTGCCGGAGATGAACCTCGGCCAGTTGGCAATGCTGCTGCGTTCGCGCTACCTCGTGGACGTGCAGTCCTACACCAAGGTGGCCGGTCTGCCGTTCCAGGCGGAGGAGCTGCAGAACGTGCTCACCGATGTCGTGCAGGGGGTTTCCGCGTGACTACCACGGATCTGGGAATGCCGGAGCTCGGCGGCCTGGCCGAGGTTCCGACCACCGACGAGAAGCAGTCCGCGAAGGACTTCAAGTCCGACCAGGAGGTCCGCTGGTGCCCCGGGTGCGGCGACTACGTCGTGCTCAACGCGGTGCAGAGCTTCCTGCCGTCGCTGGGCCTCAAGCGCGAGAACATGGTGTTCGTCTCGGGGATCGGCTGCTCCTCCCGGTTCCCGTACTACATGAACACCTACGGGATGCACTCCATCCACGGCCGCGCGCCGGCCATCGCCACCGGCCTGGCCACCAGCCGCCCGGACCTGTCGGTGTGGGTGGTCACCGGTGACGGCGACGCGCTGTCCATCGGCGGCAACCACCTCATCCACGCGCTGCGGCGCAACGTGAACCTGACGATCCTGCTGTTCAACAACCAGATCTACGGGCTCACCAAGGGCCAGTACTCGCCGACGAGCGAGGTCGGCAAGGTCACCAAGTCCACACCGGTCGGTTCGCTGGATCAGCCGTTCAACCCGGTGTCCGTGGCGCTGGGGGCCGAGGCCGGTTTCGTGGGCCGCGTCATCGACTCGGACCGGCAGAACCTGACCGAGACGCTCCGCGCCGCCGCCGAGTACCGCGGCAGTGCCCTGGTCGAGATCTACCAGAACTGCCCGATCTTCAACGACGGTGCGTTCGACGTGCTCAAGGACGGCGACGAGAAGCAGCGGCGGATCATCCCGCTGCGGCAGGGGGAACCCGTCGTCTTCGGACCGGAGGACGAGCGCCGCGGCGTCGTCCCCGACGGTGCCGGCGGCCTCCGCGTGGCCAAGCTGTCCGAAGTGGATGAGAACGAGGTCGTGGTGCACGACGCGGCCAACCCCGACCCGTCGTACGCGTTCGCGCTGTCCCGGCTGGGCGGGCAGGACCTCAACCCGACCGTCACCGGGATCTTCCGCAACGTGCCGCGCGATACCTACGACGACATGGCGCGCGCCCAGGTGGCCGAGGCGAAGCAGAACAAGCAGGCCGACCTGCAGAAGCTGCTCACCGGCAACGACACCTGGAGCATCTGAGCAAGGCCCGACCGCAGCGGGGCCGCGTCCGAGCTGACGCGGCCCCGCCCGCGTGCGGACCGGCAGGTCACCGCAGCACGGCCTCGATCAGCCGCGGCCCGGCGCCGAGCTGCGCGTTGCGCAGCTCGGCGACCAGTTCCGCACCGGTGGTCACGCGCACGGCCGGGACGCCGAAACCGCGCGCCACGTTCGTCCAGTCCGCGGCGGGACCGGTGAGGTCGGTCAGATCGCGGGCCGAAGCACCCGGTTCGGCGACCCCGTGGCGGTGGAGTTCGGTCTCCAGGATGCGGTAGCGCGAGTTGGCCAGCACCACCGTGGTGACGTTGAGCCCCTCCCGGGCCTGCGTCCACAGTGCCTGGATGCTGTAGGCGGCGCTGCCGTCGGCCTGGAACGTGATCACCGGGCGCTCGGGGCAGGCCACGGCTGCCCCCGTCGCCAGCGGGGGACCGCCGCCGATCGCACCGCCGGTGAGGCCCAGTTCGGTGTGCGGCGGGGCGGAGGCGGCGACGGCGGGGTAGGCCGCGGCACCCGAGACCCCTTCGTTGACGACGATCGCGTTCTCCGGTTGCGTGCACGCGATCGCGCGTGCCACGTCCTGGGCGGTGAGCGTCCCCTCCGGCGGGGTGAGCTCCGGGGCGTCGGCGCGCACCGGAGCGGTGGACTCGCTGCCGGTCGCGGCGGCCAGCCCGTGCACCGCCGCGGTGGCGTCCTCGGTCGGCTCGGCCAACGTGTGGATCCGCGTCTCCGGCGGCAGCGGGTAGCTCGGCTGCCCCTGGTACCCGAAGAACGACACCGGGGTGCGCGCCCCGACGAGCACGAGGTCGGTGCAGCCGTCGAGCGCGGCGAGCACGTCTTCGGGGAAGTAGGGCAGTTCCCTGGTGACCGGGAGGTTCGGTGTCCGGTCGACGCGCGCCGAGCCGCGTTCGGTGAACACGGCGCCGCCGCACGCGGCCGCGATCCGCCCGGCGGCGGTCAGCGCAGCGGGGTGCAGAGCGGAACCGCCGAGCAGCAGAGCCGGGCGGGTTTCGCCGCCGTTGCCGGTGAGCCGCTTGGCGACCTCGGTGATCCGCTCGTCGTCCACCGCCGGGCGAACGGGTGGAGCCGGCACGTCCGGCACGGCACCGCCCTCGCCGGCCATGTGGTCGGCCGCGGCGATCAGGGTGGCGGGGAGGCGCAGCCGCAGCGCCCGCTCGCGGGCGGTCAGGAAGGCGCGTGCGGTCCCGGCGGGGGAGGAGGTGCGTCCCACCCAGCCGGAAACGGGGGCGGCGAGCGAGTCGATGTCGCTGGCCAGCGGCGGGTCCGCGGCCAGGTGCCAGCTGGCGTGCTCGCCGATGACGTTGATCACCGGGGAGAGGCCGCGGCGGGCGTTGTGCAGGTTCGCGATCCCGTTGGCGAGGCCCGGGCCGAGGTGCAGCAGGGTCAGCGCCGGTGCCTCGGCCATCCGCGCGTACCCGTCGGCGGCGCCGGTGGCGACTCCTTCCGCCAAGGCCAGGACCGGGCGCACACCGGGGGATTCGTCGAAGCTTTCGACCAGGGGGATCTCCGTCGTTCCCGGATTGGCGAAGCACGCGCGCACACCGGACGCGTGCGCCGTCGCCAGCAGGGCCTCGGAACCTTTCACGTGCCGCTCCTTTGCGCGAGGGGGATCAGCGCGGAACGCTCCCATGCTCCCGGGTGCGGGGGGTCCGGGCAAGCACCGCACCGGTGTTCCCCGGGTTCGGGACGGCCTGCGCGCGGGGCGGGGACGGGGGTGGGTAGTCTGGTCGGCCGGCAGTGCGGCTGCGGTGGGGCGGGCCGCCTGCCCGGGCACTGACCACGACTACTTTCGGTGACGAGATGCGTGACGGGTTCCTCGATCGGCGGCGGTTGCTGCGGTACGCGGGGCTGCTGGCGGCGGGGGCCGCGGCGGCCGGGTGCACCTCCGAGGCGGACTCGACGCCCGCGCCGCCACCGGAGCCGGGCGGGGCGACCTCGCAGGCGCCGCAGGAGCAGGAGTCCGCGGACGGCGTGGTGGTGCGGACCGAGGAGGTGTACTCGGAGTACCGGCACACGAACGTCCAGCTCTGGACGGCTCACCCATCCACTGTGGATGAAGAGGACCTGGGAGAGCTGCCGTGGGTGCTGTACCTGCACGGCAGGGACGGGATCAATCCCAGTCCCGTGCCGGGGGACACGCTGTCCTCCCTGGGGAGCCTCGCGCGCAGCGGGGAGATCTCCCCGTTCGGTCTGGTCTCCGCCGGCGGCGGGTACAACGCGTACTGGTGCGACAACTCGGCGAACGGCCGTCTCGCGAGCATGCTGCGCGAAGAGCTGCCGCAATGGATGGTCCACCGTGGGCTCGGTGGTCGATTCGGCGAACCTGCCGCTGTCGCAGGGATTTCCACCGGTGGGTTCGGAGCCGTCAACTACGCGATCGACCGGAGCGTGCGCGGGAACCCGGTGAGCGCGCTCGCGGCGCTGTCACCAGCGGTTCCCACGACATGGGCGCACATGCGGGAGAAGCACGCGTTCGTGACGGAGCAGGAGTGGCGCCGGACCGAACCGATCGGGCGGATGCACATGCTGGGCGAACGGGTCCCGGTCGGCATCTGGGTGGGCGACGAGGACGCGTTCCTCCCCGGGGCGCGACGACTTCGCGCCGAACACCGCAACACGCCGGTGTTCTCGGTCCTGCCCGGCGGGCACGACGGCAGTGTGTTCAATGTGGTCGGCGCGGACATGGTGCGCTTCCTCGACGCGCACCTGCCGCGCTGACGCGGCAGCAGCGGCGGTCGCGCGGGAGCCGTCACTCCGGGTGCGCGCGCAGGTGCTGCAGCAGCAGGCGGTTGAGCTCGTCGGGGACCTCCTCCGGGACCCAGTGCGAGACGTCCTGCAACATCTCGAAGCGGTACGGTCCGGTGACGTGCTCGGCGGTGGCCAGCGCCGCCGTCGGGCCGACGGCCACGTCCTCGGTGCCCCACGCGTACAGCGTCGGCACCGCGACCGGTCCGACCGCCCCGTCGTCCCGGGACATCGCCCGGTACCAGTTCAGCGCCGCGGTGAGCGCGCCCTCCTCGCCGAAGCGGCGGACGTACTCGGCGACGTGCTCGGAGGGCACGACGCCGCCGTAGACGCGGCGCAGCGCCCGGGCGTCCTGCTCGAGCAGGCGCCGCTCGGCCCCGGCCGAGCGGAAGTCGCTGATGTAGGCCGAACGCCGCTGCTGGTCCTCGTCGTGGCGCATCGCCTCCGCGAACGGATCGGGATGCGGCACCGACACCGCGGTCAACGTGCGCACGCGCTCCGGGCGCGCCGCGGCGGAAGCCCAGGCGACGATCGCGCCCCAGTCGTGGCCGACGAGGTCGAAGCGGTCCCACCCCAGGACGTCGGCCAGGGAGAACACGTCGGCCACGAGCTCCTCGCGCCGGTACTCCCGCACCTCCTCCGGGCGGGCGCCGGGGGAGTACCCGCGCTGGTCGGGCGCGATGGCGCGGTACCCGGCAGCGCCGCCGAGGACCTCGAGCTGCGCGCTCCACTGCAGCGAGGTCTCCGGGAACCCGTGCAGCAGCAGAACCGCGCGCCCGTCGTGCGGGCCGGCCGCTCGGGCGTCGAAGACACCGGCCCCGGTGGTGAGGGAGAGCTCATCGATCATGCGCTCAGCCTAGCTGCGCAGCACGGGGCGTTGTGCCCGTTGCGCGGAGGGGAGGCCCGGGAGCGGGGGTGGCCAGGAGGAGCGGTCCCGCGGGGCAGCGCGGGGGCGGGAAGTGTGAGCAGCGGCACCCCGGGAAGTGGTTGACCGGCGGGCCGGACGGGTCGAGCGTGGCGTGTCCAACATCAAACGTCGACGTCCGGTGCGCCGAGCGGGGTGACTTGCCGCGCAACGGGTCGGACGGCGGTATCCACCGCAGCGCCCCGCCGCGCCGAATTCCGGCGAATGCGCGGGCGGCACCTCCTGCGCGATTTGCCTATCGCGCAACGCGCCGCGTCGGCACCGCGAATGCCTTCCGCATGACGAGAATCTTCGCGGTATTCAGGATTCTGCTGACGGGATTCCAGCCTTGTTGCTTTGTCGACAACCCGACATGGCGCCGGGCGGCGCGCAGAAATCGTGTGGGATTTTCGGGGGTTGACAGCGGTGTCAACAGCCGTTCGACTAGATCACGGCGGGATGCGGTGAGCGAGGTGTCCGCCCGTGCGTTCGGCGCGGCCCGGACGCGGCGCTGAATTTCGCCCGCGATTGTCCGTGCGCTGGGCTGAAGCGATTCAGTGCTGTCGAGGTGGAGCCGTGCTCCCGATCGTCGCGAACGGCGGGTCGCGGAGCCGTAACACCCCGGCCGTCCGCGGCGATGTACCGGGTGAGCAGGGGAGATCCCGCCGTTCGGCGGGGGTGCACCGGGGTTGGGCCTGCGAAGAATCACTCGGGTGCACGGTTGATTCCCTCCCGCGTAATGTGCTAAGAAGTGCGCGCGCGTGTACACAGGATGGCGGCGAAGCGCACTTACGCGATCGTTGCGCCGCGGGGAAAGGCTCCGGAAATTCGCAGGTGGTGGGGCGTTTTTTCGCCGGGGCGGTCCATCCGAATCATGCAATCACCGGAGCGTTGTGATCAGGGTCACAAGCGGAAAAGGTTGTGTCAGGAACTTTTTCATCTAGTTTGGGTACTCGACGCACAGATTTCGCGTCGAGGTCGGCAACGAAGCTGACCGCACGGGGATCGACTTTGGTGCGCGGCCGTTGATTCGGGCCGCCCAGGTCGGTCGAGAGTTGCCCTTATTTCGCAGCGGCGACCCGCACGGCCACGAGTCGAGCTCGGGCACTGAATCGTGCGAACCCGAGTTGTGCGGAGGCGCATGACCAACGCGAGTGGTGGGAGTGAAGCATGGCCAAGAGCGTGAACGACCTTGCCCAGAGTGATCAGACTGGGTCGGACGTCGACCCGATGCATCGCGAGGAGCAGGTCTTCGGCGACAACCCGTTGGAAGTGCGCGAGTCGGATCACTACACGCACGAGTACGTCGGCGGGTTCGTCGACAAGTGGGACGACCTGATCGACTGGAAGGCGCGCACTGAGAGCGAAGGCCGCTTCTTCATTGACCAGCTCAAAGCCCGCGGGGTGAAGTCCGTCCTGGACGCGGCGACCGGTACCGGTTTCCACTCCGTGCGGCTCCTGGAGGAAGGCTTCGAGACGGTCAGTGCGGACGGCAGCCCGCAGATGCTGGCCCAGGCGTTCAGCAACGGGCTCTCCTACGGCGGGCACATCCTGCGCGTCGTGAACGCGGACTGGCGCTGGCTCAACCGCGACGTCCACGGCACGTACGACGCGATCATCTGCCTGGGTAACTCGTTTACCCACCTCTTCTCGGAGCGGGACCGGCGCAAGGCGCTCGCGGAGTTCTACGCGATGCTGAACCACGACGGTGTGCTGATCATCGACCAGCGCAACTACGACTCCATCCTGGACTCCGGCTTCTCCAGCAAGCACACGTACTACTACGCGGGCGAGGACGTGTCCGCCGACCCGGACCACATCGACGACGGCCTCGCGCGGTTCAAGTACGTGTTCCCGGACAAGTCCGAGTACTACCTGAACATGTTCCCGCTCCGGAAGAACTACACGCGGCGGCTGCTGCGCGAGGTGGGCTTCCAGCGCATCGACACCTACGGGGACTTCCAGGAGACCTACTCCGACGACGAGCCGGACTTCTTCATCCACATCGCGGAGAAGAAGTACACGCCGGACGATGAACTGTCCAGCATGTACTCGGGCGCGGTGCACACCGCCCGCGACTACTACAACTCCGAGGACGCGGACAACTTCTACTTCCACGTGTGGGGCGGCAACCACTTCCACGTGGGCCTGTACAAGACGCAGGACGAGGAGATCAACGTCGCGTCGCAGCGCACCGTGGAGCACATGGCGAGCAAGGCGAAGATCACGCCGGACACCCGTGTGCTCGACATCGGCGCCGGGTATGGTGGTGCCGCTCGGCACCTGGCCCGCACCTACGGGTGCAAGGTCACCTGCCTGAACCTCAGCGAGGTCGAGAACGACCGCAACCGGGAGTTCAACCGGCAGGAGGGGCTCGACGAACTGATCGAGGTCCACGAGGGTTCCTTCGAGAACCTCCCGTTCCAGGACAACGCCTTCGACCTCGTCTGGTCGCAGGACGCGATCCTGCACAGCGGCGAGCGCGAGCGCGTGCTGGAGGAAGTGACCCGCGTGCTGCAGCCGAAGGGCGACTTCGTCTTCACCGACCCGATGGCGGCGGACGGCGCCGCGGGGTCGAAGGCGCTGCAGCCGATCCTGGACCGGCTGCACCTGGACAGCCTCGGTTCGCCCGGTTTCTACAAGCGGGAGCTGTCCAAGCTCGGACTCACCGACGTCGAGTTCGAGGACTTGACGGACTACTTGACCCTCCACTACGGCCGAGTGCTGCAGGAGCTGGAGAAGCGCGAGGACGAACTCGCGGACCGCATCGGGGAGGACTATCGCAGTCGGATGAAGGTCGGTCTGCGCAACTGGGTCGACGGCGGCAAGAGCGGAAGCCTCGCCTGGGGCGTCATCCACGGCCGCGCCTGAACCCGGGTGCCGGACCGGGCCGGGAGGTCCGCGGGACCGGACCGGCCGACCCGCAACGACACGGACGTTCGTGAACGCAAGGATCGAAGCAGCATTCAGCTGCGAGATGAGGAGTAGGCGTGAGTGAGATCAACCGTAGGCTGTTCACCAGCGAGTCGGTGACCGAGGGTCACCCGGACAAGATGTCGGACGCGATCAGCGACTCCATCCTGGACGCGCTGCTCGCCAAGGACCCCAAGTCCCGCGTCGCTGCCGAGACCATGATCACCACCGGCCAGGTGCAGATCGCCGGTGAGATCACGACCGAGGCCTACGTGGACTTCCAGCAGATCGTCCGCGACACCGTCCTGGAGATCGGGTACGACTCCTCCGGCAAGGGCTTCGACGGCAACTCCTGCGGTGTGAACGTGGCCATCGACGCCCAGTCGCCGGACATCGCCCAGGGCGTGGACGAGGCGCACGAGCAGCGCGTCGAGGGCTCCGAGGACGAGATCGAGAAGCAGGGCGCGGGCGACCAGGGCCTGATGTTCGGCTACGCCTGCAACGACACCGACGAGCTCATGCCGCTGCCGCTGGCCCTGTCGCACCGGCTGTCCCGCCGGCTGACCAACGTGCGCAAGGACGGCGTGCTGCCGTACCTGCGCCCGGACGGCAAGACCCAGGTCACCGTCGAGTACGCCGGTGACCAGGCCGTGCGCCTGGACACGGTGGTGCTGTCCACGCAGCACGCCGAGGACGTCGACCTCGACACCATGCTCGCCAAGGACATCCGCGAGAAGGTCATCAACCCCGAGCTCGACCGCGTCGGCCTGGACAACGGCGACATGAACGTCCTGGTCAACCCGACCGGTCGCTTCGTCGTGGGTGGTCCGATGGGTGACTGCGGCATCACGGGCCGCAAGATCATCGTGGACACCTACGGCGGTATGGCCCGGCACGGTGGCGGTGCCTTCTCGGGCA
>NZ_BAAGTH010000015.1:0-136546 GCF_054782015.1 Salinifilum aidingensis | reverse complement strand
AGGGGGTGCCCGCCGGGCGGAACATCTCCCGATCGGATGCGGGGTCCGGGAGGCAGTGGCTCCGGGTGCGGAGGAGGGCCGGGAACGTGGATGTTCCGAAACGCGGGGGCGGAGGTCGCCGGCGCGCACGCGCGCGCCGCGGCGGGCCGGAGTTCCCGGCGCGCCGCGGCGCGCGTGCTGCGAGTGCGGTGTTGAAGCGCGGTCCGCGGTGGTGCGGTTCGCGGTCAGCGCAGGTGGAGGACCTCGCCGGACCGGCTGCCGAGCCACTGCAGCCCGTCACCGTCCAGGACCTCGCGACGGTAGGCCTCGTCCTGGTTCACCGTGTGCACCGTGATCTCGGCGCGTTCGACGCACCACTCGTCGGACTGGTCGGAGAACCGGTGGAAGCGGAGGTACATCGGGTAGTTGTGGATGTCCTCGAGTTCCATCTCCCCGGGATCGTTGATGTCGGGATTGATGACGTTCGCGTCGCCCCCGAAAACGAAGAGATCGGTCGCTCCGGCGCGGAAGTCGTCGTCCTCCGTGGAGCAGGTGAACTCGCGTCCGCCCATGCCGAGGAAAACGCGGTTCTCCGCGTGATCGACGCCGGGTGCGGCGTCGAACGTGTCGGAGGCGCGGTCCTCCGTGGCCGTCTGGATCTCGAACTCGATCTTCGTGATGCGTCCCGACATCGTGGCTCCCTGGCGCGTCGCGGAATTCTGGACTGGCGGGAATCGCCGCGCCGGTGGGAATCGCCGCACCGGCGCGGATCACCGAAACGGGTGCTCCGCCGGGCCCGGTCGAAGCCGTGCGGTGATCATCACAAAACCCGCGCGCCGTGATCCAGAGCGGTGCCACGAAGGTGTTCTCCGGTTGCTCTTTCGGAGTTGCCGCTGCTCTTTCGGGGTCGCCGCGATCGGGAGACCGTGCGGGAATATTCCCGGAAGGCGCCGGACGCGGTGCGCATTCCGGAATTGTCGGCGCATCAGGCCCCCGCGATCTCCGCCAGCGGAACGTCCGGATCGGCCAACCGGTCCGGGCTGGCGTGCGCCCCGGAGCGCACCAGCGCCTCGATCTGCTCGCCGACGTCCCAGACGTTGACGTTCATCCCCGCCTGCACGCGCCCCTCCCGCAGCCAGAACGCGACGTACTCGCGGGCGGAGACGTCCCCGCGGAACACCACCCGGTCGTACTCGCGCGGCGTCACGTGCCCGGTGAACTCCATGCCCAGGTCGTACTGGTCGGTGAAGAAGTAGGGCAGCGCGTCGTAGCGGGCCTGCCGCCCCAGCATGCCCGCCGCGGCGACGGCCGGCTGCCTCCCCGCGTTCGCCCAGTGCTCCACGCGCAGCGAACGCCCCAGCAGCGGGTGGTGGGCGTTGGCCACGTCGCCCGCGGCGAAGACGTTCGGATCGCTGGTGCGCAGCGACTCGTCCACCGCGATCCCGTCGTCCACCCGGAGCTCCGCGCTCGCGGCGACCTCGGTGTTCGGTTCCACCCCGGTCGCCAGCAGCACCGCGTCGGCGGCGAGCACGTCGCCGTCGGACAGGCGCACCCCGGTGACCCGGTGCTCCCCGGTGGGGCCGTTCCCGCTGGTGCGCAGCTCCACCGCCGAGGTGCCGAAGCGGAACGCGACGCCGTGCTGCCGGTGCAGGTCGGCGAAGACCTCCCCGTTCTCCGGGCCGAGCGCCCCGGACAGCGGCAGGGAGGCCTGCTCCACCACGGTCACCGGGACGTCGTGCTGCCGCGCGGCCGCGGCGACCTCCAGCCCGATCCACCCCGCGCCGAGCACCACGAGGTGCTCCGCACCGGTCACGGCCGGGCGCAACCGCTCGGCGTCCGCGGTCGAGCGCAGGGTGTGCACCCCGGCGGCCGCGCCTCCGCCCAGCGGAGGCACCCGGGGCCGCGCACCGGTGGTCAGCAGCAGGCGGTCGTAGTCGAGCAGCTCCCCGCCGGGCAGGTGCAGCGTCCGCGCGTACCGGTCCAACCGGCCGACGGTGACGCCGCGGCGCAACTCCACGTCGTGCTGCTCGTACCAGTCCCGCTCGAACACGCGGGCCGATTCGAGCGGGGCCGAGCCGAGCAGGTAGTCCTTCGACAGCGGGGGCCGCTCGTACGGCAGCTCCGGTTCGTCGCCGAGCAGCACCAGCCGCCCCTCGAACCCCTGCTCGCGCAGCGCCTCCGCCCCCATCGCCCCGGCCATGCCGGCACCGACGATCACGAACGTCCCCGAGCTCGCCATGCGTGCCTCCCGTCCGCGGAGTCGTGAGCTCCCTGGCCGTTCCCGAGCGTCGCGGCCCGCCCGGGCGGGGGCAACTCGGTACCGCCTCGCGGTGAGCTCGGGCGAGGACCGCGGACGGCGGTGCCGCGGAGCGGGCCGACCCGGGTGGTGCAACCGCTCTTCGGATGAGGTCGAGGGCACTTTTCAGGTGATGCCCGCGGGGCCGCCCAGACGCATACAGTCGGCGACATGTCAGCACACGAACAAGCCCCGGAGGATCCGGCTCCCACCGCCTCGGCGATGCGCCGCGCACTGCGTCGGGCCACCGACGGGGCCGCGCTCGACAGCACCGAAGCCGCGACGCTGATGCACGCCCGCGGCGACGACCTGGAGACGTTGCTCGGCGCGGCCTCCCGTGCGCGGGACGCGCACCTGCTCGCCGAAGGCCGCGCCGGGACCGTCACCTACAGCCGCAAGGTGTTCATCCCGCTGACCAAGCTGTGCCGGGACCGGTGCCACTACTGCACGTTCGTCACCGTTCCG
This sequence comes from Salinifilum aidingensis, assembly GCF_054782015.1. NCBI lineage: Bacteria > Bacillati > Actinomycetota > Actinomycetes > Pseudonocardiales > Pseudonocardiaceae > Salinifilum > Salinifilum aidingensis. The sequence continues at coordinate 133,806 of NZ_BAAGTH010000015.1, read as the reverse complement.
GGCAAAGTGGACTCCCCGTACCTGGAGCGCGAGGAGGTCGTGGAGATCGCCCGCGAGGGCGCGCGGCAGGGCTGCAAGGAGGCCCTGTTCACCCTGGGCGACCGACCCGAGGACCGGTGGCAGGAGGCCGCCGACTGGCTCGAGGCCCGCGGCTACGCCTCCACTGTGGACTACCTGCGGTCGTGCGCGATCGCCGTGCTCGAGGAGACCGGCCTGCTGCCGCACCTCAACCCCGGCGTGCTCAGCTGGTCGGAGCTGACGCGGCTGAAACCCGTGGCCCCCAGCATGGGCATGATGCTGGAGACCACGGCCGAGCGGCTGTACAGCGAGAAGGGCGGCCCGCACTACGGCAGCCCGGACAAGAAGCCCGAAGTGCGCCTGCGCACCCTCACCGACGCCGGGCGCGTGGCCGTGCCCTTCACCAGCGGCATCCTGCTCGGCATCGGCGAGACCACGACCGAGCGCGCCGAGTCGCTGCTGGCCCTGCGCAGCAGCGCCCGCCAGTACGGGCACCTGCAGGAGATCATCGTGCAGAACTTCCGGTCCAAACCGGACACCGCGATGCGCGGCATGCCCGATGCCGACCTGCACGAGCTCGCGGCCACGATCGCCGTGGCGCGGCTGCTCATGCCCTCCGGCGTGAGCGTGCAGGCACCGCCGAACCTCATCGGCGAGGAGCAGCAGCTCGTGCTGCGCGCGGGCATCGACGACTGGGGCGGTGTCTCCCCGGTGACGCCCGACCACGTCAACCCGGAGCGCCCCTGGCCGGAGATCGACGACCTCGCCGCCGAGACCGCGCGCGGCGGCTACGAGCTGCGCGAACGCCTCACCGCCTACCCGCCCTACGTGCGGCGGGGCCTGGCCGGGGACAGCACGCAGTGGCTGGACCTGCGCGTGGCCGCGCACGTCGACGCGCTCGCCGCCGCGGACGGGCTGGCGGACGCGGACGCGGAGGTCACCGGCCGCGAGTGGCAGGAACCGGACGGCGGTTTCGAGTCCATCGGCCGCACCGACCTGCACACCGCCATCGACACGGTCGGCCGCAGCGAGGAGAAGCGCAGCGACTTCGACACGGTCTACGGCGACTGGGAGGAGCTGCGGGCGCAGGTGCCGACCGCGCGCGCACCGGAGCACCTCGACGCCGACGTGCGCGCCGCGCTGGACCGCGCCGAGGCGGACCCCGCCAGCCTGCTGGAGCACGAGCACGCCGATGCGGCCATGGCCCTGATGACCTGCGACGGACCGGCGCTCGACGCGCTGGCGGGCATCGCCGACCGGTTGCGCGCGGACACGGCCGGCGAGGACGTGACCTACGTGGTCAACCGCAACATCAACTTCTCGAACATCTGCTACGTGGGCTGCCGGTTCTGCGCCTTCGCGCAGCGGGAACGCGACGCCGACGGATACCGCCTCTCGCCCGAGGACGTGGCCGACCGCGCGGAGGAGGCCTGGCGGCTCGGGGCGACCGAGGTGTGCATGCAGGGCGGCATCGACCCGCGGCTGCCGGTGAGCGCCTACGCCGACCTGGTGCGCGCGGTCAAGCGGCGCGTCCCGGAGATGCACGTGCACGCGTTCAGCCCGATGGAGGTGGTCAGCGCCGCGGCCAAGGCCGGGGTGAGCATCGAGGAGTGGCTCTCCGAGCTCGCCGGGGCCGGGCTGGACAGCATCCCGGGCACCGCCGCCGAGATCCTCGACGACGACGTGCGCTGGGTGCTCACGAAGGGCAAGCTGCCCGCGGCCGAGTGGATCGAGGTGGTCAGCACCGCGCACCGGCTGGGCATCCCGTCGTCGTCGACGATGATGTACGGCCACGTCGACCACCCCGAGCACTGGCTCGGTCACTTCCGCACGTTGGCGCGGGTGCAGGACACCGCGGCCGAGCACGGCGGCGCGGGCTTCACCGAGTTCGTGCCGCTGCCGTTCGTGCACCGCAACGCGCCGATCTACCTGGCGGGCATCGCCCGTCCCGGCCCGAGCGCGCGGGACAACCGCGCGGTGCACGCCATGGCGCGGGTGCTGCTGCACGGCCGCGTGCCGAACGTGCAGTGCTCCTGGGTCAAGCTCGGCGACGAGGGCACGCTGCAGGTGCTGCGCGGCGGGGCCAACGACCTCGGCGGCACGCTCATGGAGGAGACGATCAGCCGCATGGCCGGATCGGAGCACGGTTCGCAGCGCACCATCGAGCAGCTGCACGAGCTGGCCGGGCGCATCGACCGCCCGGCGCGGCAGCGCGGCACGACGTACCAGCCGCTGCCCGCGGCCGCGTCCTGAGCACCCGCGTCCCAGCGCGGTGGGGCGGCGGGAACCGAACCGCGCGGGGTGCGCCGACGTGCCGGTCGGCGCACCCCGGGCTCCGCGGTTCCCGGCGGCGCGGTGCGCGGTGGCGTCACGTCGATCGCGGGGAGGAGTGCGGCGTCCACCGCGCTGAGCACGAGGGGTGCCGGCACCAGCAGTCCCGGCGCGAGCAGCCCCCGGAACCGGCGGTCCGGTTCGCCGGCCGCGCCGGCCCGAGGCGGCGACACGCCGGGGACGCCGGTGAACATCTGTGGAACATGTGGTGAACGGGGGGCGTCCGCGACGCGGTGCTGCGCTGACCGCGCTCGCCGGCGGGACCGCGGGAACGCGGCGGTGACCTGGAGCTCGCCGATCAGCGCGGCCCCCGGCAGCGGCGGCTGCCGGCGTCAATATCATCCGCGTGGCTGCGCAGTGGTGACCTCGCAGCGGCGGCCTCACCCAACGGGGTCATTTCTTTAGCCCAGAAGAGTGTTCATCGAGTTCTGGTAGACACGACCAGTGTGCGAAGACTCGTCGAGGAGGCGTGCTCGTGCGAAGCCGCATCGCTCATCGGAGCATCCGGCTGTCCGTCGTGAGCGCCGGTGCGGCGAGCGTGCCCGTGGTCACCGCCACCACGGCCGCCGCCGCCCCCGTGCACGCGGCGCTGGCGCAGCAGCCCAGCCCGCTGGAGTCGCTGAGCACCCCGGTCGGCCTGGGCGCCGTCGGGCTCGGCGTCGCCGGCATGGTCGCCGGCGCCTTCCGGAAGAAGAAGGTCCACCCGGAGAACCAGCGCAAGCACTGATGCGGGCCGAACCCGGTGCCGCGGTCGGAACCGGCCTTGCGAGAATCGCTCCGTGAGCAGCGTCAGTTCAGTTCCGGCCGAACGAGCCGGCGCCCGGCCCCGGGTGTTCTCCGGCATCCAGCCCACCGCCGAGTCCTTCCACCTCGGCAACTACCTCGGCGCCCTGCGCGAGTGGATCCGGATGCAGGAGGAGTACGACGCGTTCTACTGCGTCGTCGACCTGCACGCGATCACCGTGCCGCAGGACCCGGCGGAACTGCGCGACCGCACCCGGCGCTCCGCGGCGCAGCTGCTCGCGCTCGGCATCGACCCGGAGCGCTCCACGCTGTTCGTGCAGAGCCAGGTGCCGGAGCACACGCAGCTGAGCTGGGTGCTGGAATGCCTCACCGGCTTCGGCGAAGCCGGCCGGATGACCCAGTTCAAGGACAAGTCGGCGCGCCAGGGCGAGGACCACGTCGGCGTCGGCCTGTTCACCTACCCGGCGCTCATGGCCGCCGACATCCTGCTCTACCGGACCGACGCGGTCCCGGTCGGCGAGGACCAGCGCCAGCACCTGGAACTCACCCGGACCCTGGCGCAGCGGTTCAACTCCCGGTTCGGCGAGGCCCTCACCGTGCCGGAGGCGCACATCCCCAGCGACACCGCGCGCGTCTACGACCTGCAGGACCCCACCTCGAAGATGAGCAAGTCCGTGCCGGGCGGGCTCATCGAGCTGCTCGAGGAGCCCAAGCGGCTGTCGAAGAAGATCCGCTCCGCGGTCACCGACAACGAGCGCGAGATCCGCTACGACCCGGAGGACAAGCCGGGCGTGAGCAACCTGCTGGCCATCCACTCCGCGCTGAGCGGGCGCGGGATCGCCGATCTCGAGGCGGCCTACGAGGGCAGCGGCTACGGTGACCTGAAGAAGGACCTCGGCGCGGTCGTGACCGACTTCGTCACCCCGTTCCAGGAGAAGGTGCGCGGTTACCTCGACGACCCGGCGGAGCTGGACAAGGTGCTCAACAGGGGTGCGGAACGGGCCCGCGAAGTCGCTGCGCGCACCCTCGGCCCCGTCTTCGATCGGGTGGGCTTCCTCGTGTCGAGCAGCTGATCTGATCATCCCGCGGTAGCCTGCTGCGGCGAAGATGCCGCCGTGGGGAAGGGTGCTGCCGTGGCGACGAAGGACGGCCAGCAGGACGAGCCGGGGCGGCTGGCTGTCTGGCGCGCGCGGTACCCGTGGCTCGATCGCCTGGTCAACGCCTGGAACCGGTACCAGGAGCAGTACGGCGACTACTACGCCGCGGCACTGACGTACTTCAGCGTGCTCGCCCTCGTGCCGCTGCTGATGATCGTCTTCGCCGCGGCGGGGTTCGCGCTGCGCGGCGATCCCGAACTGCTGCGCCAGCTGCAGGAGGGGATCGCCACGGCCGTGCCGGACCCGGCGATCCGCACCATGCTCGAACGGGTCGTCGACGAGGCGGTGCGAAGCGCCGGTGCCGTCGGTCTGATCGGCCTGCTCGCCGCGCTGTACTCCGGGCTCGGCTGGATGACCAACCTGCGCGCGGCGCTGACCGCGCAGTGGACCCAGACTCCCACCCCGCTGCCCTTCCTCACCCGGATCGGCGCGGACCTGCTCGCGCTGGTCGGGCTCGGCCTGGCACTGGGCATCAGCTTCGGCATCAGCGCGCTCGGCGGGCTCAGCGGTGAGCTGTTCGCCCTGCTCGGCATCGGCGGCACGGCCGCGGCGAGCATCGGGGCGTGGGTGCTGGCGCTGCTCGTGTCGCTGGCGGCCAGCTGGCTGGTGTTCCTCTGGGTGCTGACGCGGTTGCCGCGGAAACCGGTGACCCTGCGCAGCGCCGTGTGGGGCGCTCTGTTCGCCGCCATCGGCTTCGAGATCCTCAAGCAGGTCGGCGTGTTCTACCTGGGCAGGATCACCAGCTCGCCCTCCGGCGCCGCGTTCGGCCCGATCCTCGGACTGCTCGTCTTCGCCAACCTCACCTCGCGGTTCGTCCTGTTCGTGACCGCGTGGACCGCCAGCGCGCGGGAGAACCTGGCACTGCTGCCGCCCGAACCACCGGGGCCGACGGTGATCCGCCCGGTGGTGTCCGCGCGCTCGGGAGCGCGGTGGACCGCGGGCGCGTTCGGGCTCGGCGTGCTCGCCGGCTGGGTCGTGCGCCGGCGCCGCCGCTGAGCCCTCCGCGGGCGGGGCCGCTGCGCCTTCACCAGCAGCCCGAACCCACCGGGCGAGCTCCTGCCCGCGCGCCCCCGCCGAGCCCGACGACGGGCTCTGCGGCCGCACGGCGGGGATCGGCTGCGTGCGCTTGATCAGGTGGGCTGCTTGTCGGCGAACCGCTGTCGTGCAGCTTGTCGGGGGACTCCCAAGGCCGTGGCGATCTGATTCCACGACCTGCCGTGCGCGCGGGGCGACTTGAACTGCCTCGTGCAGCCGGGCCTCGTGGGCGCGTGCAGCTTCGGCGGCGGCAGCGATCCGCGCAGGTCGGTGGTGCGCTCGGCGGTGGCAGTGGCCGGGTCGAGGTCGTCGGCGAGCTGCTCGAACCGGTGAGCAGCCTGTTCGATCTCGTCGTCGCTGTGTCGCATCTTGATCACCTCCGGCGGCTGAAGCAACTGGTGGAACTTCGCGCGGAGTCCCATCGCGTGGATGATGACCGGGTCGTCCCCATCGAGATCCAGAACACCGATCTCCAACAGTGCTCCGCCGGTTGCCGGCCCGATGAGCATTGCCAGGTCCTCGTCCACCACGACCCGCCGGGTCGTGGTGCGAACAGCATGCCGGATGCCGGCATCGGCAATGCCGTGTTTGCGCGCGGAGCTGCCCTGCGGTGGCGGTGCATCATGGTGGTCCCTTCCGGGTGTGGAATCCGGTGACACCGGTGACCCCGCGCAGCGCGGGCGCGGTCGGGATCAGCGGCGAGGCGGCGACTGCGCGGCCACGTGGTGCGGCGTTTCGGAGATGCAGAAGTGCGGCACTCGCTGGATGGCGTCGCGCCAGTTCTCCTCGGTGACCGCGAAGCCCTCCAGCAGGACCCGTCCGTCACTCGCGGTGCGCTCGGCGCGCGCGGTGCTGGCGCACCCCCACCGCGGCGGCGACGGCGGCCGCCGCGACCGCGATCAACCCCAGCGGCCATGCCCAGCGCGGCGCCCCCGCGGATGCCGCGTCGTGCGCCCTGGCGGTCGCGGCGGGGTCGTCCCCCGCCGGGGTCCGGCCGGTCGTCGTGGGCTTCGGCGTCGGGGTGGCCAGGGCACCCACCGGCTGCGTCCCGGTCATCCCGAAGCCGTAGTCCAGCAGCCGCTCCCCCTGCGTGGACAGCCGCACCGGGGTGTGCTCCCCGCGCATGAGCACGGTGACCAGCCGCCGCTCGCCGCGCTCGGCCGCGCCGATGAACGTGTGCCGCGCGTCGTTGGTGAAACCGGTCTTGCCGCCGATCCCGCCGGGGTAGTTCAGCAGCACCTGGTTGTTGCTCCACACCTCGATCGGCGGCTGGTCGGGCGCGCCGGGGATCCGGGTGTGCTCCGTGCCGATGATGCGGGCGAACTCCGGCTCCTCCATCGCCTTCCGGTACAGCAGCGCCAGGTCGTAGGCCGAGGTGCTCATCCCCGGTCCGTCGAGCCCGGACGGGGTGGCCGCGCGCGTGTCCCGCGCGCCCAGCTGCTGGGCCAGCCGGGTCATCTTCTCCGCGGCGGTGTCCTGGCCGCCGAGCAGCCGCCCCAGCAGGTGCGCAGCGTCGTTGCCGGACTGCAGCAGCAGCCCGGCGAGCACGTCCTCCACGGTGTAGGACACGCCCGGTTCCAGCCCGACGCGGCTGCCCTCCATGTTCGCGTCCTCCTGCGTGGCCACGACCGTCCGCGACAGGTCCAGCTCCCGCACCGCGAGCAGGGCCGTGAGCACCTTGATCGTGGAGGCCGGGCGGTGCCGCGCGTGCGGGGCGTGCGCCGCGAGCACGTCACCGCTGTCCAGGTCGGCGAGGACCCAGCTCCCCGCGGTCACCTGTTCCGGTGGTGCCGGGGCGCCCCGGGGAAGCACGGTGCCGCACCCCCCGAGGCGTTCGCCGCCGAGCGGCCGTTCGGGTACGGGGAGAGGTGCGGGGGACGCCTGCCCGGGCGGTGGTACTTCCGAGGAGTCCACCGCCGGCGGCGGGGCCGGTGCGGGGCACGGCGCTTCCTGCGCGGCCGCCGCGGTGCCGGGCAGCACGAGTGCGGTGGTCAGCGCGGCCGCCCCGAGAGCGCGCAGCACCGGGCGCGGTGCGCCGGCAGCAGGGTGATCATGTGTGGAAGCGAGCACGGACCGAAGCGTAATCGGACGGGCGCGGACATCACCGGGCCGATCGGGCACTGCCACCCGAAACGGCGCGGAGTGCCACGCGTTCGCCCCACGGCCCGCCACCACGGCGGTGCGGAGGACACTGGGGAGCGTGAAAATCTCTCGTGGTGCAGCGCTGTTCCTGCTGGCGTTCGGGGTGTGGAGCTACCTGCTGTGGCCCACCTTCATCCGCAACATCTGGGCGAGCGACCGTTCGTGGGACCTCGCCGGGGCGCCGACGCCCTACCTGATCGTGCACCTCGTGATCGCGGTCCTCTCGCTGGTGCTGGGCACGATCATCGGTGTGCTCGGCTGGCGCGGGCTGCGCGCCGTCCGCACCGCCGCGCAGCGCGGCACCGGCCCCGCCGGCGGCAGCACCGGCGAGGAGGGGCCCAGCGGTGAGGACGGGCCCAGCGGTGAGGACGGGCCCAGCGGGGACAGCACCGGCAGGCGGGCCAGAACAGCTGAGGCCGGGCGGTCCGGCGCCGCCGGCAGTGCGCCCGCGGCCGAGACCGCCGACTCGTCCCCGCAGTAGGGAGCGCTCCCCGGGGAAGGCGCCCGAGAAAAGTTCCCAGCGCTCGCTCGGGCGGGTGAGGGAATGCGAACGGCCCGGGGACGCGGAGCGGACCGCGGCCACCGGGCCTGCGCGTGTCGTGCGTGGAACCGACCCTCAGCGGCGCCGGACCCGGGACTCAGCGGTGCCGGGCCCGGACCTCAGCGGCGCCGGAGGCCGGACCTCAGCGGCGCCGGAGGCCGGACCTCAGCGGCGGAACATCAGCGCCCGCTTGACCTCCTGGATGGCCTTGGTGACCTGGATGCCGCGCGGGCACGCGTCGGTGCAGTTGAACGTGGTGCGGCAGCGCCACACGCCGTCCATGTCGTTGAGGATGTCGAGCCGCTCCTCGGCGGCCTCGTCCCGGCTGTCGAAGATGAACCGGTGCGCGTTGACGATCGCCGCCGGGCCGAAGTACTGGTTGTCCGACCAGTACACCGGGCAGGACGAGGTGCACGCGGCGCAGAGGATGCACTTGGTGGTGTCGTCGAAGCGCTCCCGCTCGGCGACCGACTGGATGCGCTCGTGCGTCGGGTCGTTGCCCGAGGTCACCAGGTACGGCTTGATCGCCTTGTACGCCTCGAAGAACGGCTCCATGTCGACCACGAGGTCCTTCTCCACCGGAAGGCCCTTGATCGGCTCGATCGTCAGGGTGGTCTCGCCCTTCTTGGCGAACATGTCGCGCATGAGGACCTTGCAGGCCAGCCGGTTGTGGCCGTTGATCCGCACGGCGTCGGAGCCGCACACGCCGTGGGCGCAGGAGCGCCGGAAGGTCAGCGTCCCGTCCAGGTACCACTTGATGTAGTGCAGCAGGTTCAGCACCCGGTCCGTGGGCAGCGCCGGGACGCGGAAGGTGTCCCAGCGCATGTCCTCGTCGACCTCGGGGTTGTACCGCTCGATCTTGACGGTGACGATGGTCGCGCCCTCCGGCACCGGCGGCGCGTCCTCCGGCAGATCCACGGTGCCGTTGTTGGCTGTAGTGGTGGCGGCGGTCATCAGTACTTACGCTCCATTGGCTGGTACCGGGTCATGACGACGGGCTTGTAGTCCAACCGCAGGTCGGACTGGAAACCGGTCAACCCGAGCGGGGCGTTCGGGTCCTCCTCCTCGGGCAGCAGCTTGTACTGCATGCTGTGCCGCATGAAGTTCACGTCGTCCCGGTCGGGGTAGTCCTCGCGCGCGTGCCCACCGCGCGATTCCTTGCGGGCGAGCGCGGCGTTGACCAGCGATTCGGCGAGGTCGAGCAGGAAGCCGAGCTCGACCGCCTCCAGCAGGTCGGAGTTGTACCGGTATCCCTTGTCGTGCACCGAGACGCGGCCGTAGCGCTCCTTGAGCGACTGCACGTCGCGCAGCGCCGTCTTCAGCGTCTCCTCGGTGCGGTAGACCGACGCGTTGGCGTCCATGGTCTGCTGCAACTCGGTGCGGATGTTGGCCACGCGCTCGCCGCCGTGGGCGGTCCGCAGGTGGTTGACCATGCCCTCGACGAGCTGGGCGGGGTTCTCCGGCAGTTCCGCGTGCTCGCGCTGGAGGGCGTGCTGGGCGGCGGCGATGCCGGAGCGGCGGCCGAACACGTTGATGTCCAGCAGCGAGTTCGTGCCCAGCCGGTTCGACCCGTGCACGGACACGCAGGCGCACTCGCCGGCCGCGTACAGGCCGGGAACCACGTTCTCGTTGTCGCGCAGCACCTCGCCCTCGATGTTCGTGGGGATGCCGCCCATGGCGTAGTGCGCCGTCGGGTAGACCGGCACGAGCTCCTTGGTCGGCTCCACGCCCAGGTAGGTGCGGGAGAACTCCATGATGTCCGGGAGCTTCTCCTCGAGCAGCTCCTCGCCGAGGTGCGTCACGTCGAGGTAGACGTAGTCCTTCTCCGGACCCGCCCCGCGGCCCTCCAGGACCTCCAGGGCCATGGCCCGGGCCACGATGTCGCGCGGCGCGAGGTCCTTGATGGTCGGGGCGTAGCGCTCCATGAACCGCTCGCCGTCGACGTTGCGGAGGATTCCGCCCTCACCCCGCACGCCTTCGGTGATGAGGATGCCCAGGCCGGCCAACCCGGTCGGGTGGAACTGGTAGAACTCCATGTCCTCCAGCGGCAACCCCTTGCGGTAGATGATGCCCATCCCGTCGCCGGTGAGGGTGTGCGCGTTGGAGGTGGTCTTGAAGACCTTGCCGAAGCCGCCCGTGGCGAACACGACGGACTTCGCCTTGAACACGTGGATCTCGCCGGTGGCGAGCTCGTAGGCGATGGCGCCGGAGGCCACCTGGTTGCCGTCCGCGTCCTCGCCGAGGGTGATGTCGAGGACGTAGAACTCGTTGAAGAACTCGACGCCGTGCTTGACGCAGTTCTGGTACAGCGTCTGCAGGATCATGTGGCCGGTGCGGTCGGCCGCGTAGCAGGACCGGCGCACCGGGGATTTGCCGTGGTCGCGCGTGTGCCCGCCGAAGCGGCGCTGGTCGATGCGCCCCTCCGGGGTGCGGTTGAACGGCAGGCCCATCTTCTCCAGGTCGAGGACCGAGTCGATGGCCTCCTTCGCCATGATCTCGGCGGCGTCCTGGTCGACCAGGTAGTCACCGCCCTTGATGGTGTCGAAGGTGTGCCACTCCCAGTTGTCCTCCTCGACGTTGGCCAGGGCCGCGCACATCCCGCCCTGGGCCGCGCCGGTGTGCGAGCGGGTGGGGTAGATCTTGGTCAGCACGGCGGTGCGCGCGCGCTGGCCGGACTCGATCGCGGCGCGCATGCCGGCGCCGCCGGCGCCGACGATGACCACGTCGTAGGTGTGGAATTGCATGGTCGTCTCCTCGGGCTGGTGGTGGCGCCGCCGCGGGGCGCCCGCCACGCTGCGGTTCGCGGTCAGCCGATGTTCGGGTCGAAGGTGAAGATCACGTAGGTGCCCAGGACCACGATCAACAGCACTGCCACGTTGAGCAGCGTCTGCAGCCAGAAACGGGTTGTGTCCTTGCGAGCGTAGTCGTTGATGACGGTGCGCAAGCCGTTTCCGCCGTGCAGGGCTGCCAGCCACAGCATGACCAGGTCCCAGACCTGCCAGAACGGGGAGGCCCAGCGGCCCGCGACGAAGGCGAAGTTGATCCGCTGCACGCCTCCGTCCAGGAACAGCATGATCAGCAGGTGCCCCAGGACGAGGAACAGCAGCACGACGCCGGACATCCGCATGAACAACCAGCTGTAGAGCTCGAAGTTGCTGCGGCGGGCGGCGCGCCGGTGCGGCGAGCGCGGCTTGTCGACGGACAGCGGTGCATCGGTGACGGTCATCGCTCACAGCCCCCCGAGGAATTCCGTGACGGCCCGGCTCAGCAAGCTGATCGCCGCCGGGATGATCAACACCAGCCACAGCACCAGCACCGTCCACAGCATGGGGCGCTGGTACTTCGCCCCCCGGGACCAGAAGTCGACCAGCATGACCCGGATGCCGTTGAACGCGTGGAAGAGCACGGCCGCGAGCAGCCCGAGCTCGAACAGGATCATGAGCGGGTGCTTGTAGGTCTCGATGACCGTGTCGTACGCGTTCGGCGACATGCGGACCAGCGCGGTGTCCAACACGTGCACGAACAGGAAGAAGAATGTGAGCACGCCCGTGATGCGGTGCGCTACCCACGACCACATGCCCGGATCGCCGCGGTAGAACGTCCCCTTGGCGCGCGGCCTGGAGACCGCGCGCGGAGGCGCTCCCGCGGAGGCGGTGGTGCTGGCCATGGTGAAAGGCCCTCCAACCTCGCTGGTGGACGAACGGCCCAGTTCGGTCACGGCGTGGTCCGGGTGGTCCGGGCCGCGTTCGCGCGCGGCGAGTGCGGCTGCCTGCTCGTCACCGGCCACGGAACTGGGGCCTTGACTTTCTGGGATGCTAGTCCCACGACATGTTCTCGGCCTACTCGCCTGTGCCGTCTGTGATCGAGCAGACAAAGCGTTCCGGCCTGTGGATCGGTTCGGAAAACCGATTCGGAACCCGCGAAACCTCCGCGCCGCTCCGTCAAGATAGCGGGTGGAGAGGCATGTCACCAACGAGCTCCGGTTCCGCGTTTCGCGAGTGCGCTGCCCACCGCCTCCGCGCGGTCCGGCCCCGCGCGATCCGCCCCGGGGCGATGCCGGAAAGGATTGCCTTGCCTCACCGACCGCGCCGGGGCGGTCGTGCGCACCCGAGCGCGGAGTCCGCAGCCGCTCGGAACACCCCGCTGCGTTTCCGCGGAATCCTCCGCGATGCCGTGGAAAAGAGCTACATCACTCGATCGGGGTGTATCGAATCGGCGGCCGCGGCTCTCTTTATTGGGTGAGCGCAAAGGGAGGTCGAGATGACGCAACTGGAAGGCACCGCAACCCGCACCGAGCAGTTCACCGCCGTCGACGTCGTCCGCGCGAAACGCGACGGGGAAGAGCTCGACGACGCCCGCATCGCGTGGGTGATCCGCGGATACCTCGACGGCCGGGTCACCGAGGGGCAGATGGCCGCGCTGCTCATGGCCGTGGTGTTCCGCGGCATGACCGAGCGCGAGACCGCGAGCTGGACCGCGGCGATGCTCGGCTCGGGTCAGCGGCTGGACTGGAGCGATCTGGACGTCGTCACCGCGGACAAGCACTCCACGGGCGGGGTGGGGGACACGACCACGCTGGTGCTCACCCCGCTGCTGGCCGCGTGCGGTGCCGCCGTTCCCCAGCTGTCCGGCCGCGGGCTCGGCAGCACCGGCGGGACCCTGGACAAGTTCGAGGCGATCCCGGGCTGGTGCGCCGAGCTGTCCACCGCGGCCGTGCGCGAGCGCATGGCCGACCCGGGCGCGGTCGTGTGCGCGGCGAGCGGGCAGTTGGCGCCCGCCGACCGCGCGCTCTACGCGCTGCGCGATGTCACCGGAACCGTGGAGTCCGTTCCGCTCATCGCGAGCTCGATCATGAGCAAGAAGCTCGCCGAGGGCACCGGTGCTCTCGTGCTCGACGTGAAGTGCGGCTCGGGGGCGTTCGTGCGCGACCGGGAGCAGGCCGCGGAGCTCGCCCGCGCCGCGATCGCGATCGGGCGGGCCCACGGGGTGCGCACGAGCGCGCTCATCACCGACATGTCGCGGCCGCTGGGCACCGATGTCGGCAACGCCCTGGAGGTCGCCGAAGCCGTGCGGACCCTGCGCGGGCAGGGGGCGGACGACCTCGTCGAACTCACCCTCGCCCTCGCGCGGGAACTGCTCGCGCACGCCGGGATCACCGACGCGGACCCGGAACACGTCCTCGCCAGCGGTCAGGCCCACGAGCGCTGGCGACGTCTCGTCCGCGCGCAGGGCGGCGACCCGGACGCCCCGCTGCCGGAGGCCGAGCACGTGGAAGCGGTCAGCGCACCGCGCGCGGGAACGCTCGCGCGCCTGGACGCGGCCGCGGTGGGCGAGGCGGCGTGGCGGCTCGGCGCGGGCCGGGCGCGGCAGGACGACGCCGTCGACCCCGCCGCCGGGGTGCGGTGCCTGGTGAAACCAGGAGAGCCGGTCGAAGCGGGGCAGGTGGTGTGCGAGCTGCACACGAACCGGCCGGAGCTCCTGCCAGCGGCGCGCCGCTGCGTGGCCGCCGGGATCGACGTCTCCGCGGAGGAGGTGGCACCGGGGCCGCTGGTCCTCGCCCGGGAACCGGCGTGAGGGCGAACCACCGCCCGGCCCGTGCTCGGGCGCCCCACCCGGATGGCACCGCGTGGTCGGCCTCTCCGCGGATCACCGCGGACGCGGGCGAGCGGCTGCGGCGCCGCCCCGGAGCGGATCCGGTGCGGCGCCTCCGCGGAATCGGTCCCGGCGAGCGGTGCGGTCGCGGTTCAGGCGGTCTCGGCGACGTCGTCGCTGCTCTCCGCGGGCAGCGCCTTGTCCCCGGACTCGCGCTTGGCGCTCTTGGAACGCCCGCGCCGCTGCTGGTTGTTCTGCCGCGGCAGCGCGGTGGGCGCGGACGCGGACTGCTGGGGCATCTGGCCGCCCCCGCCGAGGATGAGTTCGGCGAACGTGGCCATGGCCTCGTCCAGCTGGCCCGCGTGCCGCTGCTCGCTCTCCTCGTTGGCCTTCCGCACGAGGGAGTCCAGCGCCTCCGCGTCGGGGCGCGCGGAAACCGTGCCGCCGATCTCGGTGAGGTTCTGGTTCACCGAGGTGCCGAGCTCGTCCAACCCCGACTTGACGCCCTGCTCGGCGGTCTCGATGCGGCTGTGGACGTTGCTCTCCACGGTGTCGAGCCGGCCGGAGACCTGGTTGAGGCGCTCGGTGAGCTGGTCCAACCGCTCCGCCAGGGAGTCCAGCCGCTCGGTCGGATCGACCGCGGGGCGCTCGGCGAGCTCGTCGAGCTTGCCGGTGATCTGCTCGCGGGTTCCGGAGACCGTCTCGGACAGCGAAGCACGCACGCCGTCGGTGCTCTCGGTGACCGAGCGCTGCAGCGATTCGCGCGTGCCGTCGAGGTGCTCGTGCAGGCCCTCGTCAACCTCGGCGACCCGGCCGCGCAGATTCGTCTCCAGCGAGTCGAGGCGGTCGCGCACCGGATCCTGGATCGCGGTCGGCAGCGACTCGAGCCGGTTGTCCTGCTTGTCCAGGTGCCCGCCCAGCTCGTCGAGCCGCTTGTGGATGTGGGCGAGTTTGTCCTCGAGCCCGTCCATGCGCCCGACCACGCCGTCCATGTTCCCGGCCATGCCGTCGAGCCGCCCGTTCAGCTGCGCGAACGGCGTGGCGAGCTTGTCGACCAGTCCCTCGACGGCGGTTTTCAGCTCGGACAGGGCGTTGTCCTGGCCCTCGAGCTTGGACAGCGTCTCGTCGAGCCGTTCGGCGAGCACGCCGACCTCTGTGCGGTCCGGCAGCTCCGACAGCCGCTTCCGCACCGGGCCCAAGGATTCCAGCGGAGTCAGCCTCGCGTGGATCTCGTCGAGCGCGTCGAAGATCTGCTGCTGTTCGCTCTCACGGATTTCAGCCGCACGCGTCAACATGGTGCGCATGCGATCGAACGACATGTTCTCGGTCACGGCTTCCGGAGTCCTTCGTCGTGGGGAGCTGAGGACTACGGAAGCCTAGCTACTCCGGCAGGTCGTGATCAGCCGCCCCCCAGGGCAAGATCGCCCGATTGTTGCGCCGTGCGTGGCGCGGCCGCGTGAACCGCGTTCGTCACAGGGCGTGCATGAACACTGCTTCACATGAAGGGCCTCCGCGAGGCGACCTCGCGTTCGACAGGAGGACGGTCGACGCAACGTGGTCGCACCGCGCCCTCGCGCACGAGGAGCGCGAGCGCGTGCCCGGTGGGTCGGCCGCGCCGGCGCACGCGCGGACTACGCCGCGTCGCCGACGGGCGAGCTCCGCCCTCGCCGGTCGGCGAGCTCGCCCCGTCACGGACCGGAGCGGGGTGGTGACGGGGGAGGGCGCGGCCGGTCCGAGCCGGACGCGGCCTCGGTTCTTCCCGCCGCCGGGGAATCGTGCTCGAATCGATATCGGACTCGCCGCGATCGTGCTGGTCGAAGTGTCCGATCGGGGACGAAACGGGCCCCCGTGCCGGGAATCGAGCACGCCACCGCCGCGACCGGTCAGCGGCTGCGGAGCTTCTGCTCGAACTTCTCGACGAGCTCCCGCCACACGCGGACCTCGTCGTCGAACGGCGCGCTCGGCGGCAGGCGGTTCGGCGTGGGCTCCAGGATGAACGACACGAGCCAGCCGAGGCGCTGCGAGGGCCCCAGTTCCTCGGAGACCGCGTCGTCCCCGGTCCAAGCGGCGGCGTCGAGGAGCAACTCCTCGGCGAGCTCCAGCTGTGCGGCGTCCACGTCGGACGGACCCGCTTCCAGGTCGGCATCGAGGCCGTTGAGCACGTAGGTGTTCGCCGGCTCGACCTCGATCTCCAGCTCCCCCGCCGTCGCCTTCTCGGTGACCTGCGGCCAGGTGGACACGCGGGCGAGGTCGGTGCCGTCGACTTCCTCGGCCTGGGCGAGGAACCGGGCCAGCGCCCGCGGGGAGCGGAACACGTCGATCAGCCCGTCGCGGCCGAGGAACACCGGCTCGTCGTCGAGGTAGCAGCGCAGCGTGTAGTACTCGGCTCCGGCCGTGACGATGCGGACCGGGTCGATGCCGATCTCGTTCCACCAGGTCGGCTCGGCCTCCTCGGCTTCCTCGCCTTCCTCGTCCGCATCGGACTCCGCGGTGGCGGCCGCGGCCTCCGCGGAGGCGTCCGAGGTCTCGGCGAGCTCGGCTTCGGCGGTGGCCACCGCGCCCTCGTCCACCTCCGGAGCGGTCACCACGGCGTCGATCGCGTCGAGCAGCTCGTCCCAGCGGTCCGCCACGACGCGGCAGATCTCGTCCCAGCGGCGCTGCCCGTCGCGGCCGTTGAACGCCATAGGCCCCTGCTGCAGCGCGGAGAAGCCCGCGGCGGCGTCGAGCACCTCGTGCACCGCGTCCAGATCGCACACGTCGGCCAGCGAGCGGGCGATCTCGACGATCCCGGCGAGTTCGCTGACGGTCCACGTGTCCAGCGGCTCGGTCAGCAGTTCCGGCACGCCCACCAGGTCGTACTGGTGGTCCTCGTCCGGGTTCAGATCGGCCGCGGGCAGGTTCGGCACCACGTGCCACGCCGGGTGGTCGCCCAGGTCGTGCTCCTGCGCGGTGCGCGTGAACGCTGCCAGCCGCGCGGCGTCCGGGAAGGCGTACAGGTCCTCGTCGTGGCCGAGGAACGCCTCCCACTCCTCGCCGTCCTCCCGCCACTGCGGAGCCCAGAGCGTGACGACGTCGCCCTGCGGCAACCCCAGCTCGATGGGAACGATGTCGTGCGCCATCTCTTCCACCTCCGGTCACCGAACCAGACGTCGCGGAAGCCTACGGGGTCGGTACCCGCGCTCCGCTCGCCGGGCCGTGCCTCGCCGGCACCGCGCCGGTGGGCGGCCGGGGCCTCCGGCGCGCGGTGCTCCCTCGTGCCCAACAGCGGCGTGCGCGCCGCGCTCCGCCGCTGTTGGGCCACCCGGTGCCGAACGGAGCTCACCTTTGGCGGTACCGGAGGAGGCCTCGGATGCCGATCATGAGCGGCGATGAGCGTCACCGACTTGTGGACGAGAATTGTGCGCTGGTTAACCGACCACGCGCCGGTGACCGGGGGCGCGCTCCGCTCCCCGCTGTCCCCTCCGGTGTTCGGCTCGCTGGAGGCCGAGCTCGGGACCCAGCTGCCCGCGGAACTGCGGGAGTGGTGGAAGTGCTGCGACGGGACCAGCGGCGATGTGCTGGCCGACGTGCTGCCGCCGTTCTACACGCCCTACGGCGCCGCGAAGGCGATGGACTCCTGGCGGGCGCACCGGTACAAGCGCGGCGCCGCACGGGAGACCGGCGACTCCTGCGCGGGCGCGGCGTGCACCGGCTTCCACCCCGCGTGGATCCCCATCGCCGGGGACGGCTTCTCCGACGAGCTGCTCGTGGACCTGCGCCCCGGCCGGCTGCACGGGTGCGTGGTGGAGTGGGAGCACGAAGCCGGGCAGGTGCACCGCCCCGAGTGGTCCGGGGTGGGTGCCATGCTCACCGACGTGCACCGCTCACTGAGCGAGGGCACGCCCGCCGGACACGCCTACCCGACGGTCACCGAGGACGGGCGGCTCGACTGGCAGATCCGGTGATGAAGGGCCGCTGTTGCGGCTGGGCCGGGGCTTCCGCAGCGGAACCTCCTGCGCACCTCACGCGCCCACCGGGTGCCACAAGGTCGTCGTGCGCGTGCACGCGCGCAGCCGCGCCGGCCCGGCAGGGGCGGTGAAGTCCGGCTCCGCACCGGTGCGCAGGTCCGCGGCGGCCGCGGCCGCGACGTCCCGCAGCTGCGCGGCCAGTTCCGCGTCCGCCCCGGGGGCGTCCACGAGCGCCACGTCGTCGTGCCCGACGAGCCACGGCGCCAGCTCCGCCGGCGAACCGCTCAGCACGTTCACGAGCCCGTCGGGGACGTCCGAGGTCGCCAGGACCTCGGCCAGGGTGCTCGCCGGGATCGGGTCCGGCTCGCTGGCCAGCACCACGCACGCGTTGCCCGCGGCCAGCGCCGGGGCGAGCAGGCTGACCGCGGCGAGCAGCGGCGATGCGGCGGGGCAGACGACGCCGACCACGCCGACCGGTCGCGGCGCGCTCACCGACAGCAGCGGTCCGGCGACCGGGTTGGGCGAGCCCAGCACCGTTCCGATCTTGTCCGTCCAGCCCGCGTACCAGACCAGCCGGTCCACCGCCAGGTCCACGACCGCCGAGGTGTCCGGCGCGGCGAGCTCGGCGCCGGAGGCGTCGAGCAGGGCGGTGAACTCGGCGCGGCGGGACTCGAGCATCTCGGCCACCCGGTAGAGCACCTGCCCCCGGTTGTGCGGGCTCGTCGCCGCCCAGCCGTCCGCGGCCTTCACCGCCGCGGCGACCGCGTCCCGCACGTCCTTGCGCGAGGCCTGGGCCGCGTTCGCGCGGAACGCCCCGCCGGAGGAGTGCACCGGGTACACGCGGCCGGATTCGGAGCGCGGGAACCGCCCGCCGATCGCGAGCTTGTACGTCTTGGCCACGGTGAGTCGCTCCCGGGTGTCAGACATCGAGGTACGTCTCCAAACCGGAACGGCCACCGGTGCTGCCGGCCGCAGCGGCCGGGTCATACCGGTGGGTGGTGTTCGCCCAGGTCACCTCGGCGCGCATCCGCTCCGCGGCCCACAGGGCGCGCGAGCCCTTCTCCGTCCAGACGCCGGCGGCACCGCAGGGCGCGTCGCCCGCCCCGGCCACGGCCTCCTCCGGCGTGCGGAACGTGCGCACCGCCAGCACGGGCCCGCCCGGTGCCTCCCGCGCCACCGGCAGCGTCCCGTCGACCCCGGTGCACATGGTCGGCCGGACGAACCACCCGCGCTCCGGCAGCTCCGCGGCGGCCGCGTGCACCAGCGCGCCCGCGGCCGCCGCCTCGTCCACCAGCGCAGCGAACCGCTCCCGCCGCCGCTCGGTCACGAGCGGTCCGACCTCGGTGTTGCGGTCCAGCGGGTCGGCGACCCGCACCGCGTCCAACCGGGCCCGCAGGTGCTCGGTGAACCGCTCGGCCAGCGGCTCCTGCACGAACACCCGGGAGCCGATCGGCCCGGACTGCCCGCAGCCCCGCAGCACACCGTCCACGGCCTGGTCGAGCGCGGCGTCGTCGAAGACCACGTGCGCGGCCGGGGCGGTCGCGTCCACCCGCAGCGGCACCGCACCGGCCGCGCTGCGCACCGCCGCCGCGGCCGACGCCGAGCCGGACAGGAACAGCTGGTCCACCGCGGAGCCCGCCAGCGCCGCGCCGAGCTCGGCGTCGCCGGGCAGCACGTTGACCACGCCCGCGGGCAACCCGGCCTGCCGGCACACCTCGGCGAAGACCAGCGCGCTCAGCGGGGTGTGCGGCGACGGCTTGACCACCACGGTGTTGCCGCAGGCCAGCGCCGGCGCGGCCGCGCGCACCAGCGAGAGCAGCGGCGCGTCGGCGGACAGCAGCTGCGCGACGACGCCGAGCGGCCGCGGCCGCTCCCCGAACCCGGCGAACTCCAGCTTGTCGGCCCACCCGGCGTAGTGGAACAGCCACGCCGCCGCGCTCGGCAGGTCGCCCTCCCGCGTGTGCGCCACCGGACGCCCGGTGTCCAGCGTTTCCAGCACGGCCAGTTCCCGCGCGCGCTCCTGCAGCAGTCGTGCGAGGCGGAACAGGTGCTTGGCGCGCCGCGCGCCCGGCACCTCCGCCCATTCCGCGAGCGCGGTGCGCGCGGCCTCCACCGCCTCGGCCGCCTCCGCGGGTGCGGCGGTGGCGACCTCGGCGAGCGCTGCCTCCGTGGCCGGGTTCCGGTCGGGGCGCGCGGGTCCGCGGCCGCCGCGGAACTCGCCGGCGACGAACGGCCGGTAGCGCGCGGCGAGCTGCGCCGCTCCCGCCGACTCCGGCGCCGGGGCGTACTCCCAGGGGATCTCCGTCATTCACTCCACCGCCAGGTCGCGTTTCGTGCCGTAGTGGGACCGCACCCGCGCGCGTCCCGCACGGGTGCGCCGCTGCAGCAGCAGATCGTCCAGCAGGCTCGACGCGCCGAACCGGAACAGCTCCGGCGTGAGCCACGCAGCTCCGGCGACCTCCCGCACGGCGACCAGGTAGCGCAGCGCGTCCTTCGTGCTGCGGATCCCGCCGGCCGGTTTCACCCCGCACCGGCGGCCGGTGGCCGCGTGCCAGTCGCGGACCGCCTGCAGCAGCACGTGCGTGACCGGCAGGGTGGCCGCCGGGGAGGTCTTGCCGGTGGAGGTCTTCACGAAGTCCGCCCCCGCCAGCAGGGCCAGCCAGCAGGCCCGGCGCACCGCGTCGTACGTGCCGAGCTCACCGGTCTCCAGGATCACCTTCAGGTGCGCGCCGCCGCAGGCCTGCTTGACCGCGCGGATCTCCTCGTGCGCCCGGCCGCAGCGCCCGGCCAGGAACGCTCCCCGGTCGAGCACCATGTCGACCTCCTCGGCGCCGGCCTCGACCGCCTGCCGCACGTCGGCGAGCTTGACCTCCTGCGACGCCCGGCCGGCGGGGAAGGCCGTGGCCACCGAGGCGACCCGCACCGGAGACCCCCGGGTCGCGGCGACGGCGGTCGCGGCCAGGTCCGGGTAGACGCACACCGCCGCCACCGGCGGTGCCGCCGCGGGCGGGTCCGGGTGCCGCGCCCGCCCGCAGAGCCGCCGCACCGCCTCGGGCGTGTCGGCGCCTTCCAAGGTGGTCAGGTCGAGCATGCCGATGGCCGCGTCGATGGCCCGGTCCTTGGTGCCGTCCTTGAGCGCTCGGCCGGCGAGCTCGTCAGCGCGCTGCTGCAACCCCACCGCGTCGACGGCGGGCAGGCCGTGCAGGAAACGGCGCAGGGCGGATTCGCTCGCCGTGACCTCGGGCAGCGGTTCGTCCGGGGCGTGGACCATGCGGCGCAGTCTACGACCGCTTCCAACGCCACGGCTCCGCCAGGAGGGCAGCGTCAGTGGTCGCGCGGTTCGGTGGCCGTGTGCTTGGCCGCAGCGGTCCGTCAAGGCAAGCGGTGCAGCCGCTTCCTCCCCGCGCGCGGACCGCCCCGACGGGGATTCCCCGCCCGACCCGCTACACCAGCCAATCCGCGGACTCCCTCGGCCGGTCACCGCCAGGAGGGCAGCCACAGCTCCGCGTCCCAGTGGCCCTGGGTGATGGGCTCGGCGTTGAGCACCGGCCACAGCCACAGGAAGTTCGCCACGACCAGCCCGATGTACAACGACACCGCCAGCAGACCCGTGCGCCGGCGTTCAGCGGTGTCGGTGGCCCTGCCGAGCACCTCCCCGAGCACCAGCGTGATCCCCAGCACCAGGAACGGCGCCAGCGGTGTGGCGTAGAAGTAGTACATGGTGCGGTCGAGGTTGAGGAACCAGGGCAGGTACCCGCCGGAGTAGGCGACGAGCACCGCCGCGTACCGCCAGTCGAAGCGGGCCGCCGCGCGCCAGACCGCCCAGCCCGCCACGGGCAGCGCCGCCCACCACAGGGCCGGCGTGCCCAGCAGCATCGTGGCCTCGACGCACTCCGGGCGGCCGCAGCCGCTGGCGGTCTCGTCGATCGCGTAGGCCATCGGCCGCAGACCCATCGGCCACGACCACGGTTTCGACTCCCACGGGTGCGACGAGGTCAGTCCTTCGTGGAACTCCAGCACGTTGAAGTGGTAGTGCAGCAGCGAGCGGAACATGTCGGGCAGGAAGCCGAACCCGACCTGGTCGAGGTCCACCGCGTGCCGGTCCGTGGCCGTCTCGCTGGCGTACCAGCCGGCCCAGGTGCCGAAGTACACCACCAGCGGCAGCACGAGCAGCGCCCACAGCGCGGCGGGGGTGTCCCGCAGCAGCGCGCCCGCCCACGGTCGGCGCACCCCGGCGGTGCGCCGCGCCAGGGCGTCCCAGAGCACCGAGAGCAGACCGAACGCGGCGAGCCAGTAGACGCCGTTCCACTTCACCCCGCAGGCCAGGCCCAGCGACACCCCGGTGGCCAGCCGCCACCAGCGGAAACCGAGCCGCGGTCCCCAGTCGGAGGCGGTCGCGCGGCCTTCGGCGACGACCCGCTCCAGGCGCTGGCGGACCTGGTCGCGGTCGACGAGCAGGCAGCCGAAGGCGGCGAGGACGAACACCGCCTGGAAGACGTCGAGCATGCCCACCCGCGACTGCACGTGGCTGAGCCCGTCGCAGATCAGCAGCACCCCGGCGACCGCCCCGAGCAGGGTCGAGCGGGTCAGCCTGCGGCCGATGCGGACGATCAGCACGATCATCAGCGTCCCGGCCAGCGCCGCCGTGATCCGCCAGCCCCACGGGCCGTAGCCGAGCAGCCACTCGCCCACGGCGATGAGCTGCTTGCCCACCGGCGGGTGCGCGACCAGCTCGTAGCCCGGGTTGTCCTCGTACCCGCCGTTGCGCAGCATCTGCCACGCCTGCGGCACGTAGTGCTTCTCGTCGAAGATCGGCGTGCCGTCGTCGGTGGGGTGCCCCAGGTTCCACAGCCGCACCAGCCCGCCGAGCGCCCCCAGCACGAGCGCGACGAGCCACCCCCGGAGGCGGTCGGGGGGCATGGCCACGCGCAGCGGCCCGCGCGGGTCGCGCTGCCCGGGAGCTCCGGGCGGCGGAGTCCGCCCGGCGGGAACCAGCTCGTCGGAACGGCCGGTGGATTCGGGCACGAGGACGCTCACACCCCCGGGATCGTAGGGGTGGGCGGTGACCGCCGGTGCACGGCCACCTCGGCCGACCGGGCGATCGCGCGCGGTCTAGGCTCGAAGGCGATGCCGGCACCTGACGCTCCGGGAACCCTGCTGCTCGCGGCGACCCCGCTGGGGGACGCGCGGGACGCTTCGCCGCGGCTGCGCGAAGCGCTGCGCACCGCCGACGTCGTCGCGGCCGAGGACACGCGCCGGGTGCGGGCCCTCGCCTCCAGCATCGAGGCGCTGCCCGCCGGCCGGGTCGTCAGCTACTACGACGCGGTGGAGGCCGCCCGGACGGACGCGCTGCTGGCGGACCTGCGCGGCGGCAGCACCGTGCTGCTCGTCACCGACGCGGGCATGCCCAGCGTCTCCGACCCGGGCTACCGCCTGGTCGCCGCGTGCGCGGCCGAGGGGATCGCGGTGACCTGCCTGCCCGGGCCGTCGGCGGTGACCACGGCGCTGGCGCTGTCCGGCCTGCCCTCGGACCGGTTCTGCTTCGAAGGCTTCCCGCCGCGCAAGTCGGGCGAGCGGCGGCGGTGGTTCGACGCGCTGCGCACCGAGCGGCGCACCGCCGTGTTCTTCGAGGCCCCGCACCGGCTGGCCGACACGCTGGCCGACGCGGTGGACGTGCTGGGCGGGTCCCGCCCGGCCGCGGTGTGCCGGGAGCTGACCAAGACCTACGAGGAGGTCCGGCGGGGCTCGCTGGCCGAGCTCGCCGAGTGGGCCGCCGCGGGCGTGCGCGGGGAGCTGACCGTGGTGCTCGGCGGCGCCGAGGTGGCGCCGAGCGATCCGCGCGCGCTCGTGCCGCAGGTGGAGCAGCGGGCCTCCGCGGGCGTGCGGCTCAAGGACGCGGTCGCCGAGGTGGCCGAGCTGTCCGGTGTCCGCAAGAAGGAGCTCTACGACGCGGTGCTGGCCGCCCGCGAGCAGGAGTGAGCGAGTCCGCGGCGGAGATCCGGGCGCGGAACGCGCTGCGCGCGGCCTACCGCTCCGCGGCGCCGAGCACGGCCAGCTGGGGCGCGGCCTTGGTGAGGCTCTCCTGCCACTCGGCGTCCGGGTCGGAGTCGGCGGTGATGCCGCCGCCCACGCCGAACTCGTACTCACCGTCGCGGTGCTCCAGCGTGCGGATGGCCACGTTGAGCTCCATGCCGGCCGCGGGGGAGGCCATGCCGATCGCACCGCAGTAGAGGCCGCGCGGCTGCGCCTCCAGCTCGTCGATGATCTGCACCGCCCGGGGCTTCGGCGCGCCGGTCACCGAGGCGGGCGGGAACGTCGCCCGCAGCAGCCGCCCGTGGGGCAGGTCGGCGGGGACCTCGGCGCGCACCTCGGAGACGAGGTGCCACACGCCGGGGTGCGGTTCCACCTCGAGCAGCCGCGGCACGGTGACCGTGCCGACCTCGGCGACGCGGCCGAGGTCGTTGCGCGCCATGTCCACGATCATCACGTTCTCGGCGGTGTCCTTGGCCGAGGAGCGCAGCGCTTCCGCGTTGGCGTCGTCGGCGGGTCCGCGGCGCGGCAGCGTGCCCTTGATCGGCCGGGAGCGGACCTCGCGCCCGGTGCGCCGCAGGAACAGCTCGGGTGACAGGGACGCGACCGCTCCCCACGGGCCGGCCAGGTACGCCGCGCGGGCCGGGGAGAACCGGGCGCTGCCGTGGGCGAAGACCTCCCACGGTTCGGCGTCGGAGCGCACGCCGAACCGGCAGCAGATGTTGGCCTGGAAGATCTCCCCGGCGGCGATCTCGGCGACGCAGCGCCGCACCGCTTTGCGGTGCTGCTCGCCGTCCGGGTGCGCGGCCGTTCCGGTCCACCCGGCCGGGGCGCTCCGGTGGGCCGTCGCCGGTGCGGAAGCGGTGCGCACGAGCCCGGCGAGCTCGGTGATCAGCTCCGCGGGCGGCGGTTCGGCGCCCAGCGCTTCGAACCACCACCGGCCGTCGCGGTCGCGGCGCAGCACGTGGTCGGCCCAACCCCACGCGGTGCGGGGCAGGCGCCGCGGCTGGGCGTGGCGGTCGGGGTAGCCGAGGTAGCCGATCCACCCGCCGCCGACCGCCCCCGGCCGGTCGCCGGACACCGGGGGGTCGGCCGCGTCGAGCGGGCCGAACTCGGACTCCCGCGGAGTGATCGCCACGGAGGGGGCCAGCACCGCGCTCGAGCCGAACCACTCGCCGGTCAGCGCGGCCGGGCCGGGCAGGTGGTGGCGCCGGGCGCGGGCGACGAGCGCCCGCAGCACCGCCGAGGGGTGGGCGTCGGCGTCCAGCGGCCGCGTGTACAGCTGCATCCCGCCGAGTATGCCGGGTGCGCACCACCGCTCCCGCCGCCGGAGGTGGCGGGGTGACCTGGCTCGCGTTCCCGCTGCCGCGCGTCGGGGCCGCCGGCGCGGGGCGCCGCCGCGCCCGCCGGTCTACGGTGGGCTCCATGGTGCGCGTGCTCACCAGCGTCCGGATCGGACGCGTGACCGGCGAGGAGTCGCGGAACCGGACCGCGAGCCGCTTCGGGGTCACCGCCACGGACCTCGGCATCCCCTGGCGCAGCGCCGACGGGGGGATGCTCGTCGCGTTCGGCGACACCTACGGCAGCGGTTGGGGCGGCTACGGGGCCGGGCCCCGCACGGCCGACTGGCGCTGCAACGTGCTCGCCCGCAGCGGCGCCGCCGACCCGGGGGCGGGGTTGCGGCTGGACTGGATGCTCCCCCGCGGGGACGGCGCGGCCGGCCAGGTGCTGGCACCGGACCGGGAGGTGCGCGCGGCGACGATCATCCCGACCTCGGGGATCTCCGTCGACGGGCGGGAGTACCTGCACTACATGTCCGTCCGGTGCTGGGGAGTGCCGGGCGTGTGGCACACGAACTACGCCGGTCTGGCCTTCTCCGAGGACGGCGGCCGGACGTGGACGAAGTCGCGCACGGCCGTGTGGCCGAACCGCAAGCAGCGGACGCTCGACCGGCTGCGCCGCCGCGACCAGGGCGGGCACCCGTTCCAGATGGTCGGGTTCGCCGGGGTCGTGGACGGCTGGGTGTACCTGCTCGGCACGCCCAGCGGGCGGTTCGGGGCGGCGCACCTGGCCGCGGTGCCGGCGGAGGACCTGCTGCAGGCGCGCGCCTACCGGTACTGGACCGGCGACGGCTGGGGCGAGGACCCGTACCGCGCCGCGGCGCTGCTGCCCGCGCCGGTCGGGGAGGTCTCGGTGGGGTTCCACGACTACCTGGGGGTGTGGCTGGCCACGCACCTGGACGAGCACCGCGCGGCGATCGTGCTGCGCAGCGCTCCGGAGCTGACCGGGCCGTGGAGCGCGGGGGAGGTCGCGGTGGCCGGCTTCGACTACCCGGCGCTGTACGGCGGGTTCCAGTGCCCGTGGCCGCGGGACCGGCCGGCGCTGTACTTCACGCTCACCCAGTGGGGCCCGTACAACGTGGACCTGTTCCGCGCCGACCTGGTCGGATGAGGGGCGCTCGGCGGACGGGCCGCTGCCGCGCTCCACCCCCGCTCGAGTGATGTGAGGGACGCATTTCCCGGGAAAAGTCCACCGCCCCGCCCTCCTCGGGACCCGGCGGCGCGCGGGGCGGGCGGTTCGAGCGGTTCCGGTGGTGCGCCGTAGGCTGGAAACATGAGCACCTCCGTGTTGACTGCCGTGGCCTGGCCCTATGCCAACGGTCCGCGGCACATCGGCCACGTGTCGGGTTTCGGTGTGCCGTCGGACGTGTTCACGCGTTACCAGCGAATGGCGGGCAACCGGGTGCTCATGGTGTCCGGCACGGACGAGCACGGCACGCCGATCCTGGTGCAGGCCGAGAAGGAGGGCCTGAGCCCGCGGGAGGTCGCCGACAAGTACAACCGCGTCATCGCCGAGGACCTGCAGGGCCTCGGGCTGTCCTACGACCTGTTCACCCGCACCACGACGAGCAACCACTACGCCGTGGTGCAGGAGATCTTCAAGGCGATGTACCGCAACGGCTACATCCAGCCGAAGACGACCACCGGGGCGATCAGCCCGTCGACCGGCCGCACGCTGCCGGACCGCTACATCGAGGGCACCTGCCCGCTCTGCGGGGCCGACAGCGCGCGCGGCGACCAGTGCGACAACTGCGGGAACCAGCTCGACGCGGCCGACCTGATCAACCCGGTCTCGCGGATCAACGGAGAGCGCCCGGCGTTCCAGGAGACCGAGCACCTGTTCCTGGACCTGCCCGCGTTCACCGAATCGCTCGGCAAGTGGCTGTCCACGCGCACCGACTGGCGGCCGAACGTGCTGCGGTTCGTGCGCAACCTCGTCGAGGACATGCGCCCCCGGGCGATCAGCCGCGACCTCGACTGGGGCGTGCCGATCCCGCTGGAGGGCTGGCGGGACCAGTCGATGAAGCGGCTGTACGTCTGGTTCGACGCGGTGATCGGCTACTTCTCCGCCAGCGTCGAGTGGGCCCAGCGCATCGGCCGCCCCGACGCGTGGCAGGCGTGGTGGACCGACCCGTCCGCGCAGGCCTACTACTTCATGGGCAAGGACAACATCACCTTCCACGCCCAGATCTGGCCGGCGCTGCTCATGGGCCACAACGGCCAGGGCGACAGGGGCGGTGAGACCGGCCCGTACGGCGAGCTGAAGCTGCCGGACGAGATCGTCTCCAGCGAGTTCCTCACGATGAGCGGCTCGAAGTTCTCCACCTCGCGGGGCACGGTCATCTACGTCCGCGACTTCCTCCGCGAGTTCGGCCCGGACGCGCTGCGGTACTACATCTCCGTGGCCGGGCCCGAGAACCAGGACACCGACTTCACCTGGGACGAGTTCGTCCGCAGGACGAACTTCGAGCTGGCCAACGAGTGGGGCAACCTGGTCAACCGGGCGATCTCGCTGGCCGCGAAGAACAACGGCGGCGTGCCCGCGCCGAACGCTCCGCGCGAGGAGGACGAGCAGCTGCGCCGGCAGGCCCGCGAGGCCTTCGACGCCGTGGGCGCGAACCTGCGCGGCTCGCGGTTCAAGAACGCCGCGCAGGAGGCGATGCGCGTGGTCAGCGCGGCGAACAAGTACCTGTCCGACCAGGAGCCGTGGAAGCTCGGCGACGACCCGGACCGCCGCGATTCGGTGCTGCACACCGCGCTGCAGGTGGTGGCGGACGCCAACGCCCTGCTGACGCCGTTCCTGCCGCACTCGGGGCAGAAGGTGCACGAACTGCTCGGCGGGACCGGCGTGTGGTCGGCCCAGCCGGAGTTGCACGAGGTCTCCGACGCCGGCGACGGGTCGCAGTACCCCGTGCTCATGGGCGAGTACGAGCAGGAGCAGGCGAGCTGGGGCCCGCAGGAGGTGCCGGTGGGCCGTCCGCTGGCGAAGCCGAAGCCCCTGTTCGGCAAGGTCGACCAGGAGCTGGCCGACACCGGCCCGGAATGGGCGCCGATCCCGGAGTGACGCCGGCGGAGTGATCGGCGGCGCGTTCGAGGAGGCACCCCGCCCGGTCGCGGACCGGCGGCGGTGCCTCCGTCGTGTGTGGACGGTGGTGTTCCCGCACCACCGCTGATGTGGAGGGATGATGAGCAGCAAGCGGGAGCTGCCGCCGGTGCCCGAGTCGTTACCGGCGGCGGCGGTGGACGCGCACACCCACCTGGACGCCATCGGTGCGACGACGCCGGAGGGCGTGCGCGCGGCGGCCGACCGCGCCGCGCGGGCCGGGGTGGGCCGGCTGGTGACGGTCGCCGACGACATCGAGTCGGCGCAGTGGACGGTGCGCGCGGCCGAGTGGGACGAGCGCGTCGTCGCCGCCGTGGCGCTGCACCCGACGCGCACGGAGAAGTTCGACGACTCCGACCGCGAGGTGCTCACCGGGCTCGTCGACCACCCGCGGGTCGTCGCGGTCGGGGAGACGGGGCTGGACTACTACTGGGACTACGCCTCGCCCGCGGCGCAGCAGGAGGCCTTCCGCTGGCACATCGACCTCGCCAAGCGCTGCGGCAAGCCGCTGATGATCCACGACCGCGAGGCGCACGAGGACATCCTGCGCATCCTCGACGAGGAGGGTGCTCCGGAAACCGTCGTGTTCCACTGCTTCTCGGGTGACGCCGACGTCGCCCGGCGGTGCCTGGACGCGGGCTACGTGCTGTCCTTCGCGGGCACGGCGACGTTCCGCAACGCCAAGGGGGTGCGCGCGGCGGCGGAGATCGCGCCCGCGGAGCAGATGCTGGTGGAGACCGACGCCCCGTTCCTGGCCCCGCACCCCTACCGCGGGCGTCCGAACGAGCCGTACTGCGTGAATTACACTCTTCGGGATCTCGCCGAGCTGCGCGGCCAGCCGCTGGAGGAACTCACCGTGGCGACCACGCGCACCGCCGAGCGGACGTTTTCACTCGATCCCGTGACCTGACACCTGGATCCGGACTCGTCGCGTGATGTGGTAAGAGCGGCGCGTCGTCGTCC
The DNA here is from genome assembly GCF_054782015.1 of Salinifilum aidingensis. Lineage (NCBI taxonomy): Bacteria > Bacillati > Actinomycetota > Actinomycetes > Pseudonocardiales > Pseudonocardiaceae > Salinifilum > Salinifilum aidingensis. The sequence continues at coordinate 104,863 of NZ_BAAGTH010000015.1, read as the reverse complement.
GGCTTGCGGGGGAGTGCGCACTTCGTACCGTCCGAAGTGGAAGCCGGGATGAGGAGCCCCCGAACCGGGAACCGCCGCGGCGCACCGAGCACCCGCGGTTCCCGCGTCCTCTGCCCGGACCCGCGAGAGTCAGGACGGTTATGCGCAACGACGGCGGCACGGCCGGTTCCTCCCAGCACGCCGATCTCCCCGAGCACCGCGGCCCCGTTCCCCGGCACCGCGGTCGCGCTGCCCGCGCTTCCGGGCGCTTCGCCCTCGCGGCGGTGTTCGCGCTCGGCGCCGCGGCCGGTCCCGCGCTGGCCGCGCAGGCGGCCCCCGCGGGCGCCGAGGGCCGGCTCGTGTGGGACAGGCTCGCCGAGTGCGAGGCGGGCGGCAACTGGCAGGCGAACACCGGCAACGGCTACTACGGCGGGCTGCAGTTCGACGCGCGCACCTGGCGAGCCTACGAGGGTGACCGGTTCGCCGGATATGCCCACAACGCTTCTCGGGAGCAGCAGATTTCAGTCGGTGAAGCGGTCCGCGCCGATCGCGGGGGCTACGGGGCGTGGCCCGCGTGCTCCCGGAAGCTGGGGCTGCCGCGGTGACGCGAGCACCGCTGCCGTCCTCCTGCGCGGTCGTCACCAGCGAATTCCGTTCGCGTTGAGCGCTCGGGCCGCGCCCGGGAGCGCTGTGCGCGCTCGCCGGCCGTCGAGCGCGGGAGTACCGCTGAATGAGTGACGAACGGGAGCGCAGCTGTGGCGAAATGTCACCGCGTGTGACGATCAGGCCCGCGATGTTGGGTAATACGAGTCACATAGCGATGTTGGTTCCTTGGTTCGGCAGCGGAGATCACGCTAAAGTCTCAGCGCCATAACCCACGTCAACGAGTGCCGTGGGAACGGATGCCCGCTAGTCGCCGCCGGAGCACGTCGGGGAGCCAATCCGCCGGATTGGCTGGGACGGCGCTCGGCTACGGGAGTCGAGTACACACGCGAAGCACGAAAGCACCGTGCTGACCCGGGACAGGAGTGTCCGGCATGCGCCCCGCGGGGGAGAGTGCGGCTCGCCGAGTCCCGCAGGTACGGCTTTTGCGCCTTCGGGAGGTAGCGACCCGGTGAACGAAAGCGACGACCCCGGCAATCCCGCGCGCAGCGGTGTCGACCAGGCGACATCCGGGATACCGGCGAACACGATTCCGCGGGGCGGCAGGCGCGGTCCCGGCGGGGGCGCCGACCAGTGGCGGACCGGCCGGTTGGCCGGAGTGATCGAGGACACCGCCGCGTGGCACCAGCCGCGCAGCGCGGAGCGGACCTGGATCGACCCGAGCGAGGCGCAGTCCCGCCCCGCGGCGCGGGCGAGCGCCGTGGGCGTGCTGGACCGCCCGCGCACGGCCGAGGCCCCGGACCCGGTGCTGTCCACGCAGGACATCCCGGCGATCGGGAGCTTCCCGGACACGATGGAGCGCGCGCTCCGCGGTTTCCCGTCCGATGACTACCCGAGCATTCCGCCGGGCACCCTGGAGATCACCCCGCAGGACGTCTACGAGGCGCTCGGCTCGGACGCCGAGGACCTGCTGGCCACGGCGGAGATCGACGTCCACGAGGTCATCCGGCTGATCAACGCCGAGACCACGGTGCTGCCCGCCGTGCCGCTGCCGGTGGTCCCGGACGAGCCGGCGGAGGCCGAGGCGCAGCCGGAAGCGCAGGCCGAAGCCGACCGGGAGGAGGGCGAGGAAGCGCTCACCGCCTGGAAGCGGCGCTTCGTCAAGGGCGCCGTGGCCGCGGTCGTGCTGTCGCTGACCGGTGGCGGCGCTGCCGCGGCTGCGATGGACAAGTCCGTCACGGTCGAGGTGGACGGCAAGGAGCTGTCCGTCAACACCTACGACTCCACGGTCGGCGAGGTCCTCGAGGACGAGGGCATCAACGTGGGGCCGCACGACGCGCTGAGCCCCTCCCCGCAGGCCGAGGTCGACCACGGCGACACCATCACGCTCGACCGCGGCCGCCTGATGAAGGTGTCCGTGGACGGGCAGCAGCGCGAGGAGTGGGTCCGCTCGGCCACCGTCGGCCAGGCGCTGCGGCAGATGGGCGTGTCCGTGCAGGACGCCCAGGTCTCCGCGGACCTCAACCGGGCCGTTCCGCGCGACGGCATGACCGTCAGCGTGCAGACGAGCAAGGACATCACGGTCGTCGACGGCTCCGGCCAGCCGCGTCCGATCACCACGCACGCGGTCACCGTCCAGGACCTGCTCCGCGAGCAGAACCTCGAGCTGGGGCCGCAGGACGAGGTCACGCCCGGCGGCGGACAGAAGATCACCGACGGCACCGAGGTGCGCATCGACCGCACCGACCGCTCGGTGATCAACGTGCGCCAGCCGATCGAACCGCCGGTGCAGGAGATCGTCGACAACTCCATGCTCAAGGGCGAGGAGCACGTCGAGAACCCCGGCAAGGCCGGGGAGAAGATCCTGGTCACCCGCGTGACCGAGCACAACGGCGACGAGGTCTCCCGGGAGACCATCAACGAGAAGGTCGTCCAGCAGGCCGAGCCCCGCGTGATCCGCGTCGGCGGCAAGGAACCGCCGAACAGCGGTGTGTGGGACAAGCTCGTGCAGTGCGAGGCCGGCGGCAACTGGCAGATCAACAGCGGCAACGGCTACTACGGCGGGCTGCAGTTCGACAAGTCCACGTGGGACGCCTTCGGCGGCGACCAGCACGCCGAGTACCCGCACCAGGCCAGCCGCGAGCAGCAGATCTCCGTCGCCGAGAAGGTGCGCGACTCACGCGGGGGCTACGGCGCCTGGCCGGCGTGCTCGAGCGAGCTCGGCCTGAGCTGAGTGGCTGCGCGGAATTGGCCGTTGCGGGCGGGTGGGTGGGGTAGCTGGGAGAACCCCCGGCGGGTCGGTCCGCGTACGCGGGCAGGAAGCGGCTTCGCCGCTCGTCTGACGGACCGGTGCGGCGGTGGTGTCTCCGGCCCCGCGACCGCGGTTTCGGCCGGAAACGCGGGAGAGCGGGTCGGATCCGTCGCGGACGCGTCCGATCGCCGCCGCCCCAGGCCGGTACATTGGTGCGCGTGGACCAGCAGGCGACACTGCTCGGCCCGGCCGATGTGCGCAGGCTGGCCGAGGAGCTCGGGATCCGCCCGACCAAGAAGCTCGGGCAGAACTTCGTGCACGACGCCAACACGGTGCGGCGCATCGTGTCCACCGCCGGTGTGGACGCCGGCGACGTGGTGCTCGAAGTGGGACCGGGACTGGGGTCGCTGACCCTGGGGCTGCTGGACCGGGTCCGCGCGGTCACCGCGGTCGAGGTCGACGCGGCGCTGGCGGGGCGGCTGCCGCGCACGGTCGCCGAGCGCGCCCCGGAGCGCAGCGAGCACCTGCGCACCGTGCAGGCGGACGCGTTGCGCGTGCGCGCGGAGGACTTCCCGGAGAACCCGACCGCGCTGGTGGCGAACCTGCCGTACAACGTGGCCGTGCCGGTGGTGCTGCACCTGCTCGCGGAACTGCCGAGCGTGCGCAGTGGACTCGTGATGGTGCAGGCCGAGGTCGCCGACCGGCTCGCCGCGAGCCCGGGCGGGCGCGACTACGGCGTGCCGAGCGTGAAAGCCGCGTGGTTCGCCGAGGTGCGGCGCGCCGGGTCCGTTCCGCGCGGCGTGTTCTGGCCGGTGCCGAACGTGGGATCCGGGCTGGTGGCGTTCGAGCGCGTCGATCCGCCCTCGGCGGTGCCGCGCGAGGAGGTGTTCCGCCTCGTCGACCAGGCCTTCGCGCAGCGCCGGAAGACGCTGCGCGCGGCGCTGTCGCCGTGGGCGGGTTCGGCCGGGCGCGCCGAGGAGCTGCTGCGGGCGGCGGGCATCGACCCCGCGGCCCGCGGGGAGCGGCTGCGCGTGGCCGATTTCGCGCGCATCGTGGAGCGCGCCCGCGGCTGACCCCGTTCGGCGGTACCCGTTCCGCTGCACCCGTTCCGCGGGATCAGCGCGAGGGTGCGAGCACCTCGCGCCTCGGGTCGAACGCGCCCGGAACGGGACTCCGCGGGACGAATGCCTCCGGGGTGAACGCGAGCTGTGGCCACTCGAACGCGCGTCGTCGCCACTCGAACGCGTGAGCGCGACATGTCCGATCCGTTTCGTTACGTGGGCCATAACAGCTTGCGCGGGAGCGTGCCAGTAGGGTCTACTATTCGGGAAATCGCGAAGAACCCATCCCGAGCGGCCGAGAGACCTGGCTCGACGACGCCGCAGCAACCACCCCCCGGGCAGGTGCTAACGCCAGGAACGATGGAGTTGTGGTGTCCATTTCCCCGCCTGCCAGTCAGCCCGGCCCGACCGGCGGAAGCGCACTCGCCGGACTCGACGCGGCGGAGCGCTCGGAGCGCTGCGTTCCCTCCCCGAGGCTGTTGACGCAACGGCGCGTCATCGATCACGGGCGGCGCACCACGACCGGCTGTCGAACTGGGATGTGATCCCCCAGCCGTCCTCCTTCCCACTCCGCCCCGGGCATTCGTGTGTCCAGGGCCGGTGCGAGCTGATCTGGAGCCGATCGTGATCACTGTTGAGAACCTGACGAAAACCTTCCCGCACAACGGGGAAACCGTGCGTGCCCTGGACAACGTGTCGCTCGAGGTGCCTGCGGGCAGCGTCTGCGGCGTGGTCGGGTCGAGCGGTGCCGGCAAGTCCACGCTCGCCCGGTGCCTCGCGCTGCTGGAGCGCCCCGAGAGCGGCGCCATCCGCGTCGACGGGACCGACCTGCTCTCGCTGCAGGGGCGCGACCTGCGCGCCGCCCGTCGGCAGATCGGCGTTGTGCCGCAAGGGGATTCGCTGCTGCGGCAGCGCACCGCGGCCGGCAACGTCGCCCTGCCGCTGGAGGCGGCGAAGGTGGGCGCACCGCAGCGGCGCAACCGCGTCACCGAGCTGCTCGACCTCGTCGGCCTGTCGGACAAGGCCTCGATCTACCCGGACCAGCTCTCCGGCGGGCAGCGGCAGCGCGTGTCGATCGCCCGCGCGCTGGCGGCGAAGCCCTCGGTGCTGCTGGCCGACGAGCCGACCTCCGCGCTGGACCCGGGCACGACCGACTCGGTGCTGACCGTGCTCGACCGCGTCCGCTCCGAACTGGGCGTCACCGTGCTCGTGGTCACCCACGACATGGCGGTGGTGCGCCGCGTCGCCGATGACGTCGCCGTGCTGGAGCAGGGCAGCGTGGTCGAGAACGGCAGGGTGCTGGACCTCGTCACCGAACCGGGCAGCCGGATCGGCACGACCCTGCTGCCGGAGACCGACCAGGCCGACCGCGTCGTCGGCGCCGTCGGCGGGCAGCACGACGTCGTCGCCGAGGTCGTGCTGGTCGGGTTCGCCGCGGTGGGGGCGCTGCTGCCGGAGGCCTCGAGCCGGTTCGACGTGGGATTGGACATCCTCGGCGGCGGACTGACCCGCCTGGGCGACACCCCGGTGGCGAAGTTCCGGATCGGGATCACCGGTGAACGGTCCGAGTCCGCCCTGAAGTGGATGGTCGAGCGCGACGCGCACGTGCGTCGCAGCCCAGTGAGTGTTGACGGAGTTGCCGCGTGACTGATGTGACCCCCTGGGCCGAGGTGTTCGAACTCCTCGGCCCAGCGACGGTCGAAACCCTGTACATGGTGCTGGTGGCGACCCTGCTCGCAGTGCTCGGCGGGCTACCGCTCGGCGTGCTGCTGCACATGACTTCGCCGGTCGGGCTGAACCCGCGGCCGACGTTGTACAGGGTCCTCGGCGTGATCGTCGACGTGGTCCGCTCGGTGCCGTTCGTGGTGCTGCTGGTCGTGCTGGCGGCGTTCACGCGGCTGCTGGTGGGCACCTCCATCGGCAGCACCGCGGTGATCGTGCCGCTGACCGTGGGAGCCGTGCCGTTCTTCGCGCGGTTGACGCAGAACGCGCTGCGCGAGGTGAACTTCACCGTGGTGGAGGCCGCGGTGACGACCGGGTCGAGCCGGCTGCGCATCGTGTGGACGGTGCTGCTCGGCGAGGCCCGGGCCGCGCTGGTCGGCGCGGTGGGCGTCACCGCCGTGGCGCTGATCGGCTACGCCGCCATGGCCGGCGCGATCGGCGGCGGCGGGCTCGGCACCACCGCGATCCAGGACGGCTACCAGGGCTACGACGACCGGGTGCTCTACAGCTCGGTCGTGGTGCTCGGGGCCCTGGCCTTCGCCATGCAGCTGACCACCGACGCGGTCGCCAAGCTCGTGGACCGGCGCCGCGCCGCCAGCGGGTGACCGCGGGCGGCCGCCGGGGCCCGGTACCGGCCGCTGAGTTGTTTTCCGCAATCCCCTGACGCCTCCCGTGGGGGCGGGCACCCCGCACGTCCGCGCGACGCGGGGACGGGTGTGCCCTTTTCTGTCCAGAAAGGACTGTTCATGCGTACGCGTTTCGCTGCGTTGCTGGGATCCGCCGTGTTCGCGCTGGCGGCCTGCGGCGGGGGCGGCACCCCCGCGCAGGAGGACCCGCAGGCGCCGCTGAAGATCGGCGCGAGCCCCACCCCGCACGCCGAGGTCCTCGAGTTCGTCAAGGACAACCTCGCCGAGGACGCCGGCCTCGACTTCGAGATCGAGCAGTTCGACGACTACAACCGCCCGAACGACGCGCTGCAGCACGGCGAGCTCGACGCGAACTACTACCAGCACAAGCCGTTCCTGGAGAAGTACGAGTCCGAGCGCGGCGGCGAGTTCTCCTGGGTCACCGACGTGCACAGCGAGCCGCTCGGCGTGCACTCGAAGAAGGTCGACGACCTGCAGGACCTCCAACAGGGCGCGACCGTCACCGTTCCGAACGACCCGGCCAACCAGGCCCGCGCGCTGAAGCTGCTGCAGGCCGAGGGCGTGCTGAAGCTCGAGCCGGGCACCGGGCAGAACGCCGGCGTCCGCGACGTCGCGGAGAACCCGAAGAAACTCGAGCTGAAGCCGCTGGCCGCCGACCAGCTGCCGCGCACGGTGCAGGACGCCGCCGCGGCCGTGGTCAACGGCAACTACGCGATCAAGGCCGGCCTCGAGGACCCGATCGCGGTGGAGGACGTCAAGAACGACCCGTACGTCAACGGTCTGGTCAGCACCCCGCAGATGAAGGACGACCCGCGGGTGCGCAAGCTCGCCGAGCTGCTGACCTCGCAGCAGGTCAAGGACTTCATCAACGAGAAGTGGGGCGCGGCGGTCGAACCGGCCGCGTGATCGCGGCAGCACACCGCTGCGGGGCCGGGCGCACGCGCCCGGCCCCTCCTCGTGCTCCGCGCGCCGCGCCCTGCCCAGGCGAGTCGACCCTAACCCGGGGGCGGCACGTACGCTTTGAGTGTGCTCTCCGTGGTTCCAACGCCGATCACCGTCCGCGTGCCAGCGAAAGTGAACCTGCACCTGGCCGCGGGAGACGCGCGCCCGGACGGGTACCACGAGCTGGTCACCGTCTTCCAGGCGCTCTCCCTGGTCGACCAGGTCACCGTGGTGACCTCCGAGCAGTCCGGCATCGAGGTGTACGGGGAGGGCGCCGACGTGGTGCCCGCGGACGCGGACAACCTCGCCTGGCGGGCGGTGCGGGTCATGGCCGAGCGCGCCGAGCGGGACCCGGACGAGCCGGGCGTGCGGCTGTCCATCCACAAGGGCATCCCGGTCGCCGGGGGCATGGCCGGCGGCAGCGCCGACGCGGCGGCGACGCTGCTGGCGCTGAACCAGCTGTGGCGGCTCGAACTGGGCCGCGACGAGCTCTCCGATCTCGCCGCCCCGCTCGGCAGCGACGTGCCGTTCGCCCTGCACGGCGGCACCGCGCTCGGCACCGGCCGCGGTGAGCGGCTCGTGCCCGTGCTGGCGCGGCACCCGTTCCACTGGGTCATCGCCCTGGACGACGAGGGCATGAGCACCCCCCAGGTGTACGCCGAACTGGACCGGCTGCGGGCGGAGAGCAAACCGCACCGGGTCGGCGACGTGGAACCGCTGCTGGAGGCCCTGGCCTCGGGCGACCCGCGGCAGCTCGCGCTGCTGCTGGGCAACGACCTGCAGTCGGCTGCGGTGTCGCTGCGCCCCGGCCTGCGCCGCACGCTGCGCGCCGGGGTGCAGGCCGGCGCCCTCGCGGGGATCGTGTCCGGCTCCGGCCCGACCTGCGCGTTCCTCTGCCTGGACGGGGACGAGGCGGTCCGCGTGGCCGCCGAGCTCTCCGGGGCCGGCGTGTGCCGCACGGTGCGCGTGGCGCAGGGCCCGGTGCCCGGGGCGCGGATCGTCACCGAGGAGCACACCGACCGGCCGACACCCCCGCAAGTGCACGCGTGAGCCGCCCCACCCCGCGGGATGCCGCGGCGGGGCGGGCAGTGTTGTGCCGGGCGGGCCCGACCGGAAGCCCCGGGGGTGCCCGGAAGTACCGAGGTTCCCGGAAGTCCAGGGGTGCACCGGAGCGCGGGCGCACCCACGAGAACGCGAAGTCGATGGAGCGGTTGAACCCCCGATGGTGAATATCGTCAATCTGGAGGCGGTGCACAAGAGCTACGGCGTGCGCCCGTTGCTCGACGGCGTCTCGCTCGGCGTGAGCTCCGGCGACCGCATCGGGGTCGTGGGGCTCAACGGCGGCGGCAAGACGACGCTGCTCGAGGTGCTGTCCCGGCTCGAGGAGCCCGACGAAGGGCGCGTCAGCCACGCCCGCGACCTGCGCACGGCCGTGGTCACGCAGCGCACCGAACTGCCCGCCGGGTCGACGGTGCGGGACGTGGTCCTCGAACCGCAGGGCTACACGGCCGAGCACGAGTGGGCCGCGGACGCCAACGTCCGCTCCGTGCTCGGCGGTCTCGGCATCACCCGCCTCGGGTTGGAAACCGCCGTGGACAACCTGTCCGGCGGCGAGCGGCGGCGCGTGGCGCTCGCCGCCGCGCTCGTGGCCGACCTCGACCTGATCGTGCTCGACGAGCCCACCAACCACCTCGACGTGGAGGGGGTGCGGTGGCTCGCCGAGCACCTGCTCGGCCGGCGCACGTCGCTGATCGTCGTCACCCACGACCGCTGGTTCCTGGACACCGTCTGCAACCGCACGTGGGAGGTCGTCGACGGCCGCGTCGAGCAGTACGAGGGCGGTTACGCCGACTGGGTCTACGCGCGCGCGGAGCGCGCACGGCTGGCCCAGCAGGCCGAGGAGAAGCGCCGCAACCTCGCCCGCAAGGAGCTGGCCTGGCTGCAGCGCGGCGCCAAGGCCCGCACCTCGAAGCCGAAGTTCCGCGTCGAGGCGGCCGAGGCGCTCATCGCCGACGTCCCCGAGCCGCGGGACACGGTGGAGTTGACCGCTTTCGCCAAGCAGCGGCTCGGCAAGACCGTGGTGGAACTGGAGAACGCCGACCTGCGGGTGGACGACCGCGCGCTGCTGAACGACGTCACCTGGCGGCTCGGCCCGGGCGAGCGGATCGGCCTCGTCGGCGTCAACGGCTCCGGCAAGACCACGCTGCTCAACCTGCTCGCCGGGGAGCGCGAACCGGACGCGGGTCGGCGCGTCCAGGGCAAGACGGTGCGGCTGGCCCACCTGACCCAGGAGCTGCACGACTTGCCGGAGCAGTGGCGCGTGCTCGAGGCGATCGAGAAGGTGGCGACCAGCGTCAAGCTCGGCAAGTACGAGCTGTCCGCCTCGCAGCTGGCCGAGCGGTTCGGCTTCGGCAAGGGGCGGCAGTGGACCCGGGTGCAGGACCTCTCCGGCGGGGAGCGGCGCCGGCTGCAGCTGGCGCGGCTGCTCATGGGCGAACCGAACGTGCTCGTGCTCGACGAGCCGACCAACGACCTGGACATCGACACGCTGCAGCAGCTCGAGGACCTGCTGGACGGCTGGGCCGGCACGCTCGTCGTCGTCTCGCACGACCGCTACCTGGTCGAGCGGGTCTGCGACAGCGTCCACGCGCTGTTCGGCGACGGCGCGATCACCCACCTGCCCGGCGGCATCGACGAGTACATCCAGCGGCGGGAGTCGCTGCTGTCCGAGGACAACAGCATCGGGCGCCAGGCCCGCGACGGCGCGGACGAGGACAGCGGTGGCCGGGAAACCACCGGGGGGCTGAGCGGCGCCGAGGAGCACGCCGCGCGCAAGGAGCTCGGCCGCCTGGAGCGGCAGCTGGACAAGCTCACCGAGCAGCAGAAGCAGCTGCACGAGGAGCTCGCCGAGGCCGCCACCGACCCGGAGCGGTTGCCGGAGCTGGAGGCCAAGCGCCGCGACCTGCAGGAGCGCAAGGACGAGGTCGAGGGGCGCTGGCTCGAACTGGCCGACCAGCTCGACTAGGAGCAGGTTCTTGGATCGCTTTACGTGCGGCCTCCCGTAGCGGAACCTCCGGGGCCGCTCATGTTCCGGGTGCTCGACATCGGGTAGTCACCGGTCTGTGAGTTGCTTCTTCGGTGATCACCGCTGCGTGCGAACTCGTTTCAACGCCCGGTTCGAAGAGGCGGCGGTGCGCCGCCCGGAATCCGCCGACGCGGTGATCCGCGGGGCTGTGCAGAGCATCACAGCGGCCGTAAGCTGCCGGACATGAGCAGGTTCGTGGACACGCTGGTCGCCGCGGCGCGGGAGAACACGGCGGACGGGAGCACGGCAGGTGCTGGCACCGCCCGCGGGTTGGTCACGGGGGAGCCGGACGAGCCGGTCCGCCGCAGCTGGGGCGAGGTGCACGCCCGCGCCCGCGGCGCGGCCACCGCGCTGCGCGGCACCGTCGGCCCCGGCGACGCGGTCGCGGTGCTCGCCGCCGATCCCGGTCTGATCGCCTGCGCTGTGCAGGGGGTGTGGCTCAGCGGCGGCAGCGCCACCATGCTGCACCAGCCCACCGCGCGCACCGACCTCGGTCAGTGGGCCGAGGACACGCTGCGCGTGCTGCGCATGATCGGTGCCCGCGTGGTGCTGCTCGGCCCGCCGTTCGACGAGCTCGGCGACGTGCTCACCGACAACGGCATCGCCTTCCAGCGGCTCGGCGAGCTCGTGGACACGCCCCAGGACCCGGAGTTCACCCCGGTCGACGCGGCGGAGGAGTCCGTCGCGCTGCTGCAGCTGACCAGCGGTTCCACCGCCGAGCCGAAGGCGGTGCGCATCACCCACGGCAACCTCGGCGCGAACCTGCGCGCGATCACCGAAGCCGGCCGGCTCGACCCCGAGCACGACGTGGTCGTCTCCTGGCTGCCGCTGTTCCACGACATGGGCATGGTCGGCTGCCTGGCGGTGCCGATGGCGCTGGGCATGGAGGCCGTCAAGGTCACCCCGGCCGACTTCGTCACCCGGCCGCTGCTGTGGCCCGACCTGATCACGCGCTACCGCGGCACCGTCACCGCCGCGCCGAACTTCGCCTACGCGATCACCGGGCGCCGCATGGCGCGGGCCGAGGAGGGCGACTTCGACCTGTCCTCGGTCCGGTTCACGCTCAACGGCGCCGAACCGATCGACCCGTCCGCGGTGCGCATGTTCACCGCTGCGGGTGCGCCGTTCGGGCTGCGCCAGGACTGCATGGTGGCCGCGTTCGGCATGGCGGAGGCGACGCTGGCCGTGTCCTTCGCCCCGCTGCACCGGGGGCTGGAGGTGGATGCGGTGGACGCGGACGCGCTGGAACGCGAGGGGCGCGCCGTGCCCGCCACCTCCGGGGGCGCCGGAGTGCGGCACTTCGCGCTGCTCGGCGAAGCGCTGCCCGGGCTGGAGGTGGAGGTCGTCGACGACGCGGGCGCGCGGCTGGACGACCGCGAGGTCGGACGCCTGCGCGTGCGCGGCGGGGCGGTCAGCCCCGGGTACGTGACCGTCGACGGGTTCGCGCCCACGCAGGACGCCGACGGCTGGTTGGACACCGGCGACGAGGGCTACCTGGTGGGCGGGCAGGTGGTCATCTGCGGGCGCCGCAAGGACGTGATCATCATGGGCGGCCGCAACATCTACCCGGTGGACATCGAACGCGCCGCCTGCGAGGTGGACGGGGTGCGCGCGGGCAACGCGGCCGCGGTGCGGCTGGACGCGGGCAGCAGGCGGGAGCGCTTCGCCGTCGTCGTCGAATCGGCCTCGGCCGGGGACGCGGAGGCCGAGCGCGAGCTGCGCAAGCAGGTCACGGCCCGCGTGGTGGACGCGGTCGGGCTGCGGCCCTCGGCCGTGGTGGTGCTCGCCGCCGGTGGTCTGCCGAAGACCCCGTCCGGCAAGCTCAAGCGCTCCGCGACGGTGTCGCTGGTGCCGCAGGACGTGGCGGCCCAGCAGTCGTGAGCGGCCACGTCGCCGGGGCCGCGGCGACTACGCGCAGGCCGCGGAGCGGTCGACCCCACTCGTGGACACCGTGACGTCGTGGTCCTCGAAGTCCGCGACGAGCTTCAACGCGGCTCCCAGGGCGGTGATGCAGCGCCGGACGGTGCCGAGTTCGGGATGGGCGAGATCGCCGCTCCCGGGGTTCAGTGGAAGCGGTTCTGGGCGGCCTCGAGCCCGTCGTTGACGAGCGCCTCCACGGCGTCGGCGCAGCGGTCGACGAAGTAGCCGAGCTCCTTGCGCTCGGCGGCGGAGAAGTCGCGCAGCACGTAGTCCGCCGGGTCCGTGCGACCGCTCGGCCGGTCCACGCCGAACCGCACGCGCAGGTAGTCGCGGGTGCCGAGGGACTTGCTCACCGACCGCAGGCCGTTGTGCCCGTTCTCGCCGCCGCCCTGCTTGAGGCGGACGGTGCCGAACGGCAGGTCCAGCTCGTCGTGGATCACCGCGATCGACGTCGGCTCGATCTTGAAGAACTTCGCCACGGCCGAGACGGGACCACCGGAGAGGTTCATCAGCGAGCGCGACTTGGCCACCAGCGTGCGGGTGGAGCCCAGGTGCCCTTCGGCGAGCTCGGCACCGCTGCGGTGCGCCCGGAACTTCTCGCGCATGCGCTCGGCCAGCTCGTCGGCGACGAGGAACCCGATGTTGTGCCGATTGCCGGCGTAGCGCGGGCCAGGGTTGCCCAGTCCGACGACCAGGCGGGGGGAACCGGTCACGGGGTGCACTCCACGGGCTGCTGCGAGGAACGGCGGGCGGACGCGGCGCCACCCGGGCGGGCGGCGCCGCATCGGCCGATCAGGACTCGGAGGACTCGCCCTCCTCGGAGCTCTCCTCGGCGGACTCCTCGGTGCTCTCCTCAGCGGCCATCTCGGCCTCGCTCGGGGCCTCGGTGACGTTGACGACCAGCGCCTCCGGTGCGCTCTGCAGCTCGACGCCGCCCGGCAGCGGCACGTCGGCGGCGGTGATCTGCGTGCCGCCCTCGGCCCCGTCGACGGAGATCTCGAGCTGCTCGGGGATGTGCAGCGCCTCGGCGGAGACCTCGATCGCGGTGATCTCCTGGTTCACCAGGGTTCCCGCGTTGGCCTCGCCGGTGACCGAGACCGGGACCTCGACGGTGACCTTCTCGCCGCGCTTGACCACGAGCAGGTCGACGTGCTCGATGTAGGCCTTGATCGGGTGGGTGGTGACCGTCTTGGTCAGCGCCAGCTCGGTGCTGCCGCCGGTGACGTCCAGGCGCAGGACGGCGTTCTGGCCGTTCTCGCGGAGCGCGCGGGCGAACTCGACGGACGGCAGCGACAGGTGCTTCGGGTCGGTGCCGTGCCCGTAGAGCACGGCGGGGATCTTGCCGGCGCGGCGGGTGCGGCGGGCAGCGCCCTTGCCGAACTCGGTGCGCTGTTCGACGGGCAGGCGGACCTCGGACACGGTGGTGTACTCCTCAGGACGTCGGTGAACGTTGGGGCGGCCTGCGGCGGCGGGGCGCGCAACGAGCGAGTACGACGCGGGACCACCGGGGTCCGTGCCGGAGCCGCGGTCGGCGCCGCGGCACGGGGGAACGAGGGCGACGTGGCGACCGACCGGGACGACCGGTGCGGACGTCGCCCGCGTCACCGCGCCGATCACGCCAGGCACAGCGCCCGACCTCGCCGAGGCAACCAGCCCAGTGTAAGGGCCCCCGCCCGCGGGCCCCGCGCGCGGGGGTGGGCAGCGGAGCGCGCCGCGGCGGGCGGTGGAGCTCACGCTCGGATCAAGGTTTGGTCGCGTGCCCGATGCGGGGGCTCGCGCGTGTTACTGCCGGGGGGCCGCGTGTATTACGTTGCCCGCTATGGCGGCTGATGCGAAGGCTGAACGGAACTCCGCCCCCGGCGGAGCGGAACCGCCCGCGGGAGGACTCGCGCGGTTGAAGCAGATCGGTCCGGGGCTCGTGGCCGCGGCCACCGGTGTGGGAGCCGGTGACCTGGTCGCGAACATGATCGCCGGGTCCCGCTTCGGCTACGAGCTGCTGTGGGCGGTGGTGCTCGGCGCGGTGTTCAAGCTCGCGCTGGCCGAGGCGGTCGCGCGCTGGCACATGGGCTCCGGCCGGACGATGCTGTCCGGGTGGCGCACCCTCGGCCGGTGGGCGGTGACGTTCTTCGGCGTCTACATCGTCATCTGGGGCGTGATCTACGGGGCCACGGCCATGTCCGCCTCCGGGTTGCCGCTCAACGCGCTGATGCCGGGGCTGCCGGTGTCCGCGTGGGCAGCGCTGTGCGGGCTGGTCGGGCTGGTGCTCGTGTGGTTCGGCCGGTACCGCTTCGTCGAGCGCGTGATCACCGTGCTCGTCGGCGTGATGTTCGTGGCCGTGGTCGGCACGGCCGTGCTCACCGCGCCGCAGCTGTCCGGCCTGGGCGCCGGGCTCGTGCCGCGGATCCCGGAGGGCTCGGTTGCCTACGTGCTCGGCCTCATGGGCGGGGTCGGCGGCACGATCACCATGGCGGCCTACGGGTACTGGACGCTGGCCAAGGGGTGGGCCGCGCCCAAGTGGATCCCGTTCATGCGGCTGGACAACGCCGTCGGCTACGTCACCACCGGCATCTTCTCCGTGGCGATGCTCGTCGTCGGTGCCGAGCTGATGCTCGGCCAGGACATCACCGACAGCGACGAGGGGCTGCTCGTGCTGGGCGACACGCTCGGCGCGGAGTACGGGCAGTGGGCGCGCGTGGTCTTCCTCGTCGGGTTCTTCGCCGTGTCCTTCAGCTCGCTGATCGGCGTGTGGAACGGCGTGAGCATGCTGTTCGCCGACTGGTGGCGGACGTGGCGGATGCCGCGGGAGGCGCCGCAGGAAACGGCGCAGGAGTACAGCGCCAAGGCCGGGCTGCGCAGCTGGCCGTTCCGGCTGTACGTGCTGTGGCTGACCTTCCCGCCGATGCTGCTGCTGCTGTGGGGCAAGCCGTTCCAGCTGGTCATCATCTACGGCGTGCTCGGCGCGCTGTTCATGCCGTTCCTGGCGGGAACGCTGCTGTGGCTGCTGAACAAGCCGGCGCACATGCCCGCTGCGCACCGCTCGCGGTGGCTGTCCAACGCGCTGCTGGCGCTGTGCCTGGTGCTGTTCGTGATCGTCGGCGTCATCAAGATCATCGGTGAGCTCGTCTGATCAGCCGTGCAGGGCGAGGTAGGGCGCCACGGCGAGCAGGGCCACGACGAGGGCGTGCTTGAGCACCCGGGTGGGCAGCGACCGCGCCACGACCCAGCCGATGAGCACGCCCGCGAGCTCGGGCACCCCGACGAGGGCGGCCAGGCCCCAGTCGACCCCGCCGTGCGCCAGATAGCCGAGCGAACCGACCCCGGCGATCACGACGGACTGGGCCTGGGCCGCGGCGAGCGCGGGCAGCACCGGCAGGCCGATCGCGATGAGCAGCGGCACCGCCAGCATGGGGCCGCCGAGGCCGAGGACGCCGCTGGCCACGGCCACGCCGCACCCCAGCGCCAGCACGGTCGGTGCCGACGGTGCGGCCGCGGCCTCCTGCCCGGGTTGCCGGCGTTCGCGGTACCACACCAGCCCGGCCACCAGCACGACGAGCACCGCCAGCAGCACGCCGAACACGCGCGCGGAGACGAGCGTGTTCAGCCGCACCCCCACCGGCGTGCCCACCAGGGCCGCCGCCGCGAGCAGGGCTGCGATCCGCGGCGTCGCCGGTGCGCGCAGCTGGCCGGAACGCGCGTAGGCGCCCGTGGCCAGCAGGCCCGTGGCGACGTGCGTGACGATCGCGGTGCCGGCGATCACGGTCGGGGACAGTCCGGTCAGGGCGAACAGCCCGATCGTGGGCAGTACCCCGCCCGGGCCGAGCGCGGTGATGCCGACGCCGCCCGCCAGTCCGAACAGCGCCAGCGTCACGAGTACGGGCAGGTCCAGCCCAGCCATGTCCGCTCCGCAACGGTTCCTCGGTTCGCTACCGAGCGGACAGGTTACCGCCCGCGCACGCCGGGGCCGCGGTGCGCGCAGCACCGGGCCGCGGTGGCGCCTGGGCGCGGGGCCCACGGCCCCGCCGCGACCGGCGCACGGCCGTTCGGGGCGGTGCCGGTCCCGCCGCTCACGCTGCCGCGAGCGCCGGTTGTTGCTGGACGCCGATGCCGGGGATGCCCTTGAGCTCTCCGAACAGTTCCCGGGTGAGGTCCACGGAGTGGTGGGGCAAGTACATCGTGATCTTGCCGACCTGCACGTACACCGGTGTTTGCCCGGCATGCGCGGCCAGCGTCGACTTCAGCTCGGCCACGGCGTCCTCGGTGACCCGCTGGGGATCGGCCCGCAGCAGGAACGGCTGCTCGCCCGCCGCGTCGGTGGGGTTGTGCTCCGCCTCGGAGATGTCGAGCCCCACCAGGCCGGAGGCGAAGACCGACATCGTGTCGTCGCGCCAGTTCACGCGCCCTTTCACCGCCACGGCGGTGTCGGTGACCAGCTCCTCGCCGAGGGTGGAGTAGGCCTTGGCGAAGAACAGCGTTTCGATCGTGTCGTCGTGGTCTTCGATCGTGACGATGGCCCAGGGCTGCCCGTTCTTGTTCACGCGGCGCTCGATGCCGGTGATCAACCCGGCGATCGTCACTTCACCCTCGCCGGGGGCGTCGGCCTTGAGCTGCGCGATCGAGCGGTGGGCGTGGGAGCGCAGGATGCCCTCGGCACCGTCGAGCGGGTGGGCGGAGACGTAGAGCCCGAGCATCTCGCGTTCGTAGGACAACCGCTGCTTGCGCGGCCACTCCTCCTCGGTGAACGCCAGGTGCGCCAGCGGCGAGGTCGTCTCGTCCGGTTCGGCGTCACCACCGCCGAAGAGGTCGAACTGGCCGGCGGCCTCGTGCTTCTTCAAGCTCGACATGGCTTCGACGGCCTCTTCGTGCACCGCGTTGAGCGCCATGCGGGTCGCCCCGGACGAGTCGAACGCACCGGCCTTGACCAGCGACTCGACGACCTTCTTCGAGCACACCGTCGCCGGCACCTTCGTGAGGAAGTCGGCGAAGCCGGTGCAGGTGCCCTTCTCGTCGCGGACCTGGATGATCGTCTCGGCGACCCCGGTGCCGACGTTGCGGATCGCGCCGAGGCCGAAGCGGATGTTGCCGTCGACGGCGGAGAACCAGACCGCGGACTCGTTGACGTCGGGCGGCAGGACCTTCACGTTCATCCGCCGGCATTCGGAGAGGTAGACCGCGGTCTTGTCCTTGTTGTTCGAGAACGCCGTGAGCAGCGCGGCCATGTACTCGGCCGGGTAGTGGGTCTTGAAGTAGGCGGACCAGTAGGTGACGATGCCGTACGCCGCGGCGTGCGACTTGTTGAAGGCGTAGCCGGCGAACGGCAGCACCGTCTGCCACAGCGTGCTGATCGCTTCCTCGGAGTAGCCGTTCTCCCGCATGCCGGCGTGGAAGTGCTCGTACTCCTGGTCCAGCACCTCCTTCTTCTTCTTGCCCATGGCGCGGCGCAGCAGGTCGGCTCGTCCGAGGCTGTAGCCGGCCACGCGCTGGGCGATGGCCATGATCTGCTCCTGGTAGACGATCAGGCCGTAGGTCTCGTCGAGGATGTCCGACAGCGCGTCCGACAGCTCCGGGTGGATCGGCGTCACCGGCTTCTTGCCGTTCTTGCGGTCGGCGTAGTCCAGGTGCGCGTTGACCTCCATCGGACCGGGGCGGTACAGCGCGTTGCAGGCGACGATGTCGGCGAACGCGGTCGGCTGCATGCGCTTGAGCAGTTCGCGCATGCCGCCGCCTTCGATCTGGAACAGGCCCAGGCTCTCGCCGCGCGCCAACGTCTCGTACGTGGCGGGGTCGTCCAGCGCCAGCTCCAGCGGTTCGATCGCCACACCGTGGTTGGCCTGCACGGCCTTGGCCGCGTCGTCGATGATCGTCATGAAGTTCAGCCCGAGGATGTCGATCTTCAGCAGACCGACCGCCTCGCACTGCGGACCGTCCCAGCCGGTGATGATCTCGCCGTCATCGCGCTTCCACAGCGGCAGCACGTCCAGCAGCGGCTGGCGGCTGATGATGTGCGCGCACGCGTGCACGCCCGCGTTGCGCACCAGCCCCTCGAGCCCGCGGGCGGTTTCGAAGATCTGCGCCGTCGTGGGATCGTTCTCGATCATCGCGCGGGCCTCGGCCGCTTCCGCGTAGCGCTCGTGCTCCGGGTCGACGATGCCCGACAGCGGGATGTCCTCGGCTTCGGACGGCGGCGGCAGCGCCTTCGAGAACTGGTCGGCCAGCGCGAAACCGGGCTGGCCGAGGTGGACCCGCGCGGCGTCCTTGAAGGCCGCCTTCGTCTTGATCGTGCCGTAGGTGATGACCTTCGCGAAGGACTCCTCGCCGTACTTCTCCTTGGCGTAGGCGATGACCTCCTCGCGCCGGCGTTCGTCGAAGTCGATGTCGATGTCCGGCGGGGAGTTCCGCTCCGGGTTGAGGAACCGCTCGAACAGCAGCCCGTGCGCGATCGGGTCGATGTCGATGATGCGCAGCAGGTACGACAGCAGCGCTCCGGCTGCGGAGCCGCGGCCCGGGCCGACCCGGATGCCCTGCGACTTCGCCCAGCGCACCATGTCGCCGACGACGAGGAAGTAGGAGCAGTAGCCCTTCTCGGTGATGACCTCCAGCTCCCAGTTCAGCTGGTCCCGGTACTGCTGGGACAGCCCCTCGGGGAACCGGGTCGGGATGAACTGCTCGATCTCCTCGCGCAGGACCTCCTCTTCGGTCTTGCCGGCCTGGATCTTCGCCTGCGGCATCCGGTTGACCTCGGCGAAGGCCTCGTCGTACTCCTCGACCATCTCGGCGATGGCCAGCGTGTTGTCGCACGCGCCCGGGACTTCGGAGTCCCAGTACTCGCGCATCTCCTGGGCGGACTTGATGTTGTACCCCCCGCCCTCGAAGCGGAAGCGGTTGGTGTCCGCCAGCGTCGAGCGGGTCTGCAGGCACAGCAGCGCGTCGTGGTGATCGGCCTGGTCGGCGGTGACGTAGTGGCTGTCGTTCGTGGCGACCACGCCCAGGTCGAGCTGGCGGGCCACGTCCAGCAGCTCGGGCCGGATGTCGCGCTCCATCTGGATGCCGTGGTCCATGACCTCGATGAAGAACCGGTCCGGACCGAAGATGTCCTTGTAGTCGGACGCGGCCTGCAGCGCTTCCTGCTTCTGCCCCAGGCGCAACCGCGTGAGCACCTCGCCGGCCAGGCACCCGCTCGTGGCGATGATGCCCTCGGAGTGCTCCGCGATGAGCTCGCGGTCGCAGTTGTGCAGGGCGAAGTCGCTGACGTACGAGTGGTCGTCCTCCACCTCGATGTTGTAGACCGGGCCGTCGTAAGGCTCCTGCAGAACCTCTCGCACCGGCCGGTACACGTACTCGGCATCACTGGCGATCTGGCGGTTTCCGGCGTAGCCGTGCTTGGTGAACGAGCACCAGTAGGCTTGCGAATGGCGCTCCGAGTGCTTGGGTTGCTGGTACACGCCGGGGAAGTCGCCGCGCAGACAGGAACCGAGGGTGCGCATCTGCCAGATGAGGTTCTCCGAGACAAGGCTCAGGCGGACGATGTTCTCAGCGCTCTTCGACCCGTCGCCTGCCAGAACCCCGTCGTAGGCGCCGCGCATGAACTCGACGGGGGCTTCGAAGGTGAACTCCGGCAGGTGCTTGTTCGCCGCGCCTTTGCCGCACAGGGCTTCCACGAACTCCGCCAACAGCTGTGCGGACACGGTCGTGGTGATTCCTCGGTAGCCGTGTCGGTCCGGGCGGTGCCGCGTCGTCGCTTCCTTCCCGACGAGCTTCTGCGTCATCTTGGAGCAGAAGTCGGCCAGGTCGGTCTCGTCTTCGTGGAAGTGCCAGAGCACGCTGTTGCCTCGATCAATGCTGCCTTCCGAGGCGTACAGCCCGAGGAGGAAACCGAAGTCGTAGTCCAGGTCGACTGCTTCGGCGAGCTCCCCGTAGTGCCGTGTCGGGCCCATACCGGTGCGCTCGATTTCCTTGTGGAACTTGTCGCCCCCCTCGTGGGTCCAGGTGACGTAGTCCGCCGGGTTGACCACGGTCACCTGTGGCGCATCTGACTGGGCTCGGGGCAAGCAAACCCAGCTGTTCCAGCAGTCTGAGGCTTCTCGTGTACCGGTCCCGGGGCGGCCCGCAACGAGGTCACGCGCCTTCACCCAGTCCCGGTTTCCGTTCCGGAACCGAGTCAGCACCGGGTGCTCGTCGGTCATCCACGTGGTGCGCGTGTAGCGCCCGCTCAGTTGAACGCCGTAAATGGTTCCGGAGTAGTGGTTCTGCATGGTTTCCGTGACGCGGCGGAACCGACCGCGGTGAGTCAGGACCTCGTCGCCGACGCGGACGTCTTCGATGGGCTTGACTCCGTCGCGTGTGATGATTTCCTGCCCGGGGAGCAGACAGCGAGGCTTGCGGAAAAAGCCCTCGAAACTGGCGATGCTGGAGAGCTTGAACAGGTTCCGCAGGCCGGTGGAGTTCTGCGCGAGCAGCGTCATGTGGGTGTAGGCGCCGCCGCCGGAGACATCGCCGCCGACCTCCTTGTCACCGGAGTCGGACTTGCCCTTGCCGCGGCTTCCCCAGAACACCGGCTTCTTGTGGTGGCGACTGGCGGGTGCGACGTACGCCTCGATGCCGATGATCGGCTTGATGCCGGCCTTCTTCGCGTGGTCGTGGAACGACCACGCACCGAACATGTTCCCGTGGTCGGTCATCGCCACGGCCGGCTGCTCGAGCCGGGCGACCTCGCTGAACAGCTTCGAGTGCTTCGCCGCCCCGTCCAGCATCGAGAACTCGGTGTGCACGTGTAGATGCACGAAGTTGCTGCTCATCGCACCTCATCCCAGAACGGCCAGCTCGTCGGCGCCTTGATTCTCCCTCCGCGGGCCCCGTCCCCGCCCACCGGGGACGAGGCCCCTCGCTGCTGCGGGGGAGGCGGCGCCGGCGTGCTGCCGCAGCACGTCGAACGGGCGCACGCCCGCTGCCAGCGGCGCGGACGACCCGGCTGGGAACGGCTCCCGACGGGGGTCCGCCGACATGCGCGAGGGCCCCGGTCCGGGAGTCCGACCGGGGCCCTCGCGCATCGGTGCGCAGCGCGCCCGCGCGAGCCGGCCGGGGCGCAGGCCCGCCCGCGCCCGTCGTCACGCGTCGCCGTCGAAGAGGCTCGTCACCGAGCCGTCCTCGAAGACCTCCTGGATGGTGCGGGCCAGCAGCGGAGCGATCGACAGCACCGTCAGCGTGTCGAACTTCTTCTCCTCCGGGATCGGCAGCGTGTTCGTCACGACGACCTCGCGCGCGCCGCAGTTCGCCAGGCGCTCGGAGGCCGGCCCGGACAGCACGGGGTGCGTGGAGGCGATGATGACGTCCTTGGCGCCCGTCTCCAGCAGCTGCTTGGTGGCCTTGGTGATGGTGCCGCCGGTGTCGATCATGTCGTCGACCACGACGCACAGCCGGTTCTCCACGTCGCCGACCACCCGGTTGGCCACGACCTCGTTCGGCTTGAGCGGGTCGCGCGTCTTGTGGATGAACGCCAGCGGCGTGCCGCCGAGGTCGTCGGCCCACTTCTCCGCGACGCGCACGCGGCCGGAGTCGGGGGAGACGACGGTGATCTGCTCGTCCGGGTAGGTCTCGCGGATGTAGTTCGCCAGCAGCTTCTGCGCGAACATGTGGTCCACCGGGCCGTCGAAGAAGCCCTGCACCTGGTCGGTGTGCAGGTCGACGGTGACCAGGCGGTCGGCGCCCGCGGTCTTGAACAGGTCCGCCATCAGGCGCGCCGAGATCGGCTCGCGGCCCTTGTGCTTCTTGTCCTGGCGGGCGTAGCCGTAGAACGGCATGACCACGGTGATGCGCTTGGCGCTGCCGCGCTTGAGCGCGTCCACCATGATCAGCTGTTCCATGATGGCGTCGTTGAGCGGGTGCGTGTGCGACTGGATCACGAACGCGTCGCAGCCGCGCACGGACTCGTCGTAGCGGACGAAGAGCTCACCGTTGGCGAACTGGTAGGCAGCCTGGGGCGTGACCGTCACGTCGAGCTGCTTGGCCACCTCCTCGGCCAGCTCCGGGTGGGTGCTCCCGGAGAAGAGCTTGAGGCTCTTCTTGGGTGTCGCGGACATGGCACTCACGGTCATCGTCCCTCCCCGTTGACGTGCGTCATTGCCGTCACTCGTCGGATTGGTGGATGGTTTCTGCATTGCCCAGGGCCCGTTGTGCGGCCTGGTCGGCGGCGGTACCCGGGCGGCGCTTGGCCACCCAGCCTTCGATGTTGCGCTGCCTCCCGCGCGCCACCGCCATGGCGCCCGGGGGGACATCTTCTGTGATCACCGAGCCGGCGGCGGTGTAGGAACCGTCGCCGACCTCGACCGGTGCGACGAACATGTTGTCGGCGCCGGTCCGGGCGTGGGAGCCGATCACGGTGTGGTGCTTGTCCACCCCGTCGTAGTTGACGAAGACCGTGGCAGCCCCGATGTTGCTGTGCTCCCCGATGGTTGCATCACCGACGTAGGTGAGGTGCGGGACCTTCGTGCCGGTGCCGATGTCCGCGTTCTTCGCCTCGACGAACGAGCCCGCCTTCGACCGCGCGCGCAGCTGCGTGCCCGAGCGCAGGAAGGCGAAGGGGCCGACCTGGGCCTCCGGGCCGACCTCGGCGCGCTCGCCGTGCGAGCGCACGACCGACGCGCCCGCGTGCACGGTGCAGGCGGTGAGCGTGGTGTCCGGGCCGATGGTGGCGCCCTCGCCGACGGTGGTGCCCGCGCGCAGCTGCACGCCCGGTTCGAGCAGCACGTCGCGGTCGAGCACGACGTCGCAGTCCAGCCACGCGCTGGAGGGGTCGGTGACGGTGACGCCGCTGCGCATCCACGACTCGACGAGGCGGCGGTTCAGCTCCGCGCCGAGGTTCGCCAGCTGGACGCGGTCGTTGACGCCCTCCACCAGCCACGGGTCGGAGCAGACCAGCGCACCGACGCGGCGGCCCGCGCCGCGGGCGATGGCCAGCACGTCGGTGAGGTACCACTCGCCCTGGGCGTTGTCCGCGGAGAGCCGGGCCAGCGCGTCGCGCAGGACGAACGCGTCGAAGGCGTACACCCCGGAGTTGATCTCGGTGATCTCCGCCTGCGCGTCGGTGGCGTCCTTCTGCTCGACGATCCCGGTGACGACGCCGTGCGCATCGCGCAGCAGGCGGCCGTAGCCGGTGGGGTCGGCGACGGCGGCCGAGAGGACGGTGACCGCGTTGCCGGAGTCGTGGTGCTCCTCGAGCAGGGCGCGCATGGTCGCGCTGTCCAGCAGCGGCACGTCGCCGCAGGTCACCAGCACCGTCCCCGCGGACGTCCCGTCGAGGGCCTCGAGGCCGCGGGCCACGGCGTGCCCGGTGCCGAGCTGCTGCTCCTGCACGGCGGTGGCGATCGGGCGGTCGAGGGAGGTGGACAGCTCGTCCAGGTGCGGAGTCACCGCGGTGCGGCCGTGGCCGACGACCACGGCGAGCTCGCCCGGGTCGACACCGGCGACGGCGCGCACGGAGTGCTCCAGGAGGGGGCGTCCGGCGAGGCGGTGCAGCACTTTCGGCGTCGCGGAGCGCATCCGCGTGCCTTCCCCCGCTGCGAGGACGATGGCCTGCACGGAATCCGGCGAATCGGACCCGGCGGAGCTGTCGGGGGAAGCGGGCTGGGCGGCTTCGCCCTGGAGCATCGGCGCTCTCCCTTGGTCTTTCGACGCTGCCTTCGCGGCACCAGGCTTGAGTTCGTCGCGCTCGCCGGGGCTCCGGCGAGCGCGATTCGAGGAGTGCTTCCCGCACGCGTGTCAACGCTCGCACAGCGGTAGCGCCGTCCCTCCGCCGGAGCAGCCGATCGGCGCGGCCACTGCCACCGAGCGGGTGAAGGGTAACCGGAACGAACGGCCCCGGCGCGCACGGCCCCTCCGTGGTGCGAACCGGTCGGAGTTGCCGTGGTGCCCGCCCGATAATACCTGCTCAGCCTCTTCGGGCGGTGATGCGCGAGCGGTGCGAGCTGCGATTTCCGGGGGGCGGGCGCGAGCGGGCCCGCACTGCCGGTGCCGCCTGTCCCGCGGCGGTGCCGCTGCGGTGTCGCCGCGCGTGCCCGCCGGTCGGGTCGCGCGACGGGTGGTTGTCGCGAATCCCACTGCCCGCACCCGGCGGGCGCGCCCGGAGGGCCCGGAAGCTGTCGGAGCGCCGGAATCGGCCGAAGTGCCGGAAGCACGCCGGTCGTCCGACCTCTCGCGAACCGCCCCGTCCCGAACCGACCGGATCAGGTGAGCGGGTCCGGCGGGGTCCAGAGCCGCCGCCCGCCCGGGTCCTCGACCTCCGCGGCGGGTGCGGCGGCGTGCACGCCGCCGCCGCCCGCGCGCTTGGCCCGGTACATGGCCTCGTCGGCGCGCGCGAGCGTGCGCGCCGGTGATTCCTCGGCGCGGGTGGCCACCACCCCGATGGACAGCGTCACCCCCCGCGCGACGCCCGCGGGCAGCCGGCTCACCGCGCGGACGCTGCGCCGCAGCGCGGACTCGGCCGCCTCGAGCGCGACGCCGGGCAGCAGCACGACGAACTCGTCCCCGCCGTAGCGCGCGACGAAGTCGTCCGCGCGCAGCGTGTCCCGCAGCGAGTCGGCGATGGCGCGCAGCACGTCGTCGCCCTCGGCGTGCGAGGAGTGGTCGTTGACCTCCTTGAACCCGTCCAGGTCCACCAGCGCCACCGCCAGCGGTTGCGCCTCGGGGGAGGAGTGCAGCTGCTCGAGGCGTTCGTCGAGCGCGCGCCGGTTGTGCAGCCCGGTCAGCGAGTCCTGCAGGGCCTGGCGCGTGATCGCGTCGTGCTCGTTGCTCAGCCGCGAGTTCTCCAGCCGGGTCAGCAGCGTGGACACCCGGGTCTGCCGCATCGCCCACAGCTCGTTCTCCAGCTCGGCGGCGTAGCTGCGCAGCGCGGCGTCCCTCTCCTCGGCTCCCAGCGCGGTCATCCGCGTGCACTCGCGGGCGAGCGCGATGCGCAGCGTGGGGTCGGAGGTCTCCGCGGTCAGTTCCGCGCGCACCCGGGTCAGCAGCGCGCCCGCTTCCGGCTCGCGGTCGGCGCGCACGAGGCAGCGGGACAGCGCGACCGCGGTGAGGATCTTCTCCCGGGGGTGGATCGCGCGATCCAGCTCGAGCAGTCCGCGCAGCCGGGAGACGTGCTCCGGGCCGGGACGGGCCAGGGCGTGCGCGGTGCCCAGCACCGGCATCTGCTCCGCCGCGGGTTGTTCGGCCAGGCGGGGGAACAGCGACTCGTGCCACGGACCTTCGGCGGCCTCCGCGATGGCCGCGGCGGTGCTGTAGCGGCGCTCGGCCTCCTCGGCGTGCCCGACCCGCTCGAGCCGCATCCCCCAGCCGAGCAGCATGCGGCAGCGGTTGATCAGGTGCACCGCGATCTCGTGCGGACCGCCGCCTTCGCGGATGCGCTGGTGCGCCCGCGACATGACCTCGTCGGCCACCTCGTAGACGCCGAGCTGGGTGAGCACCAGGCCGAGGTCCACCAGGGCGGTGGCCAGCACCCGCTCCCAGGAGCGCAGTCCGAGGGCGTGGTCCGGGGCGGGGTCCTCGTCGAGCAGGGCCAGCCCGTGGGCGACCTCGGTCAGCGCGCTGTCCTCGGCACCGCTCAGCAGCGCGCGCTGGCCGCGCAGGGCGTGGCTGTCGGCTTGGAAGACCACGAGCCCGTGCCGCCGCGAGTGCGTGAGCAGCTCGTCGAGCAGCGGTTCGGCGCTGGCCGGGTACCCGGCGGTGGCCAGCCGGAGGGAGGTGCAGTGGCGCAGGACCTGCGCGATCACGCGGGGTTCGCCGCGGCGGCGGGCCTCCGCGAGCAGCCGGTCGGCTTCCCCGATCGCCTCGGACTGCCCCTGCGTGTCGCTGTACTGGCCGACGGCGTTGAGCTCGCGCGCCCGGGCCAGGAGCCAGGCCTCGGAGACCTCGCCCAGCGCGGCCGCGTCCTCCTGCGGTGCCTCCGCGTCCTCGTGCAGCGGCGCACACCCCCTGGTCGTGTGGCGGAGCCGGCGGAGTTCGCCGTCGTCCGGTTCGGGGGTCAGCACGGCAGGTCCGGGAAGGTCGCTCGCTCCGCCGCCAGGATTCGAACCTGGACCATCGGAACCAAAATCCGAGGTGCTGCCGTTACACCACGGCGGATCGGGCACTGCCGTGGATGTCCCTCGACAGTCGGAGCCGGGGTCCGGGACCGGAACCGGTTCCGATATCGCCCACGGCACATCCTGGCACGGCCGCGGCCGCCGGGGGGCAGTGGGGCCGCGCTCGCGCGGCGGCCGGGGAGTTCGGGTGCTGCGTCGGTCACGTCGGATCCGACGGTGCGCGCCGACTCGCGGTTGCGCGCTCCTCCTCGGTCGAACGGGTGAAGTCGGTTGGCGAACCGGACCGCACCGAGGCCTCGTGGGGGCGAGCGGCGACACGCCTGAGAGCGGCGACACGCCGTGATTTACCGAATCGGGATGACGTGTTCGCGGGGGAGAACTTACGCTGTCGTAGGTTACGGTTCCGTAGGTTGGACTCCTTCGCAGCACAACGGCACGCGCGAGTCTCGGAACTGCCACGGACAGTGAGGAAGAGAGCATGACCGCAACAACCGGGTACGCGACCCCTTCCGCCGCTTCCGCGGACTCAGGAACCCCGAACGGCCAGTCCGGGCGCAAGCCCCTCGTGGCCGAGACCCGGAACTGGGTGTCGCAGCTGTCGGTGTACATCTTCGTCCTCGTGCCCCTGATGGCACTGATCACGGCCGTCCCCTTCGCCTGGGGGTGGGGCCTCGGGTGGGCCGACGTCGGCCTCGCCGTCGCCTTCTACGCCATTACCGGGCTCGGCGTCACCGTCGGGTTCCACCGGCACTTCACGCACGGCTCGTTCAAGACCAAGCGGCCGGTCCGCGCGGTCCTCGCGGTCGCGGGCATGATGTCCGTGCAGGGACCGCTCATCAACTGGGTCGCCGACCACCGGCGCCACCACGCCTACTCGGACCGCGAGGGCGATCCGCACTCGCCGTGGCGCTTCGGCGGTTCGCCCGTGGCCCTGGCCAAGGGCTTCTGGCACGCGCACATGGGGTGGCTGTTCGAGCGCGACGTCACCAACTCGCAGCGCTTCGCCCCGGACCTGCACAAGGACCGCACGATGTTCGGGCTCAACCGGCTGTTCGTGCTGTGGACCGTGCTGAGCCTGCTGCTGCCCGCCGTGCTGGGCGGCCTGCTCACCTGGTCCTGGTGGGGCGCGTTCACCGGGTTCTTCTGGGCCGGCCTGGTGCGGGTCTCGCTGCTGCACCACATCACGTGGTCGGTGAACTCGATCTGCCACATGATCGGCGAGCGGCCGTTCAAGAGCCGCGACAAGGCCGCCAACTTCTGGCCGCTGGCCCTGGTGTCCTTCGGCGAGTCCTGGCACAACTCGCACCACGCCGACCCGACCTGCGCGCGGCACGGCGTGATGCGGGGCCAGCTGGACATCTCCGCGCGCGTGATCTGGGCGCTGGAGAAGCTCGGCTGGGCCTGGAAGGTGCGGTGGCCGAACGCCAAGCGCCTCGCCCGCATCTCGGTCACCGAGTCGGGGAGCTGATCGACCGGCCCCGGCGGGGACCGGTGAGCGGTTTAGGGTTGTCCGAGTGGCACGGCGACGCGCACGTTCCAGCGAATCCAACAAGCGGGCCTCCCGCTCGGCCCGCCGCGCCGCGCGCGTGCGGATGAGCGGGGAGGAGCGGCGGCACCAGCTGCTCGACGTGGCGCGCGCCCTCTTCGCCGAGAAGGGCTTCGACGGGACCTCGATCGAGGAGATCGCCCACCGGGCCGAGGTGTCCAAACCCGTCGTCTACGAGCACTTCGGCGGCAAGGAGGGCATCTACGCCGTCGTGGTGGACCGGGAGATGCGGCACCTGCTCGACGAGATCGTCTCCGCCCTCTCGGCCGGGCACCCCCGCGAGCTCCTGGAGCAGGCCGCACGAACACTGCTGGACTACGTCGACAACTCCACGGACGGGTTCCGCGTGCTCGTGCGGGACTCCCCGGTGGCCAGCACCACCGGGACCTTCTCCAGCCTGCTCAACGACATCGCCAGCCAGGTCGAGGACATCCTCGGCGTGCAGTTCTCCGCCCGCGGCTACGACCCGAAGCTCGCGCCGCTGTACAGCCAGGCGCTCGTCGGCATGGTGGCGCTGGTCGGGCAGTGGTGGCTGGAGGTGCGCAAGCCGAAGAAGGACGAGGTCGTCGCCCACCTGGTCAACCTGGCCTGGAACGGCCTGTCGCACATCGAGGCCAAGCCCGAGCTGCGCACCACCCGAGGTCGCGCCGGCTCCCGCCCGTGAGGCCGCCCGGCTCCCGCCGGGCGGGGACGGCAGCGGCGGTGCTCACCGCGCGGGGCGCCGGGAGATCGCCACACCGACCAGGCAGATCGCTCCGCCCGCGAAGCCGTACACCGAGGGCGTCTCGGACAGCAGCAGCCACGACAGCAGCACCGACAGCGCGGGAACGGCGTAGGAGGAGGTGCTGAGCTTGCCGGCGTCGGTGCGGCGCAGGGCGTAGGCCCAGGTGCTGAAGCCGAGAGCGGTCGGGGCCACGCCCAGGTACACCGCGGCGAGGACGTCGCTCGCCGACGCCGGGCCCAGCTCGGTGATCAGCTCCGGCAGCCAGGGCAGCAGCGCCACCGTGGCGATCACGCATCCGAGCCAGGTGATGGTGAACCCGTCCGCGTGGCGCATGGTGCGCTTCTGGATCAGCACGCCCGCCGCGTAGAGGACCGCGGCCAGCAGGCACAGCACGACGCCGATCCCGTCGCTCCGCCCCGAGCTCCCGGCGGCGATGAGCGCGACCCCGCCGAACGAGACCACCGCCCCCGCCAGCAGCGGCCGGGGGAAGCCCTCGCCCAGGAGGAGGCCCGCGCCGAACGCGACGAGCAGCGGGGCGACGTTCACCAGCAGCGCCGCCGTCCCCGCGTCGACGTGCAGCTCACCGGCGTTGAGCGCGACGCTGTAGGCGCCCAGCCAGAGCACCCCGTAGGCGGCGATCAACCCGAGTCCCCTGCCGGACAACCGCACGCGCAGTGCGCGCCCGGGGCGGGCGAGCGCGAACACCGACAGCGCCGCCGCCGCGACCGCGAGCCGGAGCAGCGTGAGCGGCGCGGGCGACAGCGCCTCGCCCGCCTCGCGGATGGCCACGAACGAGGAGGACCACAGCAGCATCGTGAAGGCCGCCGCCGCAGCGGCCTTCCGCGGTTCGGTGAGCAGCGTGGAGCGGGCGTCGGTGCGCGAGATCACGAGGCCATCCTCGAAGGGCCCTCGCGTCAGCACAAGCGAATAGTTCTGCAATGACCGTTAAGCTCCACTGCACACTGCCGTGTCCCGCCGGGGTCCGATCACCGGGGGCGGTCCCGCCGCGGATGCGCTCCGCGCGAGCGCGTGGGGGCCGCACCGGCGGGGCGGGGAGCAGGTCGGTCGGAGCCCTCGCACGGCGCGCGGCGGCTCGTCAGAGCTCGCTCGGCGTCACCCGCAGCACCCGGTCGTTGGAGCCGTTCGAGGTCGTCACGTACAGCGCTCCGTCCGGTCCCTGCTCGACGGCCCGGAGGCGGCCGAACGTGCCGTCCAGCGGCCGCGGCACGTGCACGCCCCGCACGTCCCCGGACCCGGTCACGTCGAACAGCAGCAGTTTGCTGCCCTTCAGCGCGGCCACCGCCAGCCGCCCGTCCAACGGGCCCCACCGCGCGCCGGACAGGAACGTCGCGCCGCAGATCGCCTCGGTCCGCCCGCCGGAGGACCACGCGGCCGGGACCGCGTTCGGGAACCGCTCCCGGTCGGTCATCGGGACCGACTCGTCGTAGCCGGTCAGACCACCGCGCGGAGCCCACCCGTAGTTGCGGCCGGGCCGGACCCGGTTGATCTCGTCGTCCACGTCCGGGCCGTGCTCGGAGAGGAACACGCCCCCGTCGGCGCGCGTGGCGATGCCCTGCGCGTTGCGGTGCCCGAAGGTGAGCACGAGGCGCTGGCGCGGATCGGCCGCGCCGGCGAACGGGTTGCCGCGCGCCGGGCCGCCGGAGTCCGGGTCGACGCGCAGGAGCTTGCCGCCGAGGGAGGTCCGGTCCTGCGACACCCGCGGCGCGGCGCTGTCGCCGGTGGTGACCAGCAGGGCACCGGTGCGGTCCAGCTCCAGCCGGCAGCCGGCGTGCCGCCCGTTCGACCGCAGCGGGATGCCGGTGACCAGCGGATCACCGATCCGCCGCGCCTCCGCGCGGTCCGCGGACAGCCGCCAGCGCAGCACGCGGACGTCGTGCGCCCGCCCGCCGCGCTCCGCGGCCTGGCAGGTGAAGAAGGTCCGGTTCCGCGCGAAGTCCGGGTGCGGCTGCAGTCCCATCAGCCCCGCCTCGTTGCGGGCGAAGACGTCGCCGAAGTCCGCGCGCACCGGACGCGGCCGCGTGCGGGAGCGCGGATCGGGCAGCAGCACCAGCTCCCCCGAGCGCTGGGTGACGAGGGCCGCGCCGTCCGGCAGGAACCCGATGTCCCACGGGTGCTCCAGCCCCTCGGCCACGACCTCCGCGGCGAGCTCGCCCGTCGGCGAGGAGGGGGTCGGGCCCGCGTCCTGCCGCACCGGTTGCCCGCCGCAGGCGGCCAGCGCCGCGGCGACCGCGAGGAGCACCAGGAACCGAACGCGCACGGGCTCAGTGTGCCAGCGCACCCGGTTCGGCGGGGGTCCGCCGACACACCCGGCCGCGGACCGCGCCCCCGCGGGCACCGCGGCCGCACGTCGTAGGCTGGGTGGTGGTCTCCTGCTCCCGGTCGACCGCGTCGTCGATCCTCCGGCCGGTGGCGCGCCCGCCGCCCCGCGGTCCCGGGCAGGAACGTGTGCGCATGTCGTGACGTCGCTGCGAGGTACACCCATGACTCAGGCCGGTCCCCTGCGCGGGCTGCTGGACACGATGCTGGCCGACCCGGCCGTGGCGCGCGTGCTGCGCTCCACCGACCGCCCGCGCCTGGTGCTGGAGGGGCCGGCCGCCGCGCGCCCCCTCACCGCGGCCGCGCTGGCGGCCGGCGGGGGCAGCGGTGGCGCGGAGCGGCCGGTGCTGCTGGTCACCGCCACCGGCCGCGAGGCCGAGGAGGCCGCTGCGGCGGTCGGCGACCTCATCGGTGAGGACGCGGTGGCCGTGTTCCCGTCGTGGGAGACCCTCCCGCACGAGCGGCTCTCCCCCCGCGCGGACACGGTGGGCCGCCGGCTGGCCGTGCTGCGGCGGCTGGCCCACCCCGAGGAGCACGCCGAGGGGCCGGTCCGCGTGCTCGTCAGCACGGTGCGCAGCCTGATCCAGCCGATCGCCCCGGGCCTGGGCGAGCTGCGTCCCGTGCGGCTGGGCGTCGCCGACGAGCACGACTTCGAGCAGCTCACCGCCCGTCTCGCGCACTTGGCCTACGAACGCGTGGACATGGTCGAGAAGCGCGGCGAGTTCGCCGTGCGCGGCGGGATCGTCGACGTCTTCCCGCCCACCTCGGAGCACCCGCTGCGGCTGGAGTTCTGGGGCGACGAGGTCACCGAGATCCGCCCCTTCTCGGTGACCGACCAGCGCTCCCTGCCGGAGGCGGAGTCGGCCGAGCTGTACGCACCGCCGTGCCGGGAGCTGCTCATCACCGACCAGGTGGCCGAGCGGGCGGCGAAGCTCGCCGAGCAGCACCAGCAGGACCCGCAGCTGGCCGAGATGCTCGGCAAGATCGCCGCGGGCTCGGCCGTCGACGGGATGGAGGCGCTCATCCCCGCCCTGTGCGAGGGCGAGATGCACCTGCTGACCGAGCTGGTCCCGGAGGGCACGCACGTGCTGCTGGCCGATCCGGAGAAGATCCAGGCCCGCGCGGCCGACCTGGTGCGCACCGGCGAGGAGTTCCTGCAGGCCTCGTGGATGGTCGCCGCCGAGGGCGGGCAGGCCCCGATCGACCTGGGCGCGGCCGCCTACCGCGGCCTCGGCGACGTCGCCGAGCAGACCCGGCAGCGCGGCCTGCCCTGGTGGAGCCTGACGCAGCTGTCCAGCGAGCACGACGAGGCCGACGACGAGACCCTGCGGCTGGGGCTGCACCCGGTCGAGCGCTACCGGGGCGAGATCAGCAAGGCCTTCGCCGACCTGCGCGCGCACGTCACCGCTGGCGGCGCGGCCGTGCTCGTCGTCGCCGGGAGCGGTACCGCGCAGCGGGTGGCCGCGCAGCTCGGCGAGGAGGAGCTGCCCGTCAAGCTGGCCACCGAGGAGCTGGGCAGCGCCCCGGAGGGCGGTGTGGTCACCGTGGTGCGCGGCGGTCTGGAGGACGGCTTCGCCGCTCCCGAGGTGCGCCTGACCGTGCTCACCGAGACCGACGTCACCGGCGGCCGCGGCGGCACCTCCACCCGCGACATGCGGCGCATGCCCTCGCGCCGCCGCAACGCGGTCGACCCGCTGGCGTTGAAGCCCGGCGACTACGTGGTGCACGACCAGCACGGCGTCGGCAAGTTCGTCGAGATGGTGCAGCGCACCGTCGGCGGCGCCACCCGCGAGTACCTCGTGCTCGAGTACGCCTCGAGCAAGCGCGGCCAGCCGGGCGACCGGCTCTTCGTGCCCACCGACCAGCTCGACGAGGTCTCCCGCTACGTCGGCGGGGAGGCGCCCTCGCTGAACAAGCTCGGCGGCGCGGACTGGAAGAACACCAAGGCCAAGGCGCGCAAGGCGGTCAAGGAGATCGCCGCCGAGCTCGTCCAGCTCTACGCGGCGCGCCAGTCCTCGCCGGGGCACGCGTTCGGCCAGGACACCCCGTGGCAGCGCGAGCTGGAGGACGCTTTCCAGCACATCGAGACCGGCGACCAGCTCGCGGCCATCGACGAGGTCAAGCGCGACATGGAGAGCCAGGTGCCGATGGACCGGGTGATCTGCGGCGACGTCGGCTACGGCAAGACCGAGATCGCCGTGCGCGCGGCGTTCAAGGCGGTGCAGGACGGCAAGCAGGTGGCGGTGCTCGTGCCGACGACGCTGCTGGCGCAGCAGCACCTGAACACCTTCACCGAGCGGATGCGGTCCTTCCCCGTGCGCGTCGAGGGGCTGTCCCGGTTCACCACGTCCGAGGAGGCCGAGCGCACGCTGACCGGGCTCGCCGAGGGCGAGGTCGACGTCGTCATCGGCACGCACCGGTTGCTGCAGACCGGCGTGCGCTACCGCGACCTCGGGCTGGTCATCGTCGACGAGGAGCAGCGCTTCGGCGTCGAGCACAAGGAGCACATCAAGTCGCTGCGCACGCACGTGGACGTGCTGACGATGTCGGCCACGCCGATCCCGCGGACGCTGGAGATGAGCACCGCGGGCATCCGCGAGATGTCCACCATCCTCACCCCGCCGGAGGAGCGGCACCCGGTGCTCACCTACGTCGGGGCCTACGACGAGAAGCAGGTGGCCGCCGCGATCCGCCGCGAGCTGCTGCGCGACGGCCAGGTGTTCTTCGTGCACAACCGGGTCTCGGACATCGAGAAGACCGCCCGGCACCTGCGCGAGCTCGTCCCCGAGGCGCGGGTGGTCACCGCGCACGGGCAGATGAACGAGGACCGCCTGGAGAAGATCATCCAGGGCTTCTGGGAGCGCGAGCACGACGTGCTCGTGTGCACCACGATCATCGAGACGGGCCTGGACATCGCCAACTCGAACACGCTCGTCGTGGACCGGGCCGACCGGCTCGGCCTCGCCCAGCTGCACCAGCTGCGCGGCCGCGTCGGGCGCGCCCGGGAGCGCGCCTACGCGTACTTCCTGTACCCGGGGGAGACGCCGCTGAAGGACACCGCCTACGACCGGCTGTCCACGATCGCGCAGAACTCGGAGCTGGGCGCCGGCATGGCCGTGGCGATGAAGGACCTGGAGATCCGCGGCGCGGGCAACATCCTCGGCGCGGAGCAGTCCGGGCACATCGCCGGGGTCGGGTTCGACCTGTACGTGCGGCTCGTCGGCGAGGCGGTCGAGGCCTACCGGCAGCAGGCCGACGGCGGGTCCGGTGACGTCGAGGAGACCGAGCCCACCGAGGTCCGCGTCGACCTGCCGGTGGACGCGCACATCCCGCACGACTACGTCTCCGGTGAGCGGCTGCGGCTCGAGGCCTACCGCAAGATCGCGGCCGCGCGGACCGAGGAGGACCTGGACTCGGTGCGCACCGAGCTGGTCGACCGCTACGGGCCGGTGCCGGATCCGGTGACGCGGCTGCTGCACGTCGCGCGCTTCCGCCAGGTCTGCCGCGAGCACGGGGTCACCGAGGTGACGGTGCAGGGCTCCTCGCTGCGGTTCGCCCCGGTGGAGCTGCGCGATTCGCAGGCGGTGCGGCTCAAGCGGCTCCACCCGAAGGCGGTGCACAAGCCGGCCGTGCGCACCCTGTCCGTGCCGCGCCCCACCGAGGGCGCCGCCGGCGGGCGCATCGGCGCGCCCCAGCTGCGCGACGAGGCGCTGCTGGACTGGTGCACCGAACTGCTGAACTCGGTGGTGGCCGCCCCGGCGCCGGCGTGGTGATCTTCACCACGGGAGCGAGCCGTGCGAAGCTGTGCAGCTGTGAGCTTCGTCCTGTCCCGCCGCGTTCGCCCGGTCCTCGCCGCACTGCTCGTCACCGGAGTGCTCGCCGGCTGCGGCACGGCCGACCGCGCCGGCGCGGCCGCGTTCGTCGGCGGCACGCGCGTCCCGGTGGGCGAGGTGCGCGGCTGGTTGCACGAGACCCTGCGCGAGGAGCCGGGGCTGAAGCGGAGGTTGCAGCAGCGCGACGAGGTCGACGACCTCGGCCGGGAACTC
This sequence comes from Salinifilum aidingensis, assembly GCF_054782015.1. Lineage (NCBI taxonomy): Bacteria > Bacillati > Actinomycetota > Actinomycetes > Pseudonocardiales > Pseudonocardiaceae > Salinifilum > Salinifilum aidingensis. The sequence goes on along the minus strand of NZ_BAAGTH010000015.1, from coordinate 69,934 downwards.
GCCGCGCAGCTCGTCCGCGAGGAGCTCACCCGGCGCGCGGCGCAGGAGGAGGACCTCGCGGTCTCGGCGGCCCAGGTGCGCGAGCTCATCAGCGGCGCAGGGGGTGCGGCCGCGCTGACCGAGGGCACCCCGTACCAGCGGGACCAGCTGCCGCGGGCGGCGCGCTCGGAGCTGACGCTGGTGGAGCTCGGCCGCGAGTACTACGACCGCCTCGCGGTGAGCTTCGTGATGACCCGGGCCGACAGCCGCGAGGACGCCCGGCGCAAGGCCCGGCGGATGGCCGCGGGGCCGCAGCAGGCCCGCGACCTGCTCGCCGCGGACCGCCGGTCCGGGCTGCCGGCGCAGCGCATCGACGGGCTGCGCGCGTCCGCCGCGCCGAGCACGGCCGCGGGGACCCCGCTGTTCGGCGCGCGGGCGGGGACCGTGCTCGCCTACGAGCCCCGCCCCGGCTCCGGGCAGTGGCTCGTCGCGCGGATCACCCGGCGCGACGAGCACGTCGAACCCGACCGCCGGGCCCGGCCCGCCGGCGAGCAGGTGCTCAGCCGGTTCGGCGAGCAGCTGCTCGGGTTGACCGCCGCGCGCGAGGGCGTGCGGCTCAGCCCCCGCTACGGCGTCTGGGACCCGATCGCGCTGACCACCCGCAGCAGCGAGGACGAGCTCCGCGGGTTCCGGATCGAGCCGTGACCCGGGGCGCCGAGCCCGCTGCTCGCCCCTCCGCGCCCACCCCGGAACGGGGGAAGTGCGCGCTCCGGGCAGAATCGAAGCGTGGTTGCTGAGTCGAAGCCCGCATCGGGCACTGCCGTGGTCGTGGTGGACGCGCGGCTCGGCGAGGTCCTCCCCGCGGCCGCCTTCCCGCTCCTGCGCGACGCCGCGGACGTGTTCGCGGCGGAATCGGTGCCGGAGGCCGCCCGCGCTGCGCTGGCCCCGCGCGGGGCCGACCGGGCACCCGCGCCACCGGCGGCCGCGGAGCTCGTGCGGCGCGCGGCCGAAGCCCCGGTCGTGCTCGTGACCACCGACGCCGCCGAACCACCCGCGGCCGAGCTGCGCGCCGCGGGCGCGGACGTCGTGGGCGCGCCCCGGCCGGCGGGTGCCGAGCTGCTGGCGGCCGTGTCGGTGATGGACCGGCTGCGCTCCCCGGGCGGCTGCCCGTGGGACGGGCAGCAGGACCACGACTCGCTGCGGCGCTACCTGGTCGAGGAGACCTACGAGCTGCTCGACGCGATCGCCCAGCGGGACCGCGCCGCGCTGCGCGAGGAGCTCGGGGACGTGCTGCTGCAGGTGCTCTTCCACGCCCGGGTGGCCGCGGAGGACGCGGGCGATCCGTTCGACATCGACGAGGTCGCCGCGGACCTCGTCGCCAAGCTCGTCTCCCGTCATCCGAACGTGTTCGCCCGGGACGGCGAGGTGCTCGACCCCGAGGCGCAGCACGCCCGGTGGGAGGAGCTCAAGCAGAGCGAGAAGCAGCGCGAATCGATCGTGGACGGCGTGGCGCTGGGCCAGCCGGCCGCCGCGCTGGCCGCGAAGATCGCGCAGCGCGCCCACCGCGCCGGGGTGCCGGTGGAGGACCTGCCCGCGGGTGACGGCGCCGGCGGGCGGATGTTCGCGCTCGCGGCGCGCGCCCGCGTCGAGGGGCACGACCCCGAGGACGAACTGCGCGAGGTGGCCCTGCGGGCCGACCGGGCGATCCGCCGGGCCGAGCAGCGGTTGCGCGAGGAGGGGCGCGAACCCGCGCAGGCCGGCGGAGCGGAATGGCGCGCGGCGCTGTCCGGTTCGCCCGAGCGCACCGCCGCGTCCCGCGAGCGGTGAGGGAGACTGCAGGAGCACCGGCCGCGGACGGCGTTCCCGCGAACCGGCCACCAGCGGGACCGGGGCGACGGCGGCCCGGGACACGGGTCGCGAAAGGCGCGTGAACGCGCGGACGGAGGGGTGCTGTGCCGCGAGCAGGTGCGCGGAGGATGCTGGTGTGCGTCCCGGCGCTGGTCGTGCTGACCTCGTGCTCCGCCCTGCTGCCCCGGGAACCGTCCGCTCCGGAGCCGTTCGAACCGCCGCCGGCGTCCGCGCCGCCCGACCCCGGGGTGGCGCCGCCCGAGGTGCGGCTGCACGACCCGGCCGACGGGACCCTGCCGCCCGGCTCCCGGCCGCAGGCCCAGCTGGGGCAGTGGTCGGAGGAACTGGCCGATGAGCTGAACATCCCGCGCGCGGCCCTGCAGGCCTACGGCTACGCGGCGCGGGAGCTGGAGCGCGACCGGCCCGGGTGCCACCTCAGCTGGACCGCGCTCGCGGGCATCGGCGCGGTCGAGTCCGGCCACGGGCGGTACGGGGGTGCGCAGCTGGACGTCACCGGCCGGCCCGACCCGGAGATCCGCGGGGTCCCGCTGGACGGCAGCGACGGGGTCCGGCGGATCCCGGACACCGACGACGGCGTGTGGGACGGCGATCGCGTGTGGGACCGGGCGGTGGGTCCGCTGCAGTTCATCCCGGACACGTGGCGCGACTGGGGCGTCGACGCGGACGCCGACGGGCGCGCCGATCCGCACGACATCGACGACGCCGCGATGGCCGCCGGCCGCTACCTGTGCTCGGAGGGCGTGGACCTGGCCGATCGCGGGGACTTCTGGACGGCGCTGCTGCGGTACAACGCCAGCCGCGACTACGTCGACGACGTCGTGGCCTGGGCCGACCACTACGGCCGCACCAGCCGCGCGCAGCCGGGCGAGCAGCGCTGACCGCTCCTGCCGCGCACCGGTGGGAGCGTGGTGATGGTCACGAGGGGCTACTGGCGCGTAGCCTGTCGCCGTGCTTCGGTCGATCCACCGGGGAACCGCCCGCTGCGTCCGCGCGTGCGGCGCCGCGGCGCGGTCCCTCCAGCGGCGCCTCGCCGCGCTCGCAGTGCGCGGACCCGGCGCGCGGGGACTCGGTGCGCGGGGACTCGGCGTGCGCGGGCGGGCCGTTGTGGCCGTGGGACTCGTCGCGCTCGTCTCCGGCGGGATCGGGCTGCTCGACGTGCTCACCCGGCCGCCCGAGGCTCCCCGCGCGGGCCCGCTGCCGCGCGCGCCCGTGCGGCCGGCCGAAGTGGAACCGGGTTCCGAAGCGCCGGCGCCGGAGGAGGCCGCAGGTCCGGAAGCGATGCCGCCCCCGCCGGAGGAGGGCGCGTGGCAGCGGCACGACGACCCGGTGCGCGCGCTGGCCGACACCATCGCGTCCGATGTGGACGTACCGGCGCGCGCCGCGGAGGCCTACATCAACGCCGAGCTGGGGATGCGCCGGTACCAGCCGGAGTGCGGCCTGTCCTGGGTGACCGTCGCCGGGATCGGTCGGGTCGAGTCCGACCACGGCCGGTACGGCGGCCGGGTGCTCGGCGAGGACGGCACCTCGTCCCGCCCCGTCGTCGGGGTGCCGCTGGACGGCGGTCCCGGCGTGCGCCACCTGCCGGACAGCGACGGCGGCGCGCTCGACGGCGACTCCCGGTTCGACCGGGCGGTGGGTCCGCTGCAGTTCATCCCGGACACGTGGCGCCGGTGGGGCACCGACGGCAACGGGGACGGGGCGGCCGACCCGTTCGACATCGACGACGCGGCCATGTCGGCCGCCCGCTACCTGTGCTCCGGCGGCCGCGACCTGACCACCGGCGAGGGCTGGTGGTCGGCGGTGCTGACCTACAACAACTCCGCGGACTACGGTCGCACCGTCTTCGGCCTGGCCGAGAGCTACGCAGCGGCCGGCAACCGGCGCGACTGAGCCCCCGTTGCGGCTGTTGGCGCTGATCGCGTGCAGCGCCCGACAGGGGTGACATCCTCTGGTGCCGGGAGGTGCCTCCCGCCGTTTCGTCTCCGAGCACGGGTGGCCAGCTGCTGGGAGAGCTCCTCACCGGTCGCGGAGGGCGATGTGCGCGTTGATCTCGCCGAGCGCTTCCTGGTAGGTGGGCGTCGGCGACATCGTCGCCGCGAGCCGCAGCTGCGCCCGGGCCTCGGCGAGCCGCCCCTGGCGCTGCAGCGTCCGGCCGAGCGCGAGGCGGGCGTAGTGGTCGGACGGGTCGAGCTCCAGCACCCGCGAGAACGCCGATTCGGCGCGGCCGAGCTGCGCGGCGAAGTAGTACGCCCGCCCGAGCAGCAGCTGCACGCTCGGCTTGTCCGCGCCGATGTGCAGCACCGGTTCCAGCGCGGTGAGCGCCTCCCGCGGGCGCCGCTGGGTGACGAGGTCCTCCGCGCGCCGGAAGGCCGCAACGGCCTCGCCGCCGAGCCCCGACGTGTCCGGCCCCTCGCCGGCTGGACCGGTTCCGATGTCGTCGCGCCCGCCGTTGTCCGCAGGGGGCGGCTGCTCGGGGCCACCCCGGTTCGCCTGGTGTTCCTCGCTCATAGCGACCTCACCATAGGACGATTCGCCGTCGGAAACGACGTCCAAGCAGATGGTAGGTGGGCGGGTCGGCGGTGCGCCGCCTTCCCGCGCGGTGCCGCGGCGGCCAGGCTGGGCGGGCGGCACCGCGACGTGTCGAAGGTGACGGGAGTGCCCACGGACCCGACCCGAGCGCATAGGCTCGGGAGTGGCCGGGGCCGCCAGGGCGGGCGCAGCGCGCGCACCCGGGGTCACCGCCGCGAGGTCAGATCGTTGGAACGCTGGTAAGGAGCACACGTGGCGATCATCGAGCAGGTCGGCGCCCGCGAGATCCTCGATTCCCGGGGCAACCCGACGGTCGAGGTCGAAGTGGCGTTGGAGGACGACACGCTTACCCGCGCCGCGGTACCTTCGGGCGCCTCGACCGGTGAGCACGAAGCGGTCGAGCTGCGCGACGGGGACGCCGGGCGCTACGGCGGGAAGGGCGTGCAGAACGCGGTCACCGCCGTCCTCGACGAGATCGGTCCGGAACTGCAGGGGCTGGAAGCCACCGAGCAGCGCGTCGTCGACCAGAAGCTGCTGGACCTCGACGGCACGGCCACCAAGTCCCGCCTCGGGGCGAACGCGCTGCTGGGCGTGTCGCTGGCCGTGGCCAAGGCCGCCGCCGAGTCCTCCGGGCTGGACCTCTTCCGCTACCTGGGAGGGCCGAACGCGCACGTGCTGCCCGTGCCGATGATGAACATCCTCAACGGCGGTGCCCACGCGGACACCGGTGTGGACATCCAGGAGTTCATGATCGCGCCGATCGGCGCGGACAGCTTCGCCGAGTCGCTGCGCTGGGGCGCGGAGACCTACCACGCGCTGAAATCGGTGCTCAAGTCCAAGGGCCTGGCCACCGGCCTCGGTGACGAGGGCGGATTCGCCCCGTCGCTGAGCAGCAACCGGGAGGCGCTGGACCTGATCACCACGGCGATCGAGAAGGCCGGCTACAAGCCGGGTCGGGACATCGTGCTCGCGCTGGACGTGGCGGCCACCGAGTTCTGCTCCGAGGGCGTGTACACCTTCGAGGGCAAGCAGTGGACCGCCGAGCAGCTGTCCGAGTACTACGGCGAGCTCGCCGACACCTACCCGCTGGTGTCCATCGAGGACCCGCTGTCCGAGGACGACTGGTCCGGCTGGGAGCAGCTGACCCGGCAGATCGGCGGGAAGGTGCAGCTGGTCGGCGACGACCTGTTCGTCACCAACCCGGAGCGCCTCGAGGAGGGCATCAACCGGGGCGTGGCCAACGCGCTGCTGGTGAAGGTCAACCAGATCGGCACCCTGTCCGAGACCTTGGACGCGGTGCAGCTGTCCACCTCCTCCGGGTACAAGAGCATGCTCAGCCACCGCTCCGGGGAGACCGAGGACACCACGATCGCCGACCTCGCCGTGGCCACCGGCTGCGGCCAGATCAAGACCGGTGCGCCCGCGCGCAGCGAGCGGGTGGCCAAGTACAACCAGCTCGTGCGGATCGAGGAGCTGCTCGGCGACGCCGCGCGGTTCGCGGGCGAGCTGGCCTTCCCGCGGTTCACCCCGGTGGAGGACTGACGCATGCCGGTCGGGCGCGTTTCGCGCAGCACGGGCCGCCGCGGTCGGGACGACTCGCGGCGGCCGGCCCGCGCCCGTCGCGGCACGTTCCCGCGGCCGACCGGGGCCAAGCGGTCCCGGTCGGCCGCGAGCAGCACCGGCGGCGCGTTCAAGCTCTCCTCCACGCCCCGCGCCGCGGTGCTGGCGCTGGTCGTGTGCGCGATGGCGCTGAGCGTCGCGGTGCCGCTGCGCACCTACTGGAGCCAGCGCGCCGAGCTCGCCGCGCAGCAGGAGCGCCGCGCGCAGCTGGAGCGCGAGGTGCAGTCGCTGCAGCAGCGCAAGGAGGAGCTGTCCGACCCTGCGCACGTGGAGGCCGAAGCGCGCGAGCGGCTCGGCTACGTGCGCCCGGGGGAGACGCCGTACATGGTGCACGTGCCGTCCCCGGAGAAGGGGCCGGGCGGGGAGCGGCCCGCGGAGGCGGACGAGGACGCGCCCTGGTACGAGCAGCTGTGGACGTCGATTCGAGGAGAGGACGGAGCGTGACCGGCAGCCACGAGGCGGCGCGGCCGATCGACGAGCACGACCGGGAGACCGTCGAGCGGCAGCTGGGGCGCCGGCCGCGCGGGTTGCGCTCCGTCGCCGCCCGCGACGCCGCGGGCGAACCCACCGTCGTGCGCACCAACCCGCGCCTGGAGGACGGCACCCCGTTCCCCACGCTGTACTACCTGACCGCGCCCGCACTGGTCAGCGCGGCCGCCACGCTCGAATCCGAAGGCCTCATGCGGGAGATGACCGAGCGGCTCGAGCGGGACGCGGGGCTGGCCGAGCGCTACCGCCGCGCGCACGAGGCCTACCTGGCCGAGCGGGACGCGCTGGAGCCGCTCGGCACCCGCGTCAGCGCCGGGGGCATGCCCGAGCGCGTCAAGTGCCTGCACGTCCACCTGGCGCACGCGCTCGCCGCCGGCCGCGGCACCAACCCGGTCGGGGACGAGCTGGTCGACCTCATCGCGCAGCGCTGGCCCCACCTGCGCGGCGCGCTCGGGCTCGAAGCGTGAGCCGGTCCGTTCACGACTCGTCCGGGTGACGCCGCGCTGCGGCCATCCGGCGATCTCCTCCGCCGTCCTGTAAGGAAGGAAATCGTGCGCGGGCTTTGCGCCCCTGGGGCACCGACCGCGGCGCCGACTCGCAGGCGGGGAGAGGCCAGTGGCGTTGGACGAGGACAGCCGAGCGCGACGCGGTCGCGGCGGCCACAACCCGTGGCGCCGTCGCAGGCGCGTCGAAACCGTGGTGGCCGCGCCGCTCGTGGCCGCTTCGGCGGCCGTGCTCGTGGTCACCGGGATGCTCGCGCAGCGGGCCGAGGACGTGCCGGAGGAGGCCGACGTGCCGCCGCGCACGCTCGGCGTCGCCGGCACGCTGCCGGAGCGGAGCGATCCGCGGTCGCTCGGCGGGACGGGCGAGCAGCGGACCTCCCCGAACCCCGCGGCCCCGGGTGCGGCGGCTTCCGACCCCGCGCTCCCGGACGACGCGGCGCAGGCGGGGCTGCTGGACATCCCCGAGCCCGTGCTGCGCGCCTACCGGTCCTCGGCGCGGACCGTCTCGGCCGAGCACCCCGGCTGCGGGCTGCACTGGTCGATGCTGGCGGCGCTGGGGCGCGTCGAGTCCGGGCACGCGCGCGGCGGCGCGATCGACGCGAACGGCACGACGACCGAACCGGTCCGCGGACCGGTGCTCGACGGCGACGGCGTGGCGGCGATCCCCGACACCGACGGCGGGCGGCTCGACGGCGACGCGCGCTGGGACCGCGCGGTCGGTCCGATGCAGTTCATCCCGCGGACGTGGCGCGCGGTCGCCGAACCGGGCATGGACCCGAACAACCTGCACGACGCCACCACCGCAGCGGGGGAGTACCTTTGCGCCGGCGGGCGGGACCTGAGCCGCACGCAGGAGCTGGCCCGCGCCGTGTTCGGCTACAACCGCTCCGCCGAGTACGTGCGCGCAGTCCTCGTCTGGGCGAACGCCTACGAGCGCGGCGTGCCGCCGAGCCCCGGTGCGCTGAAGCCCCCGGAGACCGCGGGCACGGACGTGGAGGGGCCGTACTTCCCGCGGATCGAGCCGGTGCCGCCGGCGCCCCCCGTCCCGCAGCCGCGGTTCACCCCCCGCGCCGGCAGCGCGCAGCCAGGCAGCTCCGCCGCGCCGGAGGGCACCGCCTCCGCACCCGCGCAGCCGCCGGCGGGCGAGCAGTTCCCGGAGGACTCCCCGCCGCCGGAGGGGCCCGCCCGGCCGTCCGAGGAGACCCCGTCGCAGCCGCCGGAGTCGCAGCCGCCGGAGGCGGGCGCCTCGGGGGAGCAGGCGCCCCGGGAGGCCCAGACGTCCGCTGCCGAGGACCCCGCGCCGGGTGACATCGAGGTGCCGCTGCCGCCCGCGCACCCGGTCGGCGAATCCTGAGCAACCCCGACCCGGCGGCCACGGACGCCCGTCACCCCGCGGCGGGCGGAGCGGGGCGGACGGTGAGGATCTGCTGCGCTTGCCCGACGGGTCCGTTGACGTCGTGCAGGCAGGTGCTGGTGAGGCCTTGGCCGGCGGGTCCGAAGGTCACCGCGGTGTCGAGCCCGGTCCAGCGGCCTTCGGGCTGGCGGTGGAGGTGGACGGTCAGGTCGACGTTGGGGAACATCCACTCGGCGGGCGACTGGCGCACGGCGATGCCGTTGGCGGTGTCGACGAGCGCGATGTAGGACGCGAGCGGGCTGGCGGTCTGCCCGGCGACGAGGTCGAGGTCGGTGGCGACCCAGGCCGCGGTGCGGCCCGGCTGCGGCGGTGCGAGCGGGCGGAAGTCCAGGGAGGCGATGTAGCCGCCGGGCCACACCGAGGTCATCGACCGGGACTCGAGCTGCTCCGGGGGAGTGAGCGGGTCGGCGCCGCCGCCGGCCACGGAGCCGGTGTCGGAGGGGTTGAGCAGCCAGGCCCGGGCCCGCACCGCGGTGCGGGCCCCGATGAGCACCTCGGCTTCGAGCAGTTCGATGGTGCGGCCGGGGCGGATCGTCTCCACCCGGATCTCGCATTCGTCGAGGGCGAGGCGCCCGAGGATGTCGAAGCTGACCCTGGACAGGACCAGGTCGTTGGTCGGCCGCGCGGCCAGGTGGCGCTCGATGGCGTGGACGATGAGCCCCCCGAGCGGGCTGAAGTGCTGCTCGTCGGGGTCCCACGCCCCGCCCGCGTGGGGCGTGGGCTTGTAGCGGTGCTCGTCGATGGGCTCGTAGTAGCTGCCGGTGTGCAACGGGGCTCTCCTCCCGGGTGGGCGAACGGGCAACGGCGTGGCGACCGGTGGGGCGGGGAGGCGCGGCGCGCAGCGACCGCCCTCACCGCGCGGCCGGTGCGCTCCACGTGCGGCACGGGTGCTCAACTCGTGGAGACTGCTGCCGGGCCCGCTGGCGCGGACGTGCCGTCGAGGATGCTCAACGGCCGCGCTGCGGCGCCACCCCTGCGGGCCGGGGTGGCGCGTGACCCGGCGCACCTCCCGGCCTCCCCTCAGCTGCCCCGGCCTCCCAGCGGCACGCGAGCGCCGATCCGCGGATTCCCTTACTAGTGTGGTGACCGCACCCCTCACCGGGAGTGGTGCGCACCGACACCGCGAGGAGGAACGCCGATGGCACGGGTCGCCGCGATCGACTGCGGGACGAACTCGATCCGCCTGCTGATCGCCGACGTGACGGCGAGCGGGGACGGGCGGCGCGAGCTGCGGGACGTGCAGCGGGACATGCGCATCGTCCGGCTGGGCCAGGGGGTGGACGCGTCGGGGCGGCTCGCCGACGAGGCGATCGAGCGCACCCGGCTGGCCCTGGTGGACTACGCCGAGGCCGCGCGGCAGGCCGGTGCCGAGCGCGTCCGCATGGTGGCCACCTCGGCCACCCGCGACGCGGCGAACCGGGAGGACTTCTTCGGCATGGTCCGCGGCACGCTCGGCGTCGACGCCGAGGTGATCACCGGCGAGGAGGAGGCCCGGTTGTCGTTCACCGGTGCGGTGAGCGCCTTCGACCCCTCCGGCAGCCCGTTCGCGGTCACCGACGTCGGCGGCGGCTCGACCGAGCTGGTGCTGGGCACCTGGGACGGCGCGCAGGCGCGGGTGCAGGCCTCCTACTCGGCCGACATCGGCTGCGTGCGGCTGACCGAGCGGTGCCTGCCGTCCGACCCGGCGACGGCCGACGAGATCGCCGAGGCGGAGAAGCTCGCGCGGTCCGTGCTCGACGAGGCCTTCGCCGCGGTGGACTCCTCGGGCGCGCGCACGTGGATCGGCGTGGCGGGCACGGTGACGACGCTGTCGGCGCTGGCCCTGGGGCTGGAGGAGTACGACTCGACCCGCATCCACCGCTCGTCGGTGCCGCGGGACGGCATCGAGCGGCTGACCGGCGACCTGCTGCGCATGGGGCACTCCGAGCGCGCCGCGCTGGGGCCGATGCACCCCGGGCGGGTGGACGTGATCGGCGGCGGCGCGCTGGTGGTGAAGGCGCTCGCCGACGAGTTCGCCGAACGCGCGGGCATCGCCGAGATGGAGGTCAGCGAGCAGGACATCCTCGACGGCATCGCGCTGTCGATCGCGTGAACGGGCGGGCCGCATCTCACGGAGTGGGCAGTTCGTCCGCCATTTAGGTGAATTGTCCGCTGCATCGAGAAAGTCGGCTACGTCTTTATGACATCCGAGCGGTGCAGACCACTTCTCGCCTAAATTGTTCGCACCACGCGGTGGAGCGGGCCGACCGCGGCCCGTGGCGCCGCGTGGATGCGCGTTAGCGGGAGGTGCACATGCGAAAGCGACGCTTGGCCGCCTGGATCGCGGCCCCGCTCGTCGTGGGGCTGGTCGCCGGCGGTTGCGGCGGCGGTGGTGCCGGCTCGGAGGACGGCTACATCTCGGTCAACTCGACCGAGCCGGAGAACCCGCTGGTGCCCGCGGACACCACGGAAACCGGCGGGGGGCGCCCGGTCGACGCGATGTTCACGGGGCTGGTCGGCTACGACGGGGAGAGCAGCGAGCCCTACAACGAGCACGCCGAGTCGATCGAGACCGACGACAACCGCGTTTACACGATCACGCTCAAGCCCGGCTGGACGTTCCACGACGGCACGCCGGTGACCGCGGAGAGCTACGTGCGGGCGTGGAACTACGCCGCCTACGCCCCGAACGGGCAGTCCGCCGCGTCGTTCTTCTCGCACATCGAGGGCTTCGACGAGGTCAACCCGGGCGGCGGGGAGAGCGGGGGCCCGCAGCCCGAGCCGACGGCGGAGAAGATGTCCGGACTCGAGGTGCTCGACGAGCGCACCTTCCGGGTCACCCTGGACCAGCCCTTCGCCACGTTCCCCACGATGCTCGGCTACCCCGCCTTCTCCCCGATGCCGGAGAAGTTCTTCAACGACCCCGAGGGCTTCGAGAAGCACCCCGTCGGCAACGGGCCGTTCACGTTCGAGGAGCGGCGCCCGAACGCCTACATCAAGCTGGGCCGCTACGAGGACTACGCGGGCGAGCACAAGCCGAACATCCGCGGTGTCGAGTTCCGCGTCTACAACGAGCAGGAAACCGCCTACCAGGACGTGCGCTCCGGCAACCTCGACTTCATCGACGCGGTGCCGCCCTCGGCCCTGGTCGACGACAAGTGGCGCACCGACCTGCAGGACCGCGTGGTGGAGAAGGAGATCCTGCGCAACACCGCGCTGCAGCTTCCGCTGTACCAGGAGAAGTACCAGGACCCGCGCGTGCGCAAGGCCCTGTCCATGGGCATCGACCGCGAACGCGTCACCGGCGTCGTGTTCAACGGCGCCTACACCCCGGCGAGGGGATGGGTGCCCGAGGGGGCCGTCCCCGGCTACGAGTCCGGCGCCTGCGGTGAGAACTGCGAGTTCAACCCGGACCGCGCCAAGCAGCTGCTCGAGGAGTCCGGCTTCCGAGGTCCCGTCACCATCACGTCCAACGCCGACGGCGGGCACAAGGAGTGGATCGAGGCCGTCTGCGGGCAGTGGAAGAACAACCTCGGCGTGGGCTGCACCTTCAACGCGGTGCCCACGTTCTCCGAGTTCATGACGATGCACGAGAACCGGTCCCACGATGGGCCGTTCCGGTTCGGCTGGGTCGGTGACTACCCCTCGGCGGAGACCTTCCTCGGCAAGATCTACCGCACCGGCGCCTCCTCGAACTACATGGACTACTCCAGCCCCGAGTTCGACAAGGCGATGGACGCCGCCGACCAGGCGCCCAGCGTCGAGGAGAGCAACAAGGGGTACCAGCGGGCCGAAGAGGTCCTCGCCCAGGACATGCCCTCCATCCCGCTGTGGGACCAGAAGGCCGTCTCCGGCTACTCCGACCGGTTGGAGAACGTGCACGTCCAGTTCGACATGAGCCTCGACCTGGAAACGGTGCGCCTCAAGGAGTGACGCGCGAAGCCGCGGGTCCGGTCGCCACCCCGACCGGGCCCGCGGTGCGCGCCCACATCGCGCCCCGGCAGCTGCCGGGGCACCGTTGGCACACCACCGTTGTCGAGGAGGTTCGGCGTGGGGCGTTACATCCTGAGGCGCCTGCTCCAGTTCATCCCGGTGTTCATCGGGACCACGTTCATCATCTACGCGCTCGTGTGGGCGCTGCCGGGTGACCCGTTCGCCGGCCGCTGCGGCGAGCGAGCCTGCCCGCCCGCCTACGTCGCCGAGATGACCGAGAAGTACAACCTGGACGATCCGCTCGTCATCCAGTACGTCAAGTACCTCGGCCAGCTGCTCCAGGGCGACTTCGGCGAAACCTACTCCGGGCTGTCCGTCGGACAGCTCGTCGGCGACGCCTACCCGGTCACGATCCGCCTGGCCGTCGTCGGCCTCGCCTTCGCCGCCGTCATCGGCGTCGCCGCCGGTGTCCTCACCGGACTGCGCGGCCGCGGCCTCGTGGACAACCTCGTGCTCGTCTCCACGCTCTTCCTCATCTCGCTGCCGGTGTTCGTCACCGGCTTCGTGCTGCAGGTGCTGCTCGGAACCGAATGGGGGATCATCAACCCCAGCGTGAGTTCCCAGGCCAGGTGGGGAGAGCTCATCGTGCCCGGATTCGTGCTGGGCAGCCTGTCCATGGCCTACGTGGCGCGGCTGACCCGCACCAGCATCATGGAGAACAAGCGCGCCGACTACGTCCGCACCGCGCACGCGAAGGGCCTGGCGCCGCGCCGCGTGGTCGGGGTGCACCTGCTGCGGAACTCGCTCATCCCCGTGATCACGTTCATGGGCACCGAACTCGGGGCGCTCATGGGCGGCGCGATCGTCACCGAGGGCGTGTTCAACATCAACGGCATCGGCGGCCTCGTCTTCGACGCCATCCAGACGAAGGAAGGCGTCACCGTCACCGGCGTGGTGACGCTGCTGGTGCTCGTGTACCTGCTGATGAACCTGCTCGTAGACGTGCTCTACGCGGTTCTCGATCCGAGGATTCGCTATGACTGAGATGCGCTCGTCCTCCACCGAGCAGACGACGGAAACCACGCAGCGCGCGGATCCGGCGGCACCGGCCCCGGGGCGGCCGGCCGGCGGGAGCGGGGAGAAACCGCGCGGGCTGTGGGGCGACGCGTGGCGCGACCTGCGGCGCAGACCGCTGTTCCTCATCGGCAGCGTCCTGCTGGTGCTGCTGCTGGTCATGGCGGCGTTCCCGCAGCTGTTCACCTCCGTCGACCCGACGCACCAGGACCTGCTCCGAGCCCGGGAAGGCCCGTCGGGCGAGGCGTGGTTCGGCTACGACTCCCAGGGGCGCGACATCTTCGCGCGCTGCATCTACGGGGCCCGCACCTCGATCATCGTCGGCATCCTGGCGACGACGCTGACCGTCCTCATCGGATCGGTCGTCGGGCTGGTCACCGGCTACTTCGGCGGCTGGCTGGACAGCCTGCTGTCCCGGTTCGCCGAGATCTTCCTGGGGCTGCCGTTCGTGCTCGGCGCGATCGTCATCCTGACCACGCTCAACCCGGCCGCCCAGCAACCCAGCGCGACGCGGATCATCACGCAGGTGATCGTGTCGATCTCGGTGCTGTCCTGGCCGATCTCGATGCGCATCATGCGCTCCGCGGCGATCTCGGCCAAGCAGCAGGACTACGTCAAGGCCGCTCGCGCGCTCGGCGCCGGGCCGCTGCGGATCATCCGCCACCACCTGCTGCCGAACACGATCTCGCCGGTGCTCGTCTACGCCACGATCGCGCTCGGCGGATTCATCGGCGCCGAGGCCACGCTGTCCTTCCTCGGCGTCGGGCTGCAGTCACCGGTCGTGTCCTGGGGCGTGATGATCGCCGACTCGCGGGACTACATCTCCGTGGCACCGCACCTGCTGTTCTTCCCGGCAGCGTTCCTGGTCGCCACCGTGCTGGCGTTCGTCATGCTCGGCGACGCGGTGCGCGACGCCCTCGACCCGAAGCAGAAGTAGGAGAAGATCGTGTCTGCACAGGACAGCAACGCGCCCGGCGCGGATCCCCTGCTCGCGGTCGACGACCTGCACGTCGAGTTCCGCATGCGCGAGAGCACCGCCCACGTGCTCAACGGCGTGAGCTACCGCGTCCGGCCCGGCGAGACCCTGGCCGTGCTCGGCGAGTCCGGCTCCGGCAAGAGCGTCACCGCGCAGACCGTCATGGGCATCCTGGACATGCCGCCCGGCGTGGTCACCGGTGGTTCCATCCACTACCGCGGGGAGGACCTGCTCGCCGCGGGCGAGCAGCGGCGCCGGCAGCTGCGCGGCGAGTCCGTGGCGATGATCTTCCAGGACGCGCTGTCGGCGCTGAACCCCGTCTACACCGTGGGGTTCCAGATCGGCGAGCAGCTGCGCCTGCGGCGCGGCATGTCGCGGCGCGACGCGACCAAGCGGGCCGCGGAACTGCTCGACATGGTGCGCATCCCCAACGCGAGGCAGCGCGTGCGGGAGTACCCGCACCAGTTCTCCGGCGGGATGCGGCAGCGCGCCATGATCGCCATGTCGCTGGCGCTCGACCCGGAGCTGCTCATCGCCGACGAACCCACCACGGCGCTGGACGTCACGGTGCAGGCCCAGATCATGGACATGCTCGACGACCTCCGCCGCGAGCACGGCATGGGGATGATCCTCATCACCCACGACCTCGGCGTCGTCGCCGAGATCGCCGACCGCATCGCGGTGATGTACGCCGGGCGCGTCGTCGAATCGGCCGACGCGAAGGAGCTGTACCGGCGTCCCGCCCACCCCTACACCGAAGGGCTCATGCGCTCCATCCCGCGGATGGACACCAAGGAGTCCGAACTGGACAGCATCCGCGGGATGCCGCCGAGCCTGTCCGCGATCCCCGCCGGGTGCCCGTTCCACCCGCGGTGCCCCCGCGCGGAGCAGCGGTGCTCGGTGGAGGTCCCCGCGTACCACGAACCCGAGCCCGGCCGGATCAGTGCCTGCCACTTCGCCGAGGAGTTGATGAGCCGTGCCTGAACCGATCCTCGAAGTGCGCGATCTCGTCAAGCACTTCCCGATCACCCGCGGGGTGCTGTTCCGCAGGACGATCGGCCACGTGCGCGCGGTCGACGGGGTGTCGTTCGACCTCAACCGCGGCGAAACGCTCGGCATCGTCGGCGAGACCGGTTGCGGCAAGTCGACCCTCGCGCAGGTGCTGATGCACCTGGAACGCCCGACGAGCGGGCAGGCCCTCTTCGAGGGCCGCGACATGTTCCGGATGAGAACCAGCGAGCTGCGCGGGCTGCGCCGCGACATCCAGATCGTGCTGCAGGACCCGTACACCTCGCTGAACCCGCGGCGCACCGTCGGCGACATCGTCGGCGAGCCCTTCGAGATCCACCCGGAGGTCGCGCCGAAGGGCGACCGGCAGCGGCGGGTGCAGGAACTGCTCGAGGTCGTCGGGCTCAACCCGGAGCACATCCAGCGCTACCCGCACCAGTTCTCCGGCGGACAGCGGCAGCGCATCGGGATCGCGCGGGCGCTGGCGCTGCGGCCGAAGGTCATCATCTGCGACGAGCCGGTGTCCGCACTGGACGTGTCCATCCAGGCGCAGGTGATGAACCTGCTGGCGCAGCTGCAGTCCGAGTTCGGCCTGTCGTACATCTTCATCGCGCACGACCTCGGCGTCGTCCGGCACCTGTCCGACCGGATCGGGGTGATGTACCTCGGGCGCATCGTGGAAACCGGCACCGAGCAGGAGATCTACGAGCACCCGCAGCACCCGTACACGCAGGCGCTGCTGTCGGCCGTGCCCGTGCCCGACCCGTCGGTGCGCGAGCAGCGGGAGACGATCCGGCTCGTCGGCGACGTGCCGAGCCCGGCCGACCCGCCGTCCGGGTGCCGGTTCCGCACGCGGTGCTGGAAAGCGCAGGAGGTGTGCGCCGAGCAGGACCCCGCTCTCGAGCGGCAGGGCGGTCAGCACGACGTGGCCTGCCACTTCGCCGAGGAGCGGCCCGCGGTCGTGTCCTGACCGGCCGGTCCGTCCTGCCCCGCGGTGCGCGGCCGCGGGGCAGGGCTGCGCGCGCCGGTCGGCTCGGGTGGCTCTCCTCGCCGCGTGGCTATCCTGACCGCGGGGAAACGACGGCGAGGGAGGCTGCGGCCGTGTCCGACCGAGCAGCGCGCGACGGCGAGCCCGACGCGTCCGACACCGGGCCGATCGCGGTGCCCGGGAGCTCGCCGGCCGCCGACACGGGTCCGGTGCCGCTGGCCGCTCCCGGTGCGGAACCGCGGACCGCTCCCGGGCGGGCGCTGCCCCCGGCCGGCGAGCCCGCCGGTGCCGCGGCGAGCCGCGCACCGCACCGCGGAGCGGGGCAGGTGCGCCCGCGCGCCGCGTTGCGTCCCGCCGCACCCGGCATCCCGCCCGTGCCGCAGCGCCCCGTGCCGCAGCGTTCGGGGCGCGCCCCGCGCACGCCGCGCAGCGCGGAGGCGACCGCGTTCGTGCTGCACCAGTTCCCGCTCGGGCACATGCCCGTCTCCGCCAGCGCCCCGGCGCGTCAGCACGCGGTGGACGAGGGGGCCGGGCAGCGGGGCGTGCTGCCCGCGGCGCCGGAGCAGGAGCCCGCGGTGCGCGCGGCAGGAGGGGGCCTCGGCCCGGGAATCGCGCTCCCGGCGGAGCTGTCCGCGGACGATCCCGGTGGCGGGCTCGAGCCGTCTGAGTGGGACCGCACCTACCGCGACAGCGCGGGCGGGTACGTCTGGCCCGAGCCCGGACAGCCGGGCTCGGCGGAGTCGCTGCCCGAGGGGGCCGAGGTGGACCTGCTCGGCACACCGGTGCGGCGCCTCGTGTTCGCCGCGGGCACGCCGTTCGCCGAGCGGGCGCAGCCGCCCGAGTACCGCGGGCGGTCCTACCGCCGGTTCCGCGTGCGGCTCGCGGTGCCGGTGGTGCGGGAGGAGGCGCAGGCGTGGTTCGGCCAGCCCGGTGGCGGGACCCGCTACGTGCTGCCCCGCTCGGTGGTCGAGCTCGTGGCTTCGGGGCATCTGGTCGAGGTCGCGGGGGACTGCGGCGCCGGGTCCTCCTCCGGGGAGGCACCCGGAGGGTCCGGTGCTTCGGAGCGGGCGGATACTCGGGGACAGGTGGCCGGTGCGAACGACCCGCTGGACCCCCTGACCGCGTCGACCGGAGTGCGGTTCGGCCCGGAGGGGGAGTCGGGTAGTCAGGAGGTTCGGTGAACGCCGAATCGGTGCTCGGGTGGCTGCGTGCCATGAACGTGCCGGCGGAGCTCGTGTCGGTCGGAGCGGAGGCCGATGACGCGTGGTGCCTGCTGCGTTCCGAGGCCGAAGGTGCGTCCACGTGGGACGTGTTCTGGCGGGAGCACGGAAACCGCTACGACTGGGCGCGTTTCGACGACGAGCAGGTGGCGTGCTTCTACCTGTTCGGCCGGTTGACCTGGACCCAGGCCCTGCGCGGTGTGGTCGGTCCGCTCGACACCACCCCCACTCCCGCCGGTGGTACCGAGCTCCCCCCGCCCGAGTAGCCCTCGTTCGGCCGCCGCTCCCGCCCTGTCCCTGTGCTCTGCCCCCGCTTTGTGCTGCCTGCCCCTGCCCCTCCCCCTGCCTGCCCCTGTGCGGCGACCGGTACTTCGTTCCCCGGGCGCCCCGCAATCTGGACTCGTTCCAGAGAGCGCAATTTTCATGAAAATTGTGAGTTGTCCCCACGCGGATGGAGCACAATCCTTCCACAGGGGGTCGAGTTGTCCACAACTTTCCGCAGCAGTGAAGATTTTCGGCCGGTGCAGGCAGCAAGCTGGCGTCATGACGCCGTTGTCCCTGCCGAAGGTGAACGAGTCGGGGCTGTTCACTCGGGCTGAAGCTCTCGCCGCCGGATACACCGACCACGATCTGCGCGACCCGAAATACCGCCGGGTCATCCACGGGGTGTACGCGCTTCGCGAGGTGCCGCCCTCGCATGCGCTGACGTGTCGCGCCGCGAGCATGGTGCTCCCACCGGGCGCCGTGTTCATCAGCCGCTCCGCAGCCACGCTGCACGGCGTCGAACTCGCCCACGCCGGGGAGAACGTCGAAGTGCTCGGCGGCCGCCGCTACCGTCACCAGGGCGTCTACCCCCGGGATCTGCAAACTGCGCCGGATGAGCACGAACCGTGGTACGCCATGCGCCTAGCCACCCCGGTGCGCGCGGCTTTCGACCTGCTGGCCCGGTTTCCGCTGGAGCGGGCGGTCGCGTACACCGATGCGCTGGTGCACAACCGCGTGGTGCGGGTGGACGAGATCGCGCGCTTCATCGCCGAGAGGCGGTACTACGGGGTGCGGTACGCGGAACGCGCCTTCCCCTGCCTGGACGGGCGCGCCGAGTCGATCCCCGAGTCCGTTCTGCGGCTCGTCCTGGTCCGCGAGGGGTTCGCCCCGGTCCCGCAGCATCCGGTGTTCGTGGGCGGGGAGTTCCTGGCTCGTCTGGATCTCGCTTTCCCGAAGCGGAAAGTGGCCGTCGAATACGACGGCATGTGGCACTCCGACGTGGTGCAGGCCCGTCACGACCGCGAGCGGCGCGCACGGCTCGCGGTGTACGGGTGGACTGTCATCGTGGTGAACGGGCACCGGCTCGCAACGGACCGCAAGGG
The DNA here is from genome assembly GCF_054782015.1 of Salinifilum aidingensis. NCBI lineage: Bacteria > Bacillati > Actinomycetota > Actinomycetes > Pseudonocardiales > Pseudonocardiaceae > Salinifilum > Salinifilum aidingensis. The sequence goes on along the minus strand of NZ_BAAGTH010000015.1, from coordinate 50,986 downwards.
CATCATCGCCGAGGTGCGCCACGCGCTCGGGGCGTAGGTGCGGGCGCACGAACGCTCGGAGGTGCGCAAAGCGAAATCTGGACTCGTTCCAGAGAGCGCAATTTTCATGAAAATTGTGAGTTGTCCCCACGCGGATGGAGCACAATCCATCCACAGGGGGTCGAGTTCTCCCCAGGTGTGCTCATCGGATGGGGTGGTCGTGGGGTGCGACTGCATCGCGGGGCTCGCATCGGGTGGCGGGCATCGCGTGGGGCGCGACTGCATCGCGGGGCGGGCTCGTGCGGTGGTCAGTCCGGGCGGAGCTCTTCGAGCGCCGCGTCGTGCAGGAGGCCGTTGGTGGACAGCGCGTTCCCGCCGTCGATCCGCGCGAGACCGTCGAGGTCGGTGAACCGCCCGCCCGCCTCCTCCACGAGCAGCCGCACCGCCGCGACGTCCCAGGTGTTCACGACGGGTTCCGCGGCGATGTCGAGGACGCCCTCGGCGACGAGGCAGTGGTGCCAGAAGTCGCCGAACGCCCGCGACTCCCAGCAGGCGTCGAGCAGCCGCAGGTACGCCGCGCGGGTGCGGTGGTTGTCCCACTCGGCCAGGTTCGTGGTGGACAGGTAGGCGTCCGACAGCTCGCCCACGGCCGAGACCCCGAGGCGCTCGGCCCCGCCCGCCGGGGAGTTCGCCCACGCGCCCGCACCGGCACCGGCCCACCAGCGCCTGCCGAAGGCGGGAGCGCTGATCACCGCGACCCGCGGGATCCCGTCCTCGAGCAGCGCGAGCAGGCTGGCCCACGCGGGTACGCCGCGCAGGAAGTTCTTCGTCCCGTCGATCGGGTCCAGGATCCACGCGCGGCCGGCGCCGATCTCCCCGCCGCGCTCCTCGCCGACCACTCCGTCCGCCGGGCGCTGCTCGGCGAGCACGCCGCGCACCGCGTCCTCCACGGCCAGGTCGGCGTCGGTGACCGGCGTCCTGTCGGGCTTGCTGTCGACGGTGAGGTCGCGCGAGCGGAAGCGCTCCAGCGTGATCCGGTCCGCCCGGTCGGCGAGTTCCAGGGCCAGGTCGAGGTCGCGCTCGTCACCACTCACGCGGAGCACCCTACCGGGGCGCCGGCCGGCCCGTGCCGCGGAGACCGCTCGGGGTCTCCGAATGCGCTGCGCTTCCACCTCGCCACTCTCCGCGTGCGGAAACCCGCGGAACTTCCGGGCGAACGGAGCGTTGCGGCAGGAAGAACGCGCTGCGCAACACCGCGTGGTCAGCGCACCACCGACGCGGTCCGCAGTGGCCACTAGGCTGGAATCGTGAGTGTGGTCCTACTGGCGGAAGACGACCCGGCGATCGCTGAGCCGCTGTCGCGCGCCCTGCAACGCGAGGGTTACTCGGTGCAGGTGATCGAGGACGGGCCCGGGACGCTCGAAGCAACTTCCGCGGGAGGCGTCGACCTCCTCGTGCTCGACCTGGGCCTGCCCGACATGGACGGGCTCGAGGTATGCCGGCGGTTGCGCGCCCAGGGGCGCGGCCTGCCCGTGCTGATGCTCACCGCGCGCACCGACGAGGTGGACTTCGTCGTCGGGCTCGACGCGGGCGCCGACGACTACGTGGCCAAACCGTTCCGGCTCGCCGAGCTCATGGCCCGCATCCGCGCGCTGCTGCGCCGGGGCGCCCCGGACACGCTCGAGGCGTGCGGCGTGCGGCTCGACCTCACCGCCCGCCGCGTCCTCGTGGAGCAGCAGGAGGTGCAGTTGGCCAACAAGGAGTTCGAGCTGCTGCGGGTGCTGATGCAGCGCGCCGGGCAGGTCGTCAGCAGGGAGGAGATCCTGGAGCAGGTCTGGCCCGAATCGGACCGCAAGGGGAGCAAGACGCTCGACATGCACATCTCCTGGCTGCGCCGCAAGCTCGGCGACGGCAACGGGCGCATGGACGAAACGCACATCGCCACCGTCCGCGGTGTCGGATTCCGCTTCAACACGGACTGAGCCATGCGCCGCCGGATCCTCCGCGCCACCCTGCTGGCGGTCGCCGTGACCGCCATCGTGCTGGGCCTGCCGCTCGGGTTCAGCGCGTTGAAGCTCGTGCAGGACATCACCAGCGCCGGCCTGGCCACCCGCGCCCAGCAGATCGCGACGCTGCTGGACGAGCAGATCGCCGCGCACCGGCCCATCAACCTGGACGCGGCGCGGTTGGCCGTTCCGGACGGGGCCCGGCTCGTCGTGCGCACGCAGCAGCACGACTACACCTACGGCCCCGACCCGGGGGAGAACCCGATCGTGGAGAGCGTGCCGATGGTGCAGAGCGGCACGGTGACGATCGCCGCGCCGAGCCAGCCCGTGCGCATGCAGCAGCTGCAGGTCGCCGGCCTGTTGCTGCTGCTGGTGGTGTTCTCGGCCGCGACCGGGATGATCGTGGCCACGGTGACCGCGCGACGGTTGGCCGACCCGCTCAGCCACGTCGCCGCCCGCGCCGCGCGCCTCGGCGCGGGGGACTTCCGCGCCGACCCCACCCGGCACCAGGTGCCGGAGCTCGACAGGGTCGCCGATGCCCTGGACGCCTCGGGGGCGGCGCTGTCGCAGCTCGTCCAGCGCGAGCGGGAACTCGTCGGGGACGTCTCGCACCAGCTGCGCAGCAGGCTGACCGCGTTGCAGCTGCGGCTCGAGGCGCTGAGCACGATGGAGGACCAGGAGGTCGCCGAGGAGGCGGGTGAGGCGCTGGAGCAGGCCGAGCGGCTCTCCGCGGTGCTGGACGACCTGCTGGCCGCGGCCACGGAAGCGCGGGCGCGGGAGGCGGAGCCGCTGGACGTCACGGCGCTGCTCGAGGAGGTCGCCACCGAGTGGCGCGAACCGCTGCACGCGGAGAACCGCTCGCTGCGCACGCGGGTCTCGGACGGGTTGCTCGCCCGCGCCACGCCGGAACGGCTCCGCGAGGCCATCGGCGTGCTGCTGGACAACGCGCGGCGGCACGGCAAGGGGACCGTGACGCTCGCCGGGAGGCAGGGCAGCGGCACCGTGGTGATCGATGTCAGCGACCACGGTCAGGGCGTGCCCGATGATCTCGTGTCCCACGTGTTCGAGCGCGGATTCTCGGGAGCGGGCTCCACGGGCGTGGGGCTGGCGCTGGCGCGGGCACTGGTGGAGGCCGACGGCGGCCGGATGGAACTGAGCCAGTCGCGTCCGGCCGTGTTCACCATCTTCCTGCCGCTGGCCAGGGCCGACGACGTGCTCGGCGTGCCGTGGAACGCGGACCGGTCCACACCGCGGTGACGCCGCGCCGGCGAACGCGCTCGTCGGCGGCTCCGCCCGCCCGGGGCGCGGCGCGGATCAGCGGGTGAGCTCGTGCACCGGGGCGACCCCGCCCGCGGGGTGCGGCGCGGCGGTGCTGCGCGGGAAGACCCAGCGGCGGAACGCCCACCAGCGGAACAGCATGCCGAGCAGGATGCCGATGATCTGCCCGGAGGTGAAGTCGGCGAGCTCCTCGACCAGTCGCGTGGTGTACGGGGTGTGCAGGTGCAGCAGGTGCCGCGAGATCCACAGCGGGGCCGAGTACATCCCGACGGCGAGCCCGCTGACCACGAAGTACAGCAGCGCCTCGTGCGGGGTGCGGCGGCCGCCGCGCGTGCGGAACGACCACTCGCGGTTGAGCACGTAGGACGCGAGCGTCGCGACCGTCACCGCGAGGACCTTCGCGGTGACGGGCTGCGCGGCCAGCACCGTGAGTTTCAGCAGGTAGAACAGCGCGGTGTCGAGCACGAACGTGGCCGCGCCGACGGTGCCGAACTTGAGGAACTCGCGGTGCCGGATCGCCAGGTCGCGCACGCGGCGGGGAAGTCGTCCCAGCGCCAACTCCACGGTGGACACGCCCCGAGTCTAGGAACCGGCCGGTGGGCCGGTGTCCTCACCCGGAGCGGGCGAGGACGTGTGCCCTCCGTCACCCGCCATCCTCGGGCTCCTTGCCGTTCGTCGTGCTCTCCGGCGGGGCGTTCCCGCGCGACGGCCCGTCGGAGCTCGGCGGCTCGCCGGAGGAGGTCTCCTGCGTCCCGCTGGTCGGGGTTCCGCTCTCCGGGTTTCCGCTGGCCGGAGTTTCGTTGCCCGGGGTTTCGCTGGCCGGGGGTTGCGACGGCGTCCCCTCCGGATGTTCCGAGCTCGGCGTCTCCGAGGGGGACGGCGTCGGCTCGGAGGTCGTCGGTTCCGGGGGTGGCGTCGTCGGCTCGGGTTCCGTGGTGGGCGGTGTGCCCGACGGCGCCGAGGGCCGCGGCTCCGCCGGCGTCGACGGGGACGGTTCCGCCGGGCGGCTCGGTGTACCCGGGGTCGACGTGCCGGGGGTCGGCGGTGCCGGCCGCGCGGGCGTCGCCGGCGCGGGTGTGGTCACCAGCGGGCTGGGGGACGGAGTGCCAGGCGGAGTCGTCGGCTCCGGCGGGTGCGGCGGCATCGGAGGCCACGGCGACCACGCGTGCAGCGTGGCCGCGTCCTGGTCCTCGGCCGTGCCGAGCTGCGCCCGCGCGTGCACCGCCACCTCCCGGCCGGGCGGGGCCCAGTCGTGCGGCCACGACGCCGGATCCGCCGACGGCCGGTGCGGGAGGACCGGTTCGGTGCGCAGCCAGGCGTGAGCGCGGAACGACTCACCGGGGGTGAGCTCGTCCGAACAGCGCAGGCGGTGCTCGGCGACGCGGTCGCAGCGCGCCGACCACCCCGCGAGCTCGACTTCCTCCGGCAGCCGCACGAACACCTCGGCGCGGTCGGTGCGCTGGCCGGTGTTGTGCACCTGCAGGCTCGCGCGGCTGCTGCGCAACCAGGGGACCTCGTCCCAGGCGGTGATGCGCACGGCGACGCCGTCGCGCGGCGGGTCCGGTGCCACCACGACGGGCACGCTCGGGAGGGTGACGTGCACCTCGTTGCCGGAGCCGATGCGCGCCCGGATCTGCCCGCCCGCGGCCCCCTCCGCGGCCCGGACGCGGAAGTCGAAGCGCACCGACTCGCCGGGGGCGAGGCCGCGCGCGGTCGAGCACCGCAGTTCCGAGGCGGTCTCCGCGCAGGACACGTCCGAGCCCGCGGCCCGCGCGGGCACCGCGGCGGGGGAGGTGCTCGCCGGTGCGGTGGCGGCGGGCGTCACCGACGCGGGGGCCGTCCCGGCGGGCGCGGTGCTGCCCGGGGACTGCGCGCCGGGCAGCTCGGCCGACACGCCGTCCGGCAGGGCGAGGGTCACGGTGACCGGTTCCGAGGTGCCGTCGCCGTCGTTGCGCACGGTGATCGGCAGGTCGGCCGGATCACCGCCCGCCACGAGCCGCACCGGCTCGGCCGGCCCGGTGGCCGCGAGGTCCTCCTCCGGCGGCGCCGGTTGCGGCGCGGGTGGTTCCGGCTGCGGTTGCGGTGGCGGCGGCTGCTCGGCCGGCGGTTGCGGTGCCGGAGGCTGCGGTGCCGGAGGCTGCGGTGCCGGCGGTGCCGGCGGCGGGTCCTGCGGTTCGGGCTCCGGCGGCGGAGGAGGCTCGGGCGCCTGCGGCCGCTCCACCGGTGGTTGCGGTGGTGGAGCGGCAGCGGGCCGGGGCATCTCACCGCCCCCCGCGGCCAGCGCCAGGCCGATCGCGGCGAGGAACCCGCCGGCGGAGAGCGCTGCCGTGGCCGTCTGCCGCGGCCCCGAGGTGACCGCCCCGCCGGCCCCTCCCGCGCCGGCCGCGGCGCCCGCGGTGACGCCACCCGCGGTGCCTCCGGCCGCCCACGACAGGTAGCCGGTCGTGGCGGCGAGGCCGAGCAGCGCCGGCGGCAGGGTCCCGCGCAGCGTGTCGTTGATCGCGACGAGCTCCCCGGCCCGCGCGTGGCAGCGCTCGCACTCGTCGAGGTGGGTCTCCACCTGGGTGGTCTCGCGGCGGGCGAGCTTGCCGCGGGCCCAGGCGCCGAGACGTTTGGCCGTGGAGCGGCAGCGCACCGGGGCCCCCTCGGTGTCCAGCTGGCCGAGGTGGACCTGGAGGTACTCCTGCCGCAGCCCCTCGCGGGCCCGGTAGACCAGGGCGGACACGCCGTTCGGGGTGAGCCCGAACTGCGCGGCGACGTCGGCGGGCGTCTGCTGCTCGATGACGACGTGCCACAGCACCGCCTGCCAGCGCTCCGGTAACCGCTGGAAGGCCTGGGTGATGAGCGTGCGCTCCAACCCGGCCACCGCGGTGTCGGTGAACGGCACGCTGATGTCCGCACCGGGCACCGCGCCGACGTCCTCGGCCGGGTGCTCCCGCGACTTGCGCGTCCGGTCGTAGGCGGTGTGCCGGATGGTGGTCAGCAGGTAGGCGCGGAACGCGTCGGTCGGCCCCCGGCCGGAGCGCAGCACGTCGAGCACGCGCGCGAAGGCCTCGGCGACGAGGTCGTCGGCATCGGTGGAGCTGCGCGCCACGGTCCGGGCCATGTTGTGCGCCGCTTCGACGTGGCGCTCGTAGAGCTGCGCGTACGCCTCGGTGGACCCGCTGCGCACGTCTTCGATCAACGTCGCGTCGCTGCGGTCCTGCACCTTCGTCGGGGGGCTCGCCACGCCGCACCTCCCTCGCCGCCGCTCACTTCGCCAGCGGGCAGTGTCCCCCGGGCCGCTCGGCGATCTCCGGGCCCCGCCTGCTTGCCGGGGCGCCATCTCGGGGCCGCCCGCTTCCGCCGACGCCGCCCTGCGCCCGGTCCGCGCACATTGTGATCGACAGTGTGCCGTGCGCACCATCCCGCCCGCCGAACCGGGTGCGTGTCGGCGGGTGCGTTCGGGTGAACACGGCTCGGCGTGAGGCATGTCGCGATGTGCGCTCCCCCATCCGGGCAGCGGCGCCGGGCCGCCTACGCTGGTCGCCGTGGACCAGCGCACCGGAACCCCCGTTGTCGGCATGATCGGTGGCGGCCAGTTGGCCCGCATGACCCACCAGGCGGCGATCCCGCTCGGCCAGTCGCTGCGCGTGCTGGCCGCGTCGCCGGACGAGTCGGCCGCGTCGGTGGCCTCCGAGGTGCGGATCGGCACGCACACCGACCTGGACGCGCTGCGCGCCTTCGCCGCCGAGTGCGACGTCGTCACCTTCGACCACGAGCACGTCCCCGGCGAGCACCTGCGCGCGCTCATCGCCGAGGGGCACGCGGTGCACCCGGGTCCGGACGCGCTGGAGCACGCGCAGGACAAGCTGGTGATGCGCCGCCGGCTGGCGGACATGGGCGTGCCGGTACCCGCGTTCGCGGAGATCACCGAGGTCGAGCAGCTCGTCGCGTTCGGGCAGGAGCACGGCTGGCCCTGCGTGCTCAAGGCCGCCCGCGGCGGGTACGACGGTCGCGGCGTGTGGGTGCTCGACGACGCCGACGAGGCGCGCCGCACCGCGGAGGAGCTGCTGGGCGAGGGCGTGCCGCTGCTGGCCGAGCAGCGCGTGGAGCTGCGCCGGGAGGTGGCGGCCGTGGTGGCGCGCTCCCCGTTCGGGCAGGGCGCGGCGTGGCCGCTGGTGGAAACCGTGCAGCGCGACGGCATCTGCGTGCAGGTCGTGGCGCCGGCACCGGACGTTCCCGCGGAGCTCGGCAACGAGGCCCAGGACCTGGCGCTGCGCATCGCCGAGGAGCTCGGCGTCACCGGGGTGCTCGCGGTCGAGCTGTTCGTCACCGGCGACGGGATCGTGGTCAACGAGCTGGCCATGCGCCCGCACAACTCGGGGCACTGGAGCATCGAGGGGGCCCGCACCTCGCAGTTCGAGCAGCACCTGCGCGCCGTGCTGGACTACCCGCTGGGCAGCACCGATCTGACGGCGCCGGTCGTGGTGGTGGGCAACGTGCTGGGGGCGCCGGAGGCGCCGGGGATGAAGCTCGACGAGCGGCTGCACCACCTGTTCGCGCGGTTCCCGCACGCGAAGGTGCACTTCTACGGCAAGGCCGAGCGCCCCGGCCGCAAGATCGGGCACGTGACCGTGCTGGGGTCGGAACCGGATGCGGTGCGCCGCGAGGCGGACCTCGCGGCGCACTGGCTGTCGCGGGCGGAGTGGCCCGACGGGTTCAGCATCCACTGATCGGGCCCATCCACCGAACGGACGCGGAGAATGGGCCGCGACCGCGCGCGGCGCGGGAGCGGTGCGATCGACGGGAGCGGAACGTGGCGGACAACCCCCAGGTCGGCGTGATCATGGGCAGCGACTCGGACTGGACGGTCATGTCCGAGGCGGGAGCGGCGCTGCGCGAGTTCGACGTGGACTACGAGGTCGGCGTCTACTCGGCGCACCGCACGCCGCAGCGGATGCTGGAGTACGCGCAGGGCGCGGCCGACCGCGGGCTCCGCGTGCTCATCGCCGGGGCGGGCGGCGCCGCCCACCTGCCGGGCATGGTGGCCGCGGCCACCGTGCTGCCGGTGATCGGCGTCCCCGTGCCGCTGAAGTACCTGGACGGCATGGATTCGCTGCTGTCGATCGTGCAGATGCCCGCCGGGGTGCCCGTGGCCACCGTCTCGGTCGGCGGAGCGCGCAACGCGGGGCTGCTCGCGGTGCGGATGCTCGCCGCCGACGCGGGTGAGCGCGGTGCCCGGCTGCGCGGGGCGATGGCGCGGTTCCAGTCCGAGCTCGGCGACGCGGTGCTGCACAAGGACGCGGCGCTGCGTGAGCGCGCCGCCGAGCAGTGAGGACTTCGGGCTCTGCTGCCGCTTCCGCGGACGTGCGCGCTGGAGTGCTCGCTCAGCCGAGCACGGCGGTGACCTTCTCGGACTCCCGGCGGCGCTGCCACTGCGCGGAGTCGAGCTGTTCGGCGTGCGCGCACTGCACCAGTGATGCGCCGCCGGTGGCCAGCACGGACAGCAGCCCGTCGAGCACCCCGCCCGGCACCGACCAGTCGCGTGTGGACAGGACCCGGTCGGTGGCGCTCAAGCCGTGCTCGGCGGCCTTCTCCCGCGCTTCGGCCAGCACCTGCGCCACCGTGCGCCCGGCCAGCGCCGGGGCGTCGTCGCCGACGGGCGCCAGCGGCAGGAACTCGTCGCCGTGCGCCCGGATGTCGCCGATGTAGTCCACCGCGTCCGCGCGCAGGTCGCGCAGCGGCGCGCCCAGCGCGTCCAGCCCGACGGCCGCGATCGTGCGCGCGCCGACGCCGCGCTGCACCGCCTCGGCGGGGACGAACGCCACGTCCGCGTCCTGCACCTCCGGCACGACGTGCGCTCCGCACCACCAGGCGCCGAGGAACACGCCGACCGTCTGCCAGTGCGCGGGCAGGTCCACGGCGACGGGGGCTCCCGGTTCGACGTCCCACTCGTCGACCAGCCAGTTCGCCGTTTTCGCCGCCCAGTTCGCCGTGGTCGCGCGGGAGAGCTCCACCCGCGCTCCGGTGGCGTCGTCGTAGAAGGTGATCAGCGGTTTCGGTGAGCTCGCGCGCACGAGCGGTTGCAGCAGGGCGTCGGTGATCGTGGCCATGCGGCCAGGTTAGGGAGTCCGCGGACCGGTCGGCGTCGCGGGGCGGGTGGGGACCGGGCAGCTCCGCCGCTCGCCCGGCTGGGCTGGTGCGGCGGCGCGGAGGCCGCCGCACCGCGCCCAGCAGGGGCGGTGCGCCGCACCGCGTTGATGCGGTGCACCGCTGCCCGCGGACGCAGCGGAGGACCGGGGCGGGAGCTCAGTCCACGCAGGGGATCTGCCCCGCGCTGATCTCCTGGTCCGGGCTGTCCGATCCGCCCGTCACCGGCTGCTGGGCGGAGCCGTTCTGCTGCGCGGCCGGGCCCCCCTGCTGCCCGTCGAGCTGGACGGTGCCCGCGCCGCCGATGCCGCTGGCGCCCGGACCGGAGTAGTCCGAGGCCAGGTAGACCTCCGTGCTGCCGGGGGAGAGGTTCTCGCTCACCTGCACGTCGATGCCGCCGAGCTGCTCGGACATCCGCTGGCCCGTCTGCTGCTCGCCGGGGGCGACGTAGACGACCGAGGAGTCCATGGACTCGGCGTTCGCGGTGCCGTTGACGGTGTAGCCGGCCTGCTCGAGCGTGTCGCCCACGCTGCCGGCCAGGCCGTCGATGCCGGCGGCGTTGTACACGCTGACCTGGACGTCGGCGTTGGCCTGCTGCTTCTTCTCGCGCTCGGCCCGCTCCTGCTCGCGCTTCGCCGGCGGCAGCATCATGTCCTCGGCGAACTGCTGCACCTCGGAGGGGTTGACCTCGACGTCCTCCTCGCCCGCCTCGCCGACCATGTGCACCGGGACGGTGTGGAACTCGATCTTGTTCGGGTTGATGCCCTGCAGCTTCTGGGCGAAGCCGAGCACGTCGGAGGCGAGCTGGTCGTCCAGGACGACCGACTTCTGCACCGATTCGATGAGGTCCGAGAGCTTGGCCGGGTTGGCCAGGGTGCCGCTGGAGATGACCTTGTTCGCCAGCGCCGACATGAACACCTGCTGGCGGATGCCCCGGTCGAGCTCGTTGGTCAGGCCGTGGCGCTGCCGGACGAAGGCCAGCGCGTCCGAACCCTGGATCGTCTGGCGCCCGGCCCGGAAGTGCGCTCCCGAGTAGGGGTCGTTGACGGGGTTGTTCAGGCACACCTCGACGCCGCCGATGGCCTTGGTGACCTCGTAGAAGCCGAACAGGTTCACCTCGGCGTAGTTGTCGACGGACGCGCCGGTGAGCTCGCTGACCGTCTTGATGAGGAACCGCTGCCCGGCCAGGGTGGATTCGCGCTCGATCCTCTTCTGGTCGGTCACGCCCTGCTGCCGGAGCTCGTCGGCCTTGGCCGCCTTGGCGTTGGCCAGCGCCGAATTGATCTTGTTCTCGCCGAACGGGCCCTGGTCGACGAGCGTGTCGCGGGGGAAGCTCATGACCACGGCGCGCTGGCCGTTGTTCGGGATCCGCACGAGCATGATGGTGTCCATCAGGTCACCACCCTCGTCGTCGGTGGTGCGCAGCTTCTCCAGGACTTCCGGCGGGAGCGGGTTGCCCTCCGCGTCCGTGCGCGAGTCGTTGCCGGTCAGCAGGATGTCGGTGGAGCCGTCGGGGGAGTTGAACCCCGCTCCGGTCACGTTGCCGCCGGTCGAGCTGCCCATGAAGCTGCGGAAGTGCGCCCAGGCGAACCCGGTGGTGGTCAAGATCACGATGGACATCACCGCGACGATCGTGCGCACCGCGTAGCGCCACCGGCGGCCCCCGCCGGAACCCCCGCGGCCCCCGCCGGAGCCCCGGGGGCGCTGCCACGTGTCGTCCGGCGGAGCGCCGTCACGCGCGGCCTGCCGGCGGCGGCCCGACTCCCCCGGGCGCGCGGCTTCCGGCCGTTCCCGCGGCGCCCGGTCCTGGGGCGGCCGTTCCTGCGGCGGGCGTTCCCGGGGCGGACCAGGGGGTTTTCCCGGGGCTTCGCGGCCGGGAGGAGGCTGGTCGCCGGCGCGCTGCCCGCTCGGCCGGTTCTGCGGGCGGCCGGCGGGGCGGCCGCCTCCCGGAGGCGGAGCACCCCCGCCGCGCGGGGGAGGGGCACCGCGCTGGTCGCCTGCGGGACGGGCGGAGCGCCCCGGGGGGCGCTGCGGATCGCCCTGTCCGTGCGGTCCGGCCTGCCCGTGGGGGCCGCCTGGCCGCCGAGGCCCGTCCTGCACGCATCCTCCTTGGCCTGGACGCCAGCAAATCGGAAAAAAGCCTGAAAGCATTACAGCTTTCAGGTGTGATTCGTGTCCTGGTCGAGTGCAGGCTAGCGGTGATCGGCCTCCCGCCGCCGCCCTCCCCGAGAGCCAGTGACGTCACTCATACTGATGAAAACCGGTGCCATGTGTCGACGGGGAGGCGGCCCGCGGGGGAGTTCCGCCTCCGTGGCACACTGCCCGTGCTCGGGGTGCCCAGCCGAATTCCCGGGGCACGCGAATCTTGTGAGGTGTCATGCGCATTCTGGTGACGGGCGGAGCGGGTTTCATCGGATCGCGCTACGTGCGCGAACTGCTGAACGGTTCCTACCCGGCGTTCGCCGGGGCCGAGGTCGTCGTGCTGGACAAACTCACCTACGCCGGCAACGAGCAGAATCTGGGCGCGGTTTCCGGTCATCCGCGATTCGAATTCGTCACCGGGGACATCTGCGACCGCCCGCTCGTGGACGACATCATGCGCAGCGCGGACGTCGTGGTGCACTTCGCCGCGGAGAGCCACGTGGACCGGTCCATCGCGGGTTCCGACTCGTTCGTGCGCACCAACGTCCTGGGCACCAACACGCTGCTGGACAGCGCCGCCCACGCCGGGGTCTCCCGGTTCGTGCACGTCTCCACCGACGAGGTGTACGGGTCCACCGACACCGGCTCCTGGCCCGAGGACCACCTGCTCGAGCCGAACTCGCCCTACTCGGCGGCGAAGGCCGGCTCCGACCTGCTCGCGCGGGCCTACCACCGCACCCACGGCCTGCCGGTGTGCGTCACCCGGTGTTCGAACAACTACGGGCCGCACCAGTTCCCCGAGAAGATGCTGCCGCTGTTCATCACGAACCTCCTCGACGGCGCGGCCGTCCCGCTCTACGGCGACGGGGAGCACACGCGGGACTGGCTGCACGTCGCCGACCACTGCCGCGCCGTCCAGCTCGTCGCCGAGTCCGGCCGGCCCGGCGAGATCTACAACATCGGCGGCGGCACCGAGCTTACCAACCGGGCGCTGACCGAGCGGCTGCTGGAGCTGTTCGGCAAGGACTGGTCGCACGTGCGCCACGTGCCCGACCGCAAGGGCCACGACCGGCGGTACTCGGTGGACGACGACAAGATCGCCCGCGAGCTCGGCTACGCGCCGAGCGTGGACTTCGACACCGGGCTGCGCGCAACGGTGCAGTGGTACGCCGACAACCGGGCGTGGTGGGAGCCGCTGAAGCGCCGCGCGGAGCTCGCGGAGGCACCGTGACCGCACGACTCGCCGTGCTCGTGCCGGGAGGGCGCGGGCAGCTGGGCAGCGAACTGCGCCGCGTCCTCGGCCCGCAGCAGCACTCCCTCGTGCACGCACCGGGCTCCGCGGAGCTGGACCTGACCGACGCCGAAGCCGTCGGCGACGCGGTCGACGCGTTCGCCGAAGCGGCCCGGGACGCCGCGCTGCGGCCCGTGGTCGTCAACGCCGCCGCCGACACCGCCGTCGATCGGGCCGAGAGCGACCCCGAGCACTCCTGGGCCGTCAACGCCCGCGGCGCGGGCCTGCTCGCCGAGCGCTGCCGCGCGCGCGGCCTGCCGATGGTGCACGTCTCCACCGACTACGTCTTCTCCGGGGACGGCGAGCGCCCCTACGAGCCCGACGACGAGACCGGCCCGCGCACCGCCTACGGCCGCGCCAAGCTCGCCGGGGAGCGCGCCGTGCTGGGCTCCGGGGCCCGCGCCTGGGTGGTGCGCACCGCGTGGGTCTACGGCGCGCGGGGCGGCAACTTCGTCAAGACCATGGGCAGGCTCGCCGCCGAGCGCGAGACCGTCTCCGTCGTCGACGACCAGGTCGGCTCGCCCACCTGGGCCGCGGACCTCGCGGCGGGGCTGCTCGACCTGGCCGGGCGCATCGCCGGCGGGCGGGCGCCCGGCCGGAACGTCCTGCACTGCACGAACACCGGTCAGGTGAGCTGGTACGAGTTCGCGCGGGCCGTGTTCGGCGAGCTCGGCGAGGACCCCGCCCGCGTGCACCCCTGCAGCAGCGCCGAGCACATCCGGCCGGCGCCCCGCCCGGCGTACTCGGTGCTGTCCCCGCACGCCTGGCAGCAGGCCGGACTGGCGCCGCTGCGGGACTGGCGGGAGGCGCTGACCGCGGCGTTCCAGCAGGACGGCGACGCCTTCACCACCGCGGGGTGACCAGAGCGGTTTCGCGGCTCGCCAAGTCGTCCCCTCCGTCGCGGGCGGCCGCCCGCGCGCCGCGACCTCGCCGTTCATCTCCGGAGCACCCGGAAGCAGCACCCGCGTGACCTCCTCGTCGCGCGCCTCGGGAAAGATCCCGGAGCGCACGCACAGGACCCGGTCGCCGCCCGCCGGCGACCGAACCCAGGAGGGCACATGACGATCCGGGGACGCCTGACAGCGCTCGTCCTCGCCGGTACCGCGACGTTGGGGCTGGTCCACGTCCCCGCCGCAGCGGCGCCCGCCACCGGCTCGGCGGCCGGGGCGGAGGGAACAGCCGAGGTGTTCGGGCACCGCGGCGCGTCCGGGTACCGGCCGGAGCACACCCTGGTCTCCTACGCGCTGGCCGCGCGCACGGGCGCCGACTACATCGAGGTGGACCTGGTGTCCACGAAGGACGGCGTGCTCGTCGCGCGGCACGAGAACGAGATCAGCGGCACCACCGACGTCGCCGAACACCCGGAGTTCGCCGACCGCAGGACCACCAAGACCATCGACGGCGAGGAAGTCACCGGGTGGTTCACCGAGGACTTCACGCTCGCCGAGCTCAAGACCCTGCGCGCCGAGGAGCGCCTGCCCGGTTTGCGGCCGCGCAACACCGTCTACGACGGGCAGTTCGAGGTCCCCACGTTCGCCGAGGTCCTCGACCTGCGGGAGCGGTTGTCGCGCGAGCTCGGCAGGGAGGTCGGGATCGCGCCCGAGACCAAGCACCCCAGCTACTTCGGGAGCATCGGCCGGCCCCTGGAGCCGGGGCTGGTCACCGCGCTGACCCGGCGCGGGTTGAACACGCCGCGCGCCAAGGTCGCGGTGCAGTCCTTCGAGGTCGGCAACCTCGAGCGGTTGGACGAGGTGCTGCGCACCGACCTCGTGCAGCTCGTCCACCACGAGGGCGCGCCGCAGGACTTCGTCGAGTCCGGCGACCCGCGCAGCTACCGCGACATGGTCACCCCGGAGGGGTTGCGGGACGTGGCAGCGTACGCGGACTGGGTGTCCCCCTCGCAGCAGATGATCCTGCCCACCGACGAGGACGGCCGGCTGACCGGTCCGACCGCGCTCGTCGACGACGCGCACGCCGCCGGGCTCGATGTCGCGCCCTACACGCTGCGCGCGGAGAACCACTACCTGCCCGCGGACTTCCGCTCCTCGGACGATCCGGCCGAATGGGGCGATGTGCGCGGCTACGGCGCGCTGCTGCTCGAGCAGGGCGTCGACGCGCTGTTCGCCGACCAGCCCGACGTGGCCGACCGGATCCGCGAGGGGGCCACCGCCGCGGCGGGGGCCTGATCCCGTCGCGGCCCCCGGGGCCACCGCGAGGAGCGGTCGCTGCGGTGCGCCTGCCGCGCGCAGGCGCGCGGTACTGCCGGCGCGCGGTTCCGGCGGCGCGACCGGGCGGGGACGCGCGCGCGGCGTTCGGCAGAATGTTGCGGGTGAGCGCGCGCGAAACCCGGAGCTACGGCGAGGACCTCGCCGTCGTCGTCGTGACCTACTCGCCCGGCGAGACCCTCGAGCGCATGCTGGACACGCTGCACGGGTCCGCCGAACACCACGGGGCCACCGAATGCCGGGTGCGCGTGGTCCTCGCCGACAACGGATCCACCGACGGCGCCCCCGAGCGGGCGGCGCAGCGACCGGACGTGCAGCTCGTGCGCACCGGCGCCAACCTCGGCTACGGCGGCGGCGTCAACCGCGGCGTCGCCGAGCTCGGGGAGGAGTTCGGCTGGGTGGTGTTCGCCAACGCCGATCTCGAGTGGGCGCCGGGCTCGCTGGACGAACTGCTCGCCGCGGCCAAGCGCTGGCCGCGGGGCGGGGCGTTCGGACCGCTCATCCGCGAACCCGACGGCAGCGTCTACCCCTCGGCGCGGCTGCTGCCCTCGCTCGGCCGCGGTGCCGGCCACGCCGTGTTCGGCCGCGTGTGGCCGGGCAACCCGTGGACCCGGGCCTACCGCCAGGTCGCTGCGGGACGCGCCGAGCGCACCGCCGAGTGGCTGTCCGGCTCGTGCCAGCTCGTGCGCCGCGAGGCCTTCGATTCGGTCGACGGGTTCGACCCGCGGTACTTCATGTACTTCGAGGACGTCGACCTCGGCGACAGGCTCGGCCGCGCCGGGTGGTTGAACGTCCACGTGCCCAGTGCGGAGATCACGCACATCGGCGGGCACGCCACCTCGCGGGTCTCCGCGCGGATGCTGGCCGAACACCACCGCAGCGCCTACCGCTACCTGGCCGACCGCTACCGCGGGCCGCTGCACGCCCCGCTGCGGGCGGCGCTGCGCGCGGGACTGGCGCTGCGCAACGAGGTCCAGGCCCGCGCTGCGCGCAGGTGATCCGGCCCGTCCCGGCAGACCCGGCACGGCGAGGGCGCGACGCCGGCCCGCCGCAGCGCGCCCGCAGCTGCAGATCCGCGGAGCGGGGCCCGCCGCAGCGGGGCGTGCCCGCCGGCGTGCGTCACCACCGGGGCGGGCGCTGCTCCGATGCCGGCGGGCCGAACTCGCCGGGCTCCCGCTGCACCCCGTGCGGGTTCTGCGGCAGCACGGTGCTCTCCTCCTCGGGCCAGTCCGGTGCGGCGTACGGGTCCTGCTCGGCCGCGCGGGGATCCGGGTGCACGGCGTAGGGGTCCGGCCGGTCGGAGGCGTCCCGCTGCGGGGAGGGGTGCTGCGGCGGCTGCGGGGGAGGACAGGGCGCGGTGGCGGACTGCGGGGAGAACGGCTGCGTCCCGGGTGCCTGCGGTTGCCCGGCGGCCGGCCGTTCCGGCCCGGTCCGACCGCGCTGCTCGTGCTCCTGCCCGACCTGCCCCGCGCCGGGCTGTCCCGGTTCGGGTGGGGTCGCCTCGGGCTGGGTCGGCAGCTGCGGCGCCGTGGGAGGCTCCTCGTACAGGTGCAACCGGACCGTGGCCTCGGCGTCCATCGGGGAGGTCGCGTTGTCCGGGGTCACCACGCCGCCGTCCCGCGCCCGCGCGCGGGCGAGGGCCTCGTCGGCCCGATCGTGCGGGTCCATCGGGGTCCCACTCCGTCCTGCGCCGGGTTCCGCGTCACCGGTCCCGCCGCGCGGTCAGGCGGGCCCTGTGCTCATTATGACGCCGCAACTGTCAGAGTGTTCCCCCCAACGGGTTTTCGGGCGCGTCGCACGCGCGCGGTGCGGGCGCGAAGCCGCGTCCCGCCAGGTCGAAGGAGGAGAGTACCTGACATGTCCGCCGATGCGCAGGAGCTCACCGGCCGCGCCGGAGCGGGGGGACGCCGGCCGGAGGCGGCCGGAGCGGACGCCGTCGTGCTCGTGGGCGGTCAGGGCATGCGGCTGCGCCCGCTGACGCTGTCCGCGCCGAAGCCGATGCTGCCGCTGGCCGGTGTCCCGTTCCTGCGCCACCTGCTCGCCCGCATCCGCGACGCGGGCATCGAGCACGTGATCCTCGGCACCTCGTACCAGGCGGAGGTCTTCGCCGACCACTTCGGGGACGGCTCCGCGTTCGGCCTCGAGCTGGACATCGTCGTCGAGGACGAACCGCTGGACACCGCCGGGGCGATCCGCAACGTGTCCGACCGGTTGCGGCACGACGACGTGCTCGTGTTCAACGGCGACGTGCTGTCCGGGGTGGACCTGCCGGGGCTGCTGCGCAGCCACCGCGAAGCCGCGGCCGACGCCACGCTGCACCTGGTCCGCGTGGCCGACCCCAGCCACTTCGGCTGCGTGCCCACCGACGCGGACGGGCGCGTGACCGCGTTCCTGGAGAAGACCTCCGAGCCTCCGGTGGACCAGGTCAACGCCGGGTGCTACGTGTTCCGCCGCGAGGTGGTCGAGGCGATCCCGGCCGGCCGCCCGGTCTCGGTGGAGCGCGAGACGTTCCCGCAGCTGCTGGCCGCGGACGCGCACCTGCACGGCCACGTCGACTCCGCCTACTGGCTCGACATGGGCACGCCGGAGGCGTTCGTGCGGGCCGGTGCCGACCTGGTGCGCGGGGTGGCCCCCTCGCCGGAGCTGCCCGGGCCGCCGGGCGAGGCGCTCCTCCTCGACGGTGCGCAGGTGGACGCCGGGGCGGTCGTCGACGGCGGGAGCACCGCGGGGCGGGGCAGCCGCGTCGACGCGGGCGCGCGCGTGTCCGGCTCGACCCTGTTCGACGGGGCGCACGTGGCGCGCGACGCGGTCGTCCAGCGCTGCATCATCGGGGCGGGCGCGCGGGTCGGCGCCGGTGCGGTGGTGCGCGACGCGGTCATCGGCGACCGTGCGAGCATCGGTGCCGGATGCGAACTCCTCGGCGGAGTGCGGGTGTGGCCGGACGTGGAGCTGCCCGCCGGCGGCGTCCGCTTCTCCGCGGCGTGAATCGAGCGCGATGACCCGACGAACCCGGCACCTCGGCCAGGGGTGCGAACCGGTGCGCGTCCTCGCGCCGCTGCGGCGCGGCACCGGCGATCCGGCGATGCGCGCGGACGGCGGCGAGCTGTGGTGGGCCTGCACCACCGCCGCCGGCCCGGCGAGCCTGCGCGTCGCCCGCGACGCGGACGGCACCGTGCGCGGCAGCGCCTGGGGCGAGGGCGCGGAAGCGGTGCTCGACGGTCTGCCGCGGCTGCTCGGGCAGCACGACGACGTCAGCGGTTTCCGCCCGCGGCACGAGGTCGTCCGCCGCGGCTGGCGCGCCGGGCGCGGCGTGCGGATGTGCGCCACCGGCCGCGTGTGGGACGTGCTGCTGGCCGCCGTGCTGGAGCAGAAGGTCACCACCCGCGAGGCGTGGCGGTCGTGGCGGGAGCTGTGCCGCCGGTTCGGCACGCCCGCGCCGGGGCCGGTGCCGGACGGCCTGCGCGTTCCGCCGACTCCGCGGCAGCTGCGGGGCCTGCGCGACTGGGAGTGGCACCGCGCCGGGGTGGACGGGATGCGGCGGCGCACGCTCATCGCCGCGGCCGCGGTGGCCGACCGGGTGGAACGCGCCGCGGAGCTCGGCGGCGGCGCCGGGCGCGACCTGCTGCGCCACGTGCCCGGCATCGGGCCGTGGACGGCGGCGGAGGTCGCGCAGCGCGCCTGGGGCGATGCCGACGCGGTCAGCCTCGGCGACTACCACCTGCCCGCGATCGTCGGCGCGGCGCTCCTCGGCGAACCCGTGGACGACGACGGCATGCTCGAAGCGCTCGCCCCGTACGCGGGGCATCGCCACCGCGCGGTGCGGTGCCTGCTCGAAGCCGGTGCGCGGCGACCGCGCTCCGCGCCGCGCACGCCCGTGCGCGACTACCGCGCGATGTGACGAGTCCCGCAGCGTGCCCGCTCGGCTGTGCGTGCGTTTCGCGGGAAATGGACGCACCCCCGGTCGGGTGGGGTGCGACTGGAAGGCGGCGGGGGAAGCGGAGCAACCGCCCCGCGAGCTGTCCCCGCGGGGAGTCGCTCGACGACACGGCCGAGAGCGGCGGGGAGGCCCTCAGCCGGCTGCCGCGGTGCGCGCGGTGGCCGCGGCGACGGGCTCGGCGACGTCGGACTCCGCGGGCAGCGCGCGCACCGGCCACCAGCGCAGGTCCAGCGACTCGGCGCTGCGCGCGGGCCGGGCGCCCGCCGGCGCGCGCACCGCGAAGCGCACGTCGAAATGCCGCGTCGGCGCCCCCAGCGAGCAGGTGATCGGGTGCAGGTCCAGGTGCACCGGTCGCGGGTCGATCACCAGCCCGTCCATCCCGGACTCCTCGGTGGCCTCGCGCAGCGCCGCGCCGCGCAGCGTCGCGTCCCCGGGCTCGCAGTGCCCGCCGAGCTGCAGCCACCGGCCCACCCGCGGGTGCAGCGTGAGCAGCACGTGCTCCCCCGCGGCGTCGAACACCACGGCCGAGGCCGTGACGTGCCCCGGCGCGCACTCCCGCCGGCAGGCGTCCGCGCGCGCCTCCAGCAGTGCCAGGAAGGCCTGCCGCAGCGTCTCCTGCTGCGGCTGCTCGGGGCGCCACGCCCCGAGCACGTCCAGCGCGTCGCCGTGCGGTCCGCTCACTTCTCGACCAACCCCCCATCGTCCGGGTCGCGGGGCGGCCGGGGTTCCGGAGCGGGTTCGGCCGGATGACCGAGGGCCACGCTGCCCAGCGGTTCCCAACCGGGCGGCAGGTCGAGCGCGGCGCGCACCGTTTCCGGGCAGAACAGCGTCGAGGACACCCAGCACGAACCGAGGTCCTCGGCCGCGAGCGCCACCATGAGCCCCTGCACCGCAGCACCGGCCGCCACGGTGAACATGGACCGCTCGGCATCGGCGCGCCGCTCGTCCGGGTAGTCGTGCGCACCGTCGCGGACGAGGAACGGCACCACGATCTCCGGGGCCTCGTAGAGCAGGTTGCCGCGGTTCACCCGGCGCTGCGCGGCCTCCTCGCCGAGCCCGTCGGCGCGCAGGTCGGCCAGCCAGGCCTGGCGCATCGCGTCCAGCAGTTTGGTCCGCAGTGGACGCTCGCGCAGCCACACGAAGCGCACCGGCCGCGTGTGGTGCGGTGCCGGCGCGGTCAGCGCCGCCCCCACGGCGCGGCGCACCGCCTCCGGGTCGACCTCCGCGTCGGAGAACGACCGCACCGAGCGGCGCAGCAGCACGGCCTCCCTGCGCCCCTGGCGCAGCGCTTCCTGCGTGCCGAGGCGGAAGAGGTCGTGCTCGACCGGCCGCACCAGGTCGCGCGCGCTGGCCCGCTCGTCGGTCATCGACAGCCCGCGCACCACCGCCACGGGGGTGCCGCCGAGCTTGCCCTTGACCAGGTCGCCGGCGGCGGCGGCCTCGTCGGCCACGGCGACCTCGGTGACGCTGAGCGTGTTGCCCTGGACGTCGACGCTGCCGGCGTACTGGTGCAGCGCCTCCACCCCGGCCGCGCCGATCGCCACGTCGGTCTGCCCGTTGCGCCAGGTGCGGCCCATCGTGTCGGTGATGAGGACGCCGACGCGCACGCCGAGCCGCTCGGCCAGCCCCTCCCGGATGCGGCGGGCGGAGGCGTCCGGGTCGGCGGGCAGCAGCGCGATCTGGTCGTCGGCCACGTTCGACGCGTCCACGCCCGAGGCGGCCTGCACGATCCCGAGCTGGTTGCGGGTGATCAGCGTGCGGCCGTGGCGGGCGAGCACCGCGGTCGACTCGGAGAGCACGAGCTCCCGGCGGAGCGCGTCGCGCTGGTCGGGGTCGCGCGGGGCCTGCACGATCCGCCCCTCGGCCTTGGACAGGATCTTGCTGGTGATGACGAGGACGTCGGCATCGGCCAGCCACGGCGCGGCGGCGGCGATCGCGGCCGCGACGTCGTCGCCCGGGGCGAACTCGGGCAGCCCCGGCACGGAGTGGACGGTGATCCCGCCCGGCGCTCCGTGGTCGCCGCTGGTGCCGTTCGCGGTCATCGCGGCACCTCCAATCCGGCGGCGTCGAACGCGGCGCGCACCATCTCCGCGGTGGCGTCCACATCGGACATCACCAGCGGGGTCTCGCGCACCCGCACCCCGCCGACCTCGCCGGCGTCGCCGGGGTGCACCAGCCACGTGTCCAGGATGCCCCCTTCCGCGCGCGCACCGTAGTGCGCGGCGACGGCGGTGGCCGTGGACTCCACCCCGATGGCGCGCAGGCAGGAATCGGCCATGCCGCGCAGCGGGCTGCCGCCGATGATCGGGGAGACGCCCACCACCGGAGCGGAGGTCTCCCGCAGCGCCTGGCCGAACCCGGGGACCGCGAGCAGCGTGCCGATGCTGACCACCGGGTTGGAGGGAGCGACGAGCACCAGGTCGGCCCCGCTGAGCGCCTCGCGCACGGCGGAGCTGGGGGTGGCCTCCTCGGCGCCGACCGGGACGATCGCGCGCGCCTCGGGGCGCGCGCCGTAGCGGATCCACCACTCCTGGAAGTGCACGGCGCGGGCCTCGCCGCTGTCCGGGTCCTCGATGGCCACGTGCGTCTCCACGCGGTCGTCCGTGGCGGGCAGCAGCTGCACTCCCGGCTGCCACCGGGTGCACAGCGCGCGCGTGACGTCGGTGAGCCCGTAGCCGGCGCGCAGCATGCGCGAGCGCACCAGGTGCGTGGCGAGGTCGCGGTCGCCGAGCCCGAACCAGCTCGGTTCCGCGCCGTAGGCGGCGAGCTCCTCCTTGACCGACCAGGTCTCGTCGACGCGGCCCCACCCCTTCTCCGGGTCGATGCCGGAGCCGAGGGTGTACATGCAGGTGTCGAGGTCGGGGCACACGCGCAGCCCGTGCAGCCACAGGTCGTCGCCGACGTTGACCACGGCGGTGACCTCGTGGGCGCTGCTGCCGGCGTCCTCCGGTCGCCCGTAGGCGGGTAGTCCGAGCGCGGACTTCACTCCCAGCAGGAAGCGGGCGCCTCCGACTCCGCCGACCAGTACTACGACGTTCACGAGCGCGATCCTCGCACGAGTTCCACCCGAGCGGACCGCGAACCCGGTACGGGTCACAGTCCGGGCGGCGGGCCTACAGCCAGAAGCGGAACAGCTCCATGCCGGTGATCGCCAGGGTGGCCTCGCCGCCGACGAGGGAGTACAGCGCGAACGCGGCCCGGAAGAACAGGGTGCCCACGCCGGGGAGGAAGAAGATCGCCGCGACCAGGATCAGCGGTGCCCACGGGCGCGCCTGCGCGCCGAACCGCCGGGCCTGCGGGGACAGCCACGGCTCCCACAGGCCGTACCCGTCCAGCCCGGGGATCGGCAGGATGTTCAGCACGAACGCGATCACCTGGAGGAACGCCAGGTAGGACAACCCGGCCGCGGTGCCCCACGGCATCGGCGCGAAGATGACGATCAACGACAGCGCGAGGCCGATCAGCAGGTTGGCCAGCGGCCCGGCCGCCGAGACCACCGATTCGGTGCGCCGGTCGCGCAGCGCGGCGTGGTTGATCCACACCGCCCCGCCGGGCAGCGGGATTCCGCCGAGCGCGACGAACAGCAGCGGCAGCACGATGCTCAGCACCGGGTCGGTGTAGCGGCGCGGGTCGAGGGTCAGGTAGCCCTTCAGCCGCACTTCGCGGTCGCCACCGCGGTAGGCGGTGATCGCGTGGCCGAACTCGTGCAGGCACAGCGAGCTCGCCCACCCGCCGATGACGATGAGGACGATGCCGGTGATGCGCACGGGCTGGTTGTCGACGGCGGCCAGCGCGCAGCCGAGACCGGTCAGCGCGAGCAGGCCGAGGAAGATGGGGCTGACTCGTACCGCGGGATTCATCACGCGGCCCAGTGTTGCTGTTCCCCCGCGACCGCGAGTGCGCGGGGCGGGTGTGCCGGCCTCGCCCCGCGGCGCGTGCGGCCGCTGAGCGTGCGCGCGGACCTCCCGTTGGGTCGGGTGGGCGAGTCCTCGGCCGTTGGCCGTTGCGCGCGTGCGCGCGGGGAACTCCGCGGTCCGCCCGGACGAGTGGGAGAGGGCTGCGCGCGGGCGGGGCCGCGTGGAGCGCGCCGCGCCGGTGCGCGAGCGCCGCTGAGGTGGACGTGCGCGGAAGCGGCGAGGCGCGGGTCGCGGAAGGCGGGCCGCGGTAAGGCGGGTCGTGGAAGACGGGCCGTGGAAGACGGGGCGGGGCCGCGGGGACCGACGCGCGCCGGTGTGTCGGGATGCGGGCGCTCCGCGGGGGTCGGTGCTCGAATTGCTGGGCACGGCACCGGTGGTGCGGCGGCGATGAGCGCTCGTCCCACCGGTCGGGGGTGCGGTGCTTTCTCAGACGGCATGCCGCGCCGAGCAATGATATGCCTTGATCATGCGGATCAGCGCTGCACGACCGAGCTGAGCTCTCGCCTCGCGCGAACCGCGGTGTGCGCCGCGGTGCTCGGCGGGTTCGGCGTTGTCCCCCTACGGAAGGTTGCCACTTGACCGCAAGGAGCTACCCGGGTGTAATCACAGCAATGTCATTCAACGTTCGGGCGACGTCCGCAGGGGTGACTCGGAACTAATCCGGGGCGGACGTGACGTCCACGACGGGCCGGATTGTGGGAGTAGTTCGGTCGCGCGTAGGTCGGTCGGATTTCGGAAACGGTCAAGCCGAACGGAGTGGCCGACGCGGCGTCATACGTGCCCGCTGCAGTCGTCGGTACCAGTGCCGCCGATGGGCGAGCGAGGAGAGAAGTCCAGGAGTGCGCCCGGGAACGCCCTCTGGGGAGAGGTGCGGGAACGGGAGAATGACGGGGGAGATAAGAATGGTGGAGTCGAGCGCGGACCGTTTGTTCGGTCAGGGGGATGCGCGCGTCGCTGAACTCGACGTCCTGTCCCAAATCGTGAACCTGCCCGGTGAGGAACCGCAGTGGCAGGAGCGCGCGCTGTGCGCGCAAACCGACCCGGAGGCGTTCTTCCCGGAAAAGGGCGGATCCACGCGGGAGGCGAAGCGAATTTGCCAGGGCTGCGAGGTCCGCGACGAATGCCTGGAGTACGCCCTGGAGCACGACGAGCGTTTCGGCATTTGGGGCGGATTGTCCGAACGGGAGCGCCGGAGGCTGAAGCGCCGGGCGAGCTGACCCTCTCCGGTCGGGTGCGGTGGGGGTTCGCCGCGCGTCGAGCGGTCAGCCGCTGAACGGTCCACTGTGGAAACGCTGAGTCGGTTCGCAGCACCCGGTGCGGGTGGAGCTCGCCCGATGCGGCGCACTAGCCTGCGGCCGTGCCGTTCAGCCCGCGCCGCCGCGCACGCGAATTCCGCGCCGCCCCGCCCGTGGTGCTCACCACCGTCCTCGTCGCGCTCGCCGTGCTCGCGCACGGCGTGCTCGCGGCCGAACCGCGGTGGGATCCGGCGCTGCACGGTGGACGCCTGTCCCCGGTGGCGGACTGGTCGACGACCTGGCGGGACTACCTGGCCTCCTGGCACGCGTGGTGGGGCGGAACCGCCGCCCCGGCCCCGGTCTCGCTGCTCGTGCTCGCACTGCTCGGCACGGTGCTGGCGGGGCCGGCCACCGTCGCGGCGGGGCTGCTGCTGCTCGGGATGCCGCTGGCCGGCCTGTCGGCCTACCTCGCCGCGCGGGCGATCACCGCGGACGGCCGGCGGCGGGCCGTGCTCGCCGGCGCCTACGCCGTGTTCCCGGCGGCCGCGGTGTCGGCCGGGCAGGGGCGGCTGGACGTGGTCGTGGCCCACGTGCTCGTCCCGCCGGTGCTCGCCGGGCTCGCCACCGTGCTCGGCGCGGTGCGCCCGCAGCGCTCGTGGCTGACCGCGGCGTGC
This sequence comes from Salinifilum aidingensis, assembly GCF_054782015.1. Taxonomy (NCBI): domain Bacteria; kingdom Bacillati; phylum Actinomycetota; class Actinomycetes; order Pseudonocardiales; family Pseudonocardiaceae; genus Salinifilum; species Salinifilum aidingensis. The sequence continues at coordinate 26,170 of NZ_BAAGTH010000015.1, read as the reverse complement.
CGGACCGCCCTGGCGGCGGCCGCCCTCGGTGCGTTCGCACCGCTGCTGCTGCTCGTGCTGCTGGCCCTGGCGGTGCTCGCCTTCGTCCTCGTGCCCGCGGGCGGGCGCGCCGGGGCCGGGCCGGACGGCGCGCACGAGTCCGCAGCGGACGTTCCCGCGGCGCCGCGGGAACGCGCGGCCGGGCTGGTCGCGGTGGTGGTGCTCTCGCTGGCCTGCTTGCTGCCGTGGTTGGTGAGCCTGCCGCGGAACCCGGGGGTGCTGCTGCACGGGCTCGGCACGCGGGTGCGGGAGCCGGAACCGGGGGGCTGGCTGCTGCTGACGAGCCCGGACGGTTCGGTGATGACGTGGTTCGGCGTGCTGCTGCCGCTGGCCGCCCTCGCCGCGGTGCTCGGCCGGTCAGGGCTGCTCGGCCGGTCAGGGCCGCTCGGGCGGCGCGAGTCGCACGAGCGGGCCGGCCGCGGTCTGCTGCCGCCGATCCTCCTGCTCGGGTGCGGCTGGGTGCTGGCCGCCGTGGTCGGCGCGGTGTCCGCCCCGCTGGTCGGCTCTGCGCAGAGCTCCCCCGGCTGGACCGGGGGGCCGCTCGTGCTCGTGGCCGCGGGCAGCTGCTGGGCGCTGCTGCGCGCGTGGACCGATGCGGAGGTCCGCGAGCCGGGGTCCTGCGAGCCGGCGCGGTCCGGCGTGCGGAGCGGGCTGCGCGGCTTCCCCGGCCCGCGGAGCGCGCTGCGCCGGGTGGGGCTGCGGCGGGCCGCGGGGGCGGCGGGGGTGCTCCTCCTCGGCGCTGCCGGGGCGGTCGCCGCCTCCGCGGGGCCGTTGCGCGCCGTGGAACCGCTCGACCGCGGGCTCGCGTCCGAACTGGCCGGGCCGGGATCGGTGCTGCTGCTCGACGCCGGCGGCGGCCCGCGCCTGGTGCGGGAGGTGCCCGCGCGGTACGGCGTGGACGGCACGGCACCGGTTCCCTCGACCTCGGAGTGGGTCGAGCGGGTGGAGCGCCGGGTGGAGCGGGCGCGGCCGCAGGAGCTGCGGGAAGCGGTGGCCACCGCCCGCACGCACGGGGTGGGCCACCTCGCCGTGCGCGATCCCGCACCGCTGCTGCGCCACGCCGGCGATCTCGTCAGCGCCCGCGGGAAGCTGCCGGACGGGCGGAGCGCGCTGGGGCTGGAGGGGGAGGTGAGCCCGGTGCGGCTGCTCGGCCCCGATCTGTCCCGGCAGTCGCGGCTGACCGACCGGCTCGCCCCCCGAGCCCGTCCGCGCGAGGTGCCCGCCGAGCTGGACACCGCGCTCGCCCCGGGCGTCACCCTGCGCGTCTCGGACGGCGGCGCCGGGCGGCAGCTGGTCTTCGCCGCGGCGGACGAACCGGGCTGGTGGGCGCGTGTGGACGGTGAACCCGTCGGGCTCGCCGGGGCGTGGGGCGGACAGCTCGCGGTGCCGCTGCCGGAGCACGCCGCCCGGGTGGAGCTCGGCTTCGCGCACGGCCCCCGGGTGGCGCTGCTCGTGGCGCAGGCCGCGGCGATCGCGTTCACCGCGGCGGGGGCGTTGCCGGAACGGCGCTCCCGCAGGGGGCCTCAGCGGCCTTCGATCACGTCCGGGTCGAGCCCCAGGTAGTGCGCGATCTGCTCCACGAGCACGTCGTGCAGCAGGTCGGCCATGTCGGTGCCGTCGCGCGCCCGCGTCTCCAGCGGGCGGCGGTAGAGCACGATCCGCGCCCGGGTCGGCAGGCCACGCCTGTCCACACCGGCGGGCACCAACCGCGCCAGCGGCACGTTGGAGTCGACCACCACGTCGTCGTCCCACACGAGCTTGTCCGGCGCGGTGGTGGTCAGCTCCGGGACCTCGTCGACGGCCACGTCGAGCTCGGTGAGCTCCGCGTGCCAGCGCTTCTCGATCGGCTCGAGCGCTTCCAGCACGAGCGCGTCGAAGATCTGCGAACGGCTGCGCGCGATGGGGACGGAGGAGGGGTACAGCGGCCCGCGCAGTCCCCGCCCCCTCCTGTCGCGGCGGGCCAGCCGGCGACGTCGAGATCCACGTGCTGTCACCACGGGACGAGGGTACGCCTCCACCCGCTGTCGGGGAGTGACCCATCCGGAGGGCAGCGGGCCGAGCGGCACCGGTGCGGGCGTTTTGCGCGTGGCCTCCGGCGGGGACTGGACGAAGGGCGCTATCGTGCGTGTCGTGCGGAGCGTGAGGCGGTGTTCGCGAGCCGGGTGTGCGAACCCGGCCGTAGCCACGCTCACCTATGCCTACGCCGATTCCACCGCGGTGGTCGGTCCGCTCGCCACCTACGCCGAGCCGCACAGCTACGACCTGTGCGAGGAGCACGCGACGCGGCTGACCGTGCCGAAGGGCTGGGAGGTAGTGCGGCATGAGGGTGAGTTCGCTGCGGTGGAACCCACGGACGACGACTTGACCGCGTTGGCCGAGGCCGTGCGGGAGTCGGGGTCGGCGGATGCGGAGGTGGCGGCGGCCGAGGCGGACACGCGGGTCGCTTCCCGGGGAAATCGGCGGGGGCACCTGCGTGCGGTGCCCGACCCCGCCGAAGAGGGCCAGTGATGCTGCCCGTGCGCGTCGAGGCCCCTCGGCCGGGAGTTCGTCCGAGCGGGGGAGCAGCGGTTGCTGTGCGCGGAGCCGCGACGGACCGATCCGAGTGACGAACGGCTCGTGCCGTCCGGCGCGGACCACAGGTGCCGAACGCGCCGGTAGGCTTTGCCCTGGTCGTGGTGAACAACGCGGGAGGGTGAAGCGTGCGGGACCTGTCGGAGATCGTCAAGGCCTACGATATCCGCGGTGTCGTGGATGAACAGCTGGACACCGGCGTGGCGGCCGAGATCGGCGCCGCGTTCACGCGAGTCGTCGGAGGTTCGGCGGTGGTCGTCGGGCACGACATGCGCGAGTCCTCGCCGCGGTTGGTGTCCGCGTTCGCCGACGGGGTGACCGCGCAGGGCCTCGACGTGATCAACATCGGCCTGGCCAGCACCGACATGCTCTACTTCGCCTCCGGGCAGCTGGACCTGCCGGGGGCGATGTTCACCGCCAGCCACAACCCGGCGCAGTACAACGGCATCAAGCTCTGCCGCTCCGGTGCCGCCCCCGTGGGGCAGGACAGCGGGCTCTCGGAGATCCAGGAGCTCGTCGGGCGGGGCGTGCCGGAGTTCCTCGGCCAGCGCGGTTCGGTCACCGAGCGCGACATGGTCGCCGACTACGCCGCGTTCCTGCGCGAGCGCGTGGACCTCAGCGGCAGCCGTCCGCTGCGGATCGTCGTCGACGCGGGCAACGGCATGGGCGGGCGCACCGTGCCCCCGGTGTTCGAGGGGCTGCCGATCGAGATCGAGCCGCTGTACTTCGAGCTCGACGGCACGTTCCCGAACCACGTGGCCAACCCCCTCGAGCCGGAGAACCTGGTGGACCTGCAGCGGCGGGTGCGCGAGGTCGGCGCCGACGCGGGGCTGGCCTTCGACGGGGACGCCGACCGCTGCTACGTCGTCGACGAGCGCGCCGAGCCCGTGTCGCCGAGCGCGATCACCGCGCTCGTCGCCGCGCGGGAGCTGGCCAAGGAACCCGGCGCCACCGTCATCCACAACTTGATCACCTCGCGGGCGGTGCCCGAGATCATCGCCGAGAACGGCGGGAAGCCCGTGCGCTCGCGGGTGGGGCACTCGTTCATCAAGCAGACCATGGCCGAGACCGGGGCGATCTTCGGCGGGGAGCACTCGGCGCACTACTACTTCCGGGACTTCTGGCGCGCCGACTCCGGGATGCTCGCCGCGCTGCACGTGCTGGCCGCGCTGGGCGAGCAGCCGGAGCCGCTGTCGCGGCTGATGGCCGACTACGCCCGCTACGCCGCCTCCGGGGAGATCAACTCCACCGTGACCGACCAGCACGAGCGCATGCGTGCCGTGGCCGAGGAGTTCGGCGGTCGCCCCGGCGCTCGGACGGACGAGCTCGACGGACTTACCGTGGAGTTGCCGGGCGGTGCGTGGTTCAACCTGCGCCCGTCCAACACCGAGCCGCTGCTGCGGTTGAACGTGGAAGCCGGCGACACCGGGAGCATGGCCGCGCTCCGGGACGAGGTCCTCGCGATGGTCCGCGCGTGACGCGCGCCCGCGATCCGGGGTGCTCCGGCGAGGTTGGGAGGAAACGTGGCCGTTGAACTGGATCCGCAACTGCTGGAGATCCTGGCCTGCCCGGGTGACCGCGGCCCGCTGCGCACCGGGGCTGGGCCCGGGGGTGAGGCCGATGCGCTGACCTGCACCACCTGCGGCGCGGTGTTCCCGGTCCGGGACGGCATCCCCGTGCTGCTGTGGGACGAGGCGCAGCTCCCGCCCGCAGCGGCCGGAAGCGGCGGGGAGCAGGGGTGACCGCCGTGCTGGACGACACGCTCTTCGAGGACCCGACGCGGCTGCTCGACGTGGACCGGCGGGAGCTGCTGCGGACTGCGGCGCTCGCCGGGGCGCAGGTGCGCTCCGCCGCCGAACGCGCGGCGAGCGCGGGCGTGCCGGACTTCGGCGGGGAACGCCCCCGGGCCGTCGTGCTGCTGGCCCGCCCGGGCCTGGGCATGCGGGTGTGCGAGGTGCTGGCCGCGCTGGCCGGGCGGGCGTCCGTGCCGATCGTGGTCGCCGAAGCGCTGCCCGCCTGGGTCGGCGCGCTCGACGCGGTGTTCGTGCACGCGGCCGACCAGGGCGACGCGGATCTCGCCGAGGCCGTGGACACCGCCTCCCGCCGGGGTGCGCGGGTCGTCGTGGTCGCCGAGGAGGAAGGCCCCGTCGCGGCCTCCGGTGCGGGTCGGGCGCTGCTCGTGCCGCCGACGTTCCCCGTGCCGGAGGAGCTGTCGTTCGCCCACGTGTTCGCCGTCGGGCTGGTGGTCTTCGCCGAGCTGGGGCTGCTCACCGTCGACGTGGAGGCCCTGGCCGCGGAGCTCGACAGCATGGCCGAGCAGTCCCACCCGGCCAAGGAGTCCGTGGTCAACCCCGCCAAGACGCTGGCGCTGCGGCTGGCCGACCGGACCCCGGTGCTGTGGGGCGTCGATCCGGTGAGCACGGCCGTCGCCCGGCACGGCGCGTTCGTGCTCGGCTGCCACGTCGGCGTGCCGTGCGCGGTGGCGGACTACTCCGAGGCGGTGGCGCAGCGCACGCTGCACCGCATGGCCGGTGAGGCCGGATCGGCGACCGCGCTGTTCGCCGATCCGGAGGAGGACGAGGAGTACCCGCTGCGGGTGTTCCTCGTCAGCGCCCGCCCCGATGAGCGCGGTGTGCACGCGGAGCTGGGCGCCACGCGGGACCTGCCGGGGGCCGACCTGGTGACCCCGGACGAGTCCGTCGCGGCCGATCCGGTGCTGCGGGCTGCGGTGCTGGCGGTGCAGCTCGACTTCACCGCGGTCTACCTGGGGTTGGCCGCGGGAACGCTGGACGGCCCGAGCTGGAGCACGGTGGCCGCCTCGTAGCGGGCGCCTCCGGGGCGAGCCCGGGACCGCGGGCGGTGCATGATGCGATGGCCAGGTCGGGCGCGGCGCGCGACCGCCAGCAGGAGAGGACGAGGAAGCGAGAACCACTGTGGAGTTATTGCGGAACGCGGTGCGCCCGTATGCCTGGGGCTCGCGTACCGCGATCGCGGAACTGCTCGGCCGCCCGGCGCCCGCGCCGCACCCCGAAGCGGAGCTGTGGATGGGCGCGCACCCGCAGGACCCGTCCCGCGTGGTGCGCGCCGACGGGTCCGAGGTCTCGCTGCTGTCGCTGCTGCAGGACGACCCCGATCACCACCTGGGCGAGCAGTGCGTGCGCCGGTGGGGCGAGCGGCTGCCGTTCCTGTTCAAGGTGCTGGCCGCCGACGAGCCGCTGAGCCTGCAGGCGCACCCCTCCGCGGAGCAGGCGGCCGCGGGGTTCGCGCGGGAGGAGGCGGCGGGGATCCCGCGCAACGCGCCGAACCGGAACTACCCGGATCCCACGGCCAAACCGGAACTGGTGTGCGCGCTGACCGAGTTCCACGCGCTGGCGGGTTTCCGGGACGCGCAGCGGACGGTGCGGCTGCTCGACGCGCTGGACGTGCCCGACCTGCGCCCGCACCGGGACCTGCTGGCCGCCCAGCCCGGACCGGCCGGGCTGCGGGCGCTGTTCACCACGTGGATCACGCTGCCCGAGCACTTCCTGCGGCAGGTGCTGCCGCAGCTGCTGGACGCCTGCGTGGCGCACGTGCGCCAGCACGGCGAGTTCGCCGCGGAGTGCCGCACCGTGCTCGAACTCGGCGAGGCCTACCCGAACGACGCGGGCGTGCTGGCGAGCCTGCTGCTGAACCGGCTGGTGCTGCAGCCGGGCGAGGCGATCTTCCTGCCCGCGGGCAACCTGCACGCCTACCTGCGGGGCACCGCGGTGGAGATCCTGGCGAACTCGGACAACATCCTGCGGTGCGGGCTGACGCCGAAGCACGTGGACGTCCCGGAACTGCTGCGGGTGCTGGACTTCGGCTGCGGCGACATGCGGGTGCTCAAGGGGGAGTCGCTGGACGCGAACCGCATGGTCTACCCGGTGGGGACGGACGAGTTCGAGCTGTGCCGCCTGGACTGGACGGAGGCCGAGTCGAGCGCTGTCGAACTGGGCGCGGCGAGCCCGCAGATCCTGCTGTGCACCAGGGGCGGTGTGCGCCTGCGGCGGGCGGGCGCGCGCGGCGGCCACCGGGTCGACCTCCCGCGCGGGCGGTCGGTGTGGCTGCCGGCCGGTGACCCCCCGGTGGAGGTCCTCCCGGCGGAGCTGGACGCGGACGGGCAGGCGCAGGTGTTCCGCGCGGCGGCCGGAGTCGCGCCGATGCGGTGAAACACCCCGCCGGGTGCACTGCTGCCGGGCACACCGCCGGACGTCCGCGCCCCCACCGGGGCGCTGCTCCGAACGGAGGCCCACGATGCGGGAAGCGGAGCACCCGCCGCACCCGGGTGCGCACCCCCGCTGGAGCTTCCGCCGGCGCCGCGGCGCGCGCCGGCGAACGCGATCACAAGTAGCTAACGAAACACGCGGGGGAACCGACCGCCCGCATTTCTCCCACGTCGTTCGGGGGATAAGGTTCCCATCTGACCACTTGGGACGACAAAGGGAGGCGGCAGTGCCAGGCACGGGCCTGTGGCGCACCAAGTCGGTTGAACAATCGATCTTGGAGACCGACGAACCGGATACGAAACTACGCAAGAATCTCGGCACCTGGGACCTGATCGTCTTCGGTGTCTCCGTCGTCATCGGTGCGGGCATCTTCACCGTGACCGCGCGCACAGCGGGCGACGTCTCCGGCCCTGCCGTATCACTGGCGTTCGTCATCGCGGCGATCGCGTGCGGACTGGCGGGCTTGTGCTACGCCGAGTTCGCTTCCACCGTGCCGGTAGCCGGGAGCGCCTACACCTACTCGTACGCGACGTTCGGCGAGTTCGTCGCGTGGATCATCGGGTGGGACCTGGTGCTCGAGTTCGCCGTCGCCTCCGCGGCGGTGAGCAAGGGGTGGTCGAGCTACGTCGCCGAGGCCTTCGGCCTCATCGGGCTGGAGGTGCCCAACGCGATCGACCTGGGCCCGGTGCAGTTCGACTGGGCCGCGGTGCTGCTGGCCGGCGTGCTGACCCTGCTGCTGGCGGTGGGGACGAAGCTGTCCGCGCGGGTCAGCCTCGTGATCACCTCGATCAAGGTCGGCGTGGTGCTGCTGGTGATCATCGCCGGCATCGCCTTCATCAACGCGGCCAACTACACCCCGTTCATCCCGCCGGCCCAGTCGGAGACCGAATCGGGGCCGGCGCTCGAGCAGTCGCTGTTCTCGCTGCTCGCCGGTGGCGAGACGAGCACCTACGGCGTCTTCGGCCTGCTGGCGGGCGCTTCGCTGCTGTTCTTCGCGTTCATCGGGTTCGACGTGGTCGCCACCACCGCCGAGGAGACGAAGAAACCGCAGCGCGACGCGCCGCGCGGCATCCTCGGCACGCTGCTGATCGTCACCGTGCTCTACGTCGCGGTCTCGCTGGTGCTCACCGGCATGGTCCCGTACACGGACCTGGCCACCCAGGACGGTGAGCAGTCCACACTGGCCACCGCGTTCCAGATCAACGGGGTGACCTGGGCGGCCTCGATCATCACGCTCGGCGCGCTCATCGGTCTGATCACCGTGGTCATGGTGCTGCTGCTGGGGCAGGTGCGCGTGCTGTTCGCGATGTCCCGCGACGGGCTGGTCAGCCGCAAGCTGGCCAGGACCAGCGAGCGCACCGGCACGCCGGTGCGGGCCACGGTGCTCGTCGGCGTCGTCGTCATGCTCGCGGCGGGCTTCTTCCCGGCCGAACGGCTCGAGGAGATGGTCAACGTCGGCACGCTGTTCGCGTTCGTGCTCGTCTCCGCCGGCGTGATCATGCTGCGCTACAAGCGTCCGGACCTGCCGCGCGGCTTCCGCGCGCCCGGGGTGCCGTTCGTGCCGATCCTGGCGATCATCGCCTGCCTGTGGCTGATGCTGAACCTGACCGCGCTGACCTGGGTCCGGTTCCTGGTGTGGATGGCGGCCGGCATCGTCATCTACTTCCTGTACGGGTACCGCAACTCGCGCCTCGGCCGCGGCGAGCTCCGCGAAACGAGCTCCGACGGGGGCGGTTCGGCCAGCGGCGACTGAGCCCCGGCGACTGGGCCCCGGCGACTGGGCCCCGGCGACTGGGCCCCGGCGACTGGGCCCCGGCGACTGGGCCGCAGCGGCTGAGCTGCTGCGGCCGGGCCGCGGGAACTGGGCGGCGGGAACTGGCTCGCGGCCGGCACGTGCGGACGGCGCCACCGCTTCGGCGGTGGCGCCGTCGTCGTTTCCGGGGTTCCCGCGGGGGAGCCCGTCCCCCGAACGGATTCCCGGAGATCGCCGCGATCGCGGCGACGCCCTCCGCGGGCTCCGGCGCCGCGGGCGCCGCCCGCGTGGCGCGCCGTCGCACCTCTGCGGGGCTCCCGCCGCCGCGCCCGTACCGGCGCTGCCGTGCTCTGCTCCAGCGGGGTGCTACTCCAGCGGGTGCAGGCCCTGCGCGCGCTCCCACGGCGCGGTGCGCCCGGCGGGCTCGGACACCTCGGGCAGGGGGAGCGGTCCCTCGGCTGCCGTCGTCCCCGGCCGCGCGGAGGCGTCCTCGGCGGCCGGTTCCTCCGGCGCGGCGAGCTCCTGCACCGGTCGCTCGGCCGGTCGCTGCGCACCGACCTCCTCCGCGGCGCGCTCGCGCTGCGGCACCGCGTCGACCGCACCGCCGGTGCCGGCCCGCGCGGTCTCCGGAGCGGGTGCGGCATCCACCGCAGCAGCGGCGTCCTGCCCGGGCGCTGCCTCGGCCGGTTCCTCGGCGGGCTGGGCGGGGGCAGGGCCCTCCTGCGCCGCTCCGTCACCACCGCGGACGGTCACCGCGGAGCGCCGCTGCGGGCCGCGCCCGGTGTCACCCCGCGGTCCGGGACCGGTGGCGCCGAGCACCGACTCGTGGAACGCCGGCCCGGCCTCGGCGTCGCCCGGTTCCAACCCGGCCGCCATGGCCACCGCGCGGTCCCACTCCGGATCGCCCGCGTAGTCGGTGTGCCGCAGCACGCCCGGCACCCAGCGCCGGTGCGAGACGGGACCGCGCTGCGGGTCGGGCAGCCAGTGGTCCCCGCCCAGCACGAGCGCTCCGGTCGGTCCGCGCGCGGCCGGCGGCAGGGGCCCGGAGGTGCCGTCCGGGCGGTGCCCCACGCCGAGCAGCGTGCCGGCGTAGACGTGCCTGCCCCACGTGGTCACCGCGCCGCCCATCGGGTCGGTGCCGCGGCACAGCGCGCGCCAGCGCCCGCCGAGCGAGCCGGCCAATTCGCCGAGGGCGTCGTGCGAGACCGCCGCCGGGAACGCCCGCGGATAGGCCCACTGCAGCTGCGAACCCGCGGTGACCAGGCCGACGCGGTCGCGGTCGGCCGGGGGCAGGTTCGCCAGCAGCCGCGAGGTCGCCACGGCGACGAGCAGGCTGCCCTGGCTGTGCCCGACGAGCACGACGCGCGTGTTCGGGTCGGACAGGTGCTCCTGGGCGCGGGCGACCAGCTCGGGGATCACCTTCAGCGAGTAGCACGGCGGCACCACCGGGTGCGACTCCCGCGGCCAGAACAGCGTGAGGTCGCACAGCACGCCCAAGTAGCGCGCGGCGTGCCGCTCGGTGGCGGCGACGAAGACCATGCGCAGCAGCCCGGCGGCCAGCCCGGCGAGGGTCACCACGCCGAGTCCCGCGAGCCAGCCCGCCCAGGCCGCGTTCGGGAGCCCGGCCAGCCGCAGCGCCGCCGTTGCGGCCGCGGCGACCAGCAGCACCCCGGCGAGCGCGAGGAACAGCGCGTACCCGTGGCGCCGCTGCACCCGCGCCCACAGCCACGCGGACGCGGCCTCCTGGCGGTCGCGGTAGCGGCCCGCGTGCAGCAGCCCCACCTCGGGCGGCACCGAGTCGCCGGAGAGCACGGACCGCCAACGCCGCAGCAGCAGCCACGGGACCCCGACCAGCGCGGCCACGCCCAGCAGCACCGCAGCAGTGCCCCACAACGTGGTCACGTCCTGGTACGGGCGGGGCAGCACGAGCCCCTCCGAGCCGAGGACGTGCCGCAGGCTCAGGGCGAGCCCGGCCCCGAAACCGGTGCCCAGCATCGCGGCGAGGAACAGCACGGGGGCGGCGAACCACCCGCCGGCCCACGGCCGCATCCGCCGCGGCAGCGGCTTCCACAGCGGTGCGGCCAGCCGTGCCGCCGGGACCAGCACCAGCGCCGCGGCCAGGCACGTGGCGCCGAGCAGCGCCGTGAGCGCGTCGATCGTCGGACCGGACCCGGGCAGCGGTCCGCTCGTGCCGGCCGGAGCCACGGCCGCGGCCAGCACCAGCGCCGCGGCCAGCGCTTGCAGCGCACGCCGCGGGACGCGTCCGAGGAGCACGCGGCGGCGCGGGCTCGCGGACCACATGTCCTCCGGGTCGTCCAGCGCCGCGGCCCCGAGCACGCAGCACACCAGCACCGCGGCGCTCGCGATCCACCGCGGGTCGCTCCGCACCTCGAACGGGCCGCCCAGCAGCAGCAGGGCCACCGCGGACAGCGCGGCGCTGATGTGCAGGGCCCGCAGCGCGGGGGCCTCCGGATCGGCGACCACGTTGCCTCCGGGCAGCACCGGCGCGCGGGCGGACGGGCGCGGCGCGCCGTGCCGCGCGCCGGCGGAGCTGCCCGTCGTGATCGTCCAGTTCTTGCCGGCCAGGCGCTGCATGAGCAGGATCACCAGGCCGACCGGAGCCAGTCCCAGCCAGAGCCGCAGCAGGTCGAACTCGCGTGCTGCGGGCGGGACCGCGGCCAGGCACCCCGATCCCGGCCGCAGGCACTGCGCGGCGAACAGGTCCGCGGTGACCACGGTCAGCTGGGCGACGAACAGCATCGTCAGCGCGAGCGCCGCCACGCGCACGAGGGCCCGGGCGCAGTGCCCGGCGACGCGGCCGGCGCGGCTCTCCGGGCGGACCGGCGGCAGCATCCAGTGCGCCAGGTTCGCCAGCGCGAACGGGAAGAGCAGCGCCCAGGTGGCCTTGCCGAGGCCCCCGGAGGTCATGCCGCCCCAGACGTAGCCCTCGAGGACCCGCGGCACGGTGCGGTTGCCGTCGCGCAGCGCGGGACCGGGCACGGGCCGGCGCAGCCGGTCGGCCGGGCGGACGACACGGCCCACGCCGTCGCCCGCGACATCGACCGCGTCGACCGAATCGGTCAGCTTCGGGCCGGTGGCGCCGAGCACGCCGTGTACCCGCAGCTCCACCACGCGGGTGTCCTGCTCGGGTGCGTGCACTGGAATCCTCCCGCGTGTCCGGGGACTGCTGGTTCGTGGGCGCTCTCGTCCGGCACCACCGCTGCGCAGCGGCGGCGCTCAACCGCGGCGCCGCCGGAGCGCAGTGACGGGCACGGTGGGTGCGTGATCACGTCCGCAGTGATTCTGCACCCGCGTGCGGAGAACCGGCGACCGCCGCGCATCGATTGTGATCGTCGTCCGGGGCGCGTGTCCCGCATTTCCGGCCGCTCGTGTCCGCCCGCGCCGGGAACGCCGCGCTCGCGCACCGGAACAGGCTGGCCACCCGGGGTAGCATCGGGGTGATGTGCGTGGACCGCGGGGGGAGAGCGGCGGTGCGATGACTTCGGAGAAGACCAGCGCGACCTCGGACGACACCAGCGCGGGGCCGAACGAGCACCGCACGGAGAACGGGGTCGAATTCGCGGTCGCGGACCTCTCGCTCGCGCCGCGGGGGCGCGAGCAGATCCGGCTGGCCGAGCACGAGATGCCGGGGCTGCGCGCGCTGCGCCGGGAGTACGCCGAGGTCCACCCGCTGCGCGGGGCGCGGATCACCGGATCGCTGCACATGACGGTGCAGACCGCGGTGCTCATCGAAACGCTGGTCGCGCTGGGGGCCGAGGTGCGCTGGGCCTCGTGCAACATCTTCTCCACCGACGACGCGGCGGCGGCAGCGGTCGTCGTCGGCAGGTACGGCACTCCGGACGAGCCCCGCGGTGCGCCCGTCTTCGCCTGGGAGGGCGAAACGCCCGAGGAGTACTGGTGGTGCCTCGACACCGCGTTGAGCTGGCCCGGCGGCGGGCCGAACATGATCCTCGACGACGGCGGCGACGCGACGGCGCTGGTACACCAGGGCGTGCGCTACGAGCGGGCCGGGGCGATCCCCACCGCGGACGAGAACGACCCCGAGGAGTACAAGGTCGTGCTGGAGCGGCTGCGCGCCTCGCTGGCGGCCGACACCGACCGGTGGACCCGCCTCGCGGGGGAGGTCCGCGGCGTCACCGAGGAGACGACGACCGGGGTGAACCGGCTCTACCGGCTCGCCGCCCAGGGCGAGCTGCTGTTCCCGGCCATCAACGTGAACGACTCGGTGACCAAGTCGAAGTTCGACAACAAGTACGGCATCCGCCACTCCCTCGTCGACGGCCTCAACCGGGCCACCGACGTGCTCCTGGGCGGCAAGACCGCCGTGGTCTGCGGCTACGGCGACGTCGGCAAGGGAGCGGTGGAGGCGCTGCGCGGGCAGGGCGCGCGCGTGGTCGTCACCGAGATCGACCCGATCAACGCGCTGCAGGCCCAGCTCGAAGGCCTCCAGGTCGCCCGCCTGGAGACCGTGCTGCACGAGGCGGACGTCCTCATCACCGCCACCGGCAACACCGGCGTCATCACCGCCGACCACCTGCGCCGGCTCAAGCACCAGGCGATCGTCGGCAACATCGGCCACTTCGACGACGAGATCGACGTGGCCGGTCTGGCCAGCGCCTCCGACGTGCGGAAGGTGCGGATCAAGCCGCAGGTCGACGAGTGGGTCTTCGACGACGGCCACTCGGTGCTGGTGCTCTCCGAGGGGCGGCTGCTCAACCTGGGCAACGCGACGGGGCACCCCAGCTTCGTGATGTCGAACTCCTTCGCCAACCAGACCATCGCCCAGGTCGAGCTGTTCACCAACTGGCGCGAGTACGACCGCGAGGTCCACCGGCTGCCGAAGTCGCTGGACGAGAAGGTCGCGCGGATCCACGTGCAGGCCCTCGGCGGCGAGCTGACCCGGCTGAGCAAGGAGCAGGCCGAGTACATCGACGTGGAGGTGGAGGGGCCCTACAAGCCCGACCACTACCGGTATTGAAGTCCGCGCGCACCGCTCGGACCCGGTGCTACTAGTCTCGGGCGCGTGGGTCGTCTCATCGTGATCGAGGGCGTCGACGGCGCCGGCAAGCGCACCCTGGCCGAGGGGCTGGACGCGGAGCTGCGGCGCCGCGGGTGCTCCGTGAGCCGCTTGGCCTTCCCCCGCTACGAGGCCGACGTGCACGCCGCGCTCGTCGGCGAGGCCCTGCGGGGGGCGCACGGCGATCTCGCCGCGTCGGTGCACGGCGTTGCGGTGCTCAACGCGCTGGACCGCCGCGCCGCCGTCGAGGAGCTGCGCTCCCGGCTCGACGCGCACGACGTGCTGCTGCTCGACCGCTACGTCGCGTCGAACGCGGCCTACGGAGCCGCGCGGCTGCGCGAGGACGCCCGCGGCGACTTCGTCCACTGGGTGGAGGATCTCGAGGTGCGGCGCTTCGCCCTGCCGGCCCCCGACCACCAGCTGCTGCTGCGGGTTCCCGTGGACGTGGCGGCGCAGCGCGCCGAGCACCGCGAGCTGACCGAAGTGGACAGGCAGCGGGACGCGTTCGAGTCGGACGACGCGCTGCAGCGGCGCTGCTCCGCCGTGTACGCGCAGCTCGCAGAGAGCTCCTGGTGGTCGCCCTGGACCGTCGTGGACGGCGTCGCCGAGGTCGATTTCGCCGCGCTGGCCCGGAACTGCCTCGGCGAGGGCTGAGGAGCGCTCAGCCCGCCACGGTGATCCGCGGTTCGTGCCGCACCGGGAAGTTCACCGAGTTCGCGATGAAGCACTTCCGGTGCGCCTGGGCGTGCAGCTCCTCCGCGGTGGCGAGCACGTCCTGTTCGGACACCTGCACCTGCGGCCGCAGGAGCACCTCCCGGAACCGCCCGGAGCCGTCCCGCTCCTCGACCATCGTCCCGGACGCCGCGTCCCGGTAGGCGGTGACCACGACGCCGCTGTGCGCGCACAGCCCCAGGTACCAGAGCATGTGGCACTGCGACAGCGCGGCGAGCAGCATCTCCTCCGGGTTCAGCAGCTCCGCGTCCCCCAGGAACGACGGATCGGCCGAGGCGCGCAGCGCCGGCTTGCCGACCACCTCCACCAGGTGCTCGCGGCCGTACTCGCGGTAGTTCGCGGTGCCGCCGCCGGCGTTGCCCGTCCACGTGACGGTGGCGGTGTAGCGGTGTTCGGGCACTTCCCCTCCATGCCGTGGACGACGGCCGCACCGGTACGCATACGATCCGTTCGCGGAGGTGCGGTACGCGACCATTCTCGCCCGCGTGTCGTCCACAGTGGCGCCTCCGGGTGCGGGATGCGGGTCACGCGTGGCTTGCTCCGAACGGCGGTACCGCCGGTCCCGGCCCGGCGCGGGGGCGAGCGACCAGCGAAGACCCGGCGGAACGATGTGCGGGGATTGCAACGGGAGGGGAGTGACGAGTGCGACCATGAACGACATGAAGGCGCGCGTGCTCGTGGTGGACGATGATCCGGCCCTGGCAGAGATGCTGACGATCGCGTTGCGCGGCGAGGGGTTCGACACGGCCGTCGTCAGCGACGGCACCAAGGTGATGCCGGCGCTCCGGGAGCTCAAGCCCGACCTCGTGCTGCTCGACCTGATGCTTCCCGGGATGAACGGCATCGACGTCTGCAAGGCCATCCGCACCGAGTCCGTCGTTCCCGTGGTGATGCTCACCGCCAAGAGCGACACCGTGGACGTGGTGCTCGGCCTGGAATCGGGCGCGGACGACTACGTCGTCAAGCCGTTCAAGCCGAAGGAGCTCGTGGCCCGGCTGCGCGCGCGGCTGCGGCGCACGGACGCGGAGCCCTCCGAGGTGCTGGCCATCGGCGACGTGTCCATCGACGTGCCCGGCCACGAGGTCACGCGCGACGGCGCGGCGATCTCGCTGACGCCGCTGGAGTTCGACCTGCTCGTGGCCCTGGCCCGCAAACCGCGGCAGGTGTTCACCCGCGAGGTGCTGCTGGAGCAGGTCTGGGGGTACCGCCACGCGGCCGACACGCGGCTGGTCAACGTGCACGTCCAGCGGCTGCGCTCGAAGGTCGAGCGCGACCCCGAGCGGCCCGAGATCGTGCTGACCGTGCGCGGCGTCGGGTACAAGGCCGGACCGCCGTGAGCACCGGGCACCGGCGTCCGCCGCGCGCCGGTGCCCGGTGCCGCCCGGCGGGGCGGTGCGGGACCGCGCGGCGCGCACGGCATCCTGGACGAGCCCGGCTGCGGGATGCCGTGGCGGACCGGTCCGGTGCAGGTCGCCGAGTCGACCGGTGCTCGTGCGTGAGCAGAAGGCGGAGCACGTGAGCGTGTGGGCGCGTAGACCGCGGACGGCGCGGCAGTGGGTCCTCCGCGTCCGGGAGGAGATCCGCGAGCGGTGGCACCGCTTCGAAGCGGTGTGGCGGCGCTCGCTGCAGCTCCGCGTGGTCGTCAGCACGCTCGCGCTGTCGCTGGTGGTGGTGCTCGTGCTCGGCATGGTGCTGCAGACCCAGATCACCACGCGGCTGCTCGACGCGAAGGAAGAGGCCGCGATCTCGCAGACCGAGTACAGCCTGCCGGTCCTGGAGCGCGAGCTCACCGCCGTCGACCCGAACTCGGACAACGTGCACGAGCAGCTCGAGGCCGCGCTCAACCGGCTGACCACGTCGAACACGGGGCGGTCCACCGAGTCCGCCGCGGGCGCGTTCGACCCGGTGCTGGTGGACGGGCACGCGCTGGCCGAGCGCGGGCGGCAGCCCTCCGCCGGCCCCGTGCAGAACGTTCCCGAGGGGCTGCGGCGCAACGTGGAGCGGGGCCAGCTGGCCACCCAGATCACCACCGTCCACAACGAGGGCGAACCGGTGACCATGCTCGCCGTGGGCAGCCCGGTGGGCACCGCGACGCGCCCGCTGCAGGTGTACCTCCTCTTCCCGCTGACCGCGGAGCGCTCCACGGCCAACGTCGTGCAGAGCACGCTGCTCGCCTCGGGCGCCGTGCTGCTGGTGCTGCTGGGGGCGATCACCAGCCTCGTCACCCGCCAAGTGGTGCGCCCCGTGCGGCAGGCGGCGCAGAACGCCGAGGAGCTCGCCGAGGGCGACCTGGACAAGCGCATGCGCGTGATCGGCGAGGACGACATGGCGCGCCTGGCCGAGTCGTTCAACGAGATGGCCGACAGCCTCAAGCAGCAGATCACCCAGCTCGAGGAGTTCGGCCAGCTGCAGCGCCGGTTCACCTCCGACGTCTCGCACGAGCTGCGCACCCCGCTGACGACCGTGCGCATGGCAGCGGACGTGCTCTACGCCTCGCGCGAGGAGCTCCCGCCCGGCCTCTCCCGGTCGACCGAACTGCTCACCGACGAGCTCGACCGGTTCGAAGCGCTGCTGGCCGACCTGCTGGAGATCTCCCGCCTGGACGCGGGCGTGGCCGACCTCTCCTCGGAGCCGCTCGACATGGGGGAGGTCGCCGACCGCGCCGTGAACTCCGTCCGCGGCATCGCCGAGACCAGCGGCGTGCCGCTGCGCCTCGTCGTGCCCGAGGCCGGCGGCGAGCAGCGCGAACACCTGCACGTGCTCGCCGACGTCCGGCGGGTGGAGCGCATCCTGCGCAACCTCGTCGCCAACGCCGTCGACCACGCCGAGGGCGAACCGGTCGAGATCGAGGTGGCGGGCAACGAGCAGGCCGTCGCCGTGACGGTGCGGGACTACGGCGTGGGCCTGCGCCCGGGGGAGGCCGAGCTCGTCTTCACCCGGTTCTGGCGAGCCGACCCGGCGCGGAACCGGCGCACCGGGGGAACCGGACTCGGCCTGTCGATCAGCCACGAGGACGCCCGGCTGCACGGCGGGACGCTCGACGCCTGGGGGGAGCCGGGCCACGGCTCGTGCTTCCGGCTCACCCTGCCGCTGCGCCCCGGGGAGGCGTTCGAGGCGAGCCCGCTGGGCATGCCGGACCGGCGCAGCATCGCCGCCCCGGATGCGCTGCTGGCCGCAGGCGTCGACGCCCCGCGGGAGGAAGACACGTCCGCCGAAACCGATGCGCTCGAGGCCGAGTACCGCGACGAGGGGCCGGCCCGGTTGTCCGAGCAGGAACGGGAGTCGTCATGACCCGGCGCGCACAGCCCCGGCGCTCCGCTGCGGCGGGAGCCCGGACCGGGCTCCGCGCCCTGGCCGCGGCGCTGGTGCTCGCGGTGTCCGGGTGCGCCACCATCCCGGAGCACTCCGAGCCGCGCGGCGTGCGGTGGATGGAGGAGGGCAACACCTCCGGCCACGTGCAGAAGCCGCGCGAGGGCGCGGACCCGCTGCAGCTGGTGCGCAGCTTCGTCGGCTCGGCCGCCCCGGAGAACGAGCACGAGGCCGCGCGGCTGCACCTCGCTCCGCAGGCGCGCGCGGACTGGTCGCCGAGCGCGGGGATGCTCATCGTCGACCAGGTGGACACCGTCCCGGTGCCGAACGAGCGGCCGCTGCCGGAAGGGGTGCAGCTCGTCGGGCTGCGCGCGGAGAAGGTCGGCCGGTTGTTACCCGACCGGTCGTTCACCCCCGAGCAGGGGGAGTTCCGCACCCGGATGCGCGTCGAGCGGCAGGACGACGGGCAGTGGCGGATCGCCACGCCGCCGCCGGAGCTGGTCGTCACCCGCGACTCGTTCGGCGCCACCTACCGCTCGGTCTCGGTGTACTTCCTCGACTCCGAGGGCACCGGGGTGGTCCCGGACGTGCGGTACGTGCCGTCGCAGCCGGCCAGCACGTTGCCGCGCCGGGTGATCGACCTGCTCATGATGGGGCCGTCGGAGTCGATGCGCCCCGCGCTGCGCACCGGCCTGCCCAAGGGGGTGCGGCCGAAGACGAACGCCAGCGAGTCCGCCGACGGGGCGCTCGAGGTCAACTTCAGCGACCTGGGGGGCGTCCCGCCGGAGACCCGCCGGCTGATCGCGGCCCAGGTGGTCTATTCGCTGCAGAGCGTCAGCAGCGCCCGGGTGCGGCTGAAGGAGGAGGGCACGCCGCTGCTGCCGGACCGCCCCGAGCTGCGCCCGGCCGATGTGCGCTCGTACGTGCAGGAGCGTTCGGACGCGGTGAACCAGCCGGGGCTGGCCGTGGTCGACGAGAGCTTGGTGCACCTCGACGAGCAGGCGAAACCGGTCGCCGGCCCCGCGGGCAACGGGGAGTACGACGTGGTGCGGGCGGGTGTGTCGCCGGACGGCAGCAGGCTCGCCGCGGTGACCCGCCGCCCCGGTGGTGTGGTGCTGCGCGCCGGTGGCGAGGGCTCGGCGCAGGGCGGGTCGCAGCTGCCCGAGCTGCACGTGGCCGGTGCGTTCATGAGCAAGCCGGAGTGGCGGGGCAGCGGCGAGGTCTGGACCTCGGTGGACGGCCGCCGGGTCGTCCGCGCGGTCGCCACCGACTCCGGCTGGGACCTCGGGCGCGTGGACGTGAGCGCGCTGGGGGAGGACCCGAAGATCAGCGACCTGCGGCTCTCGCCCGGCGGCGCGCGCGCCGCGCTCGTCAGCGACGGGGAGCTCGTCGTGGCCGCGGTCGCCGAGGTCGACGGGCGGATGACGCTGTCGCGGCCCACGCGCCTGCCCGCGCCGGGGGGAACGCGCATCAGGGATGTCGAGTGGCGGAGCAACGACGGGCTCGTGGCCACGACCGACAGCAACCGCTCCCCGGTCTACAACGTGTCCGTCGACGGGCTGTACTGGACTCCGTACACCGCGTCGAACCTGGGGCAGCCGGTGAACGCGGTGACGGTCGCGCCCGGCGGCCGCGTGATCGTGGCCGACCGCAGCGGGTTGTGGGAGTCGCAGGACTCCGATGACGTCTGGGGGCTCATGCCGGTACCGATCGGCGGTGCGTCGATCCCGTTCTACCCGGGCTGAGCGCTTCCAGCAGGACTGCGCCGGGGTGTCCTGCCCGACGTGCGCCGGTGAGTCGGGCAGGGCGGGACCCGCACCCTCGGCGGCATGCGTGGGAACGAGAACTCCGCCGGCCGCGGCTCGGCGGGCCGCGGTGCCGCGCGCTCCGCACGCGCCCGGCCGCGGCTGCTCGACCTCGTCCTGCCCGTGAACTGCGCCGGGTGCGGACGGCAGGGGACGCACTGGTGCCTCCCGTGCGCGGGGGAGCTGTCCCGGCCGCACCGCGTGCGGCTGCCCGTGCTCGGGCAGCGGCCACCCGTGTACGCGCTCGGGGTGTACCGCGGTGCCGCGCGGCGGGCCGTCCTCGCCTACAAGGAACGCGGCCGGCGGGTGCTCGCCGGTGTCTTCGCAGAACGGCTGGCCGCGGGCGTGCGCTTCGCGCACGCGGGACCCGGGCCGTGGTGGATCGTCCCCGCGCCGTCCCGGTGGTGGGCGGCGCGTCGCCGCGGTGGTGCGCACATGCTCCGGGTCGCGCGGGAGCTGGCGCGGCGGCTGCGGGCGGACGGGTGCGCCGCCGAGGTGCTCGACTGCTTGCGGTTGGGCCCCGGTGCGGTGGACGCCGCGCGGCTCGCGCACGCCGACCGCCCCGCGAACCTGTCGGGGCGGCTGCGGGCGCGTCCGCCCCGACGTCCGCCGCCGGGCGGGGTGCTGCTCGTCGACGACGTGATCACGACCGGAGCGACGGTCGCGGAATCAGCGGCGGTGCTCGACGGGGTGAGGTGTGCTCCGGAGCTGGTGCTGTCCGTGACCGCGGTGGACCCCCGTGCGGCTGGGCCCGGGCGGCCGCTGCGTGCTCCGGGTGGTCGGCCGCGATGACGAGCGTTCACCTCAGCAGTAGGCCTATCGTGTGGTATGGGACGCGTCCGTTCGTCCGCTCGGAACCCGGTTGACCGGGGCGACGTTGGCCGGGAGAAGCACGGGCGCGATCCGTGCGGTGGCCCGGAACTCCGGAGTCCGCGGCCGGGGAACGGGGGAACGCCCAGCCGTCGGGGACGGGTGCCGGCGTCCGCGCGGATCCGCCCCCGTTCGCACCACCGGGTTACCGCGGGCAGTGGTCTCGAGCGCGCTCGGTGGTCGCTTGACATCGCCCGACTCGGGGGGTGTCACAAACCGATAAACCGAGATAGCGTGCCATCCATCACACACCACCGGCGGCGGAAGGAGTGACAACCCCATGTCCGTGGCGCCGGTCGCGTAGTGGTCTTCCCGGGGAGTTCGCTCCGCTCGAACCTCCCCGCCGTCCTCGCCGGCGCCGACCGAGCACACGTCTCCTGTGCCAGTGATGAACGGAGGTCGTGAATGGACATCGTGGTCAAGGGGCGCAACGTCGAGGTCCCCGAGCACTACCGCGAGCAGGTCGCGGAGAAGCTCAGCAGGCTCGAGAGGTACACGCGCAAGGCGATTCGCACCGAGGTGGAGCTGTTCCACGAGCGCAACCCGCGCCAGGCGAAGAACTGCCAGCGGGTCGAGCTCACCCTCGTGGGCAAGGGGGGTCCGGTCCGCGCCGAAGCGGCGGCGGGCAACTTCTACGCCGCGCTCGACGCGGCCGCGGGCAAGCTGGAGAACCGCCTCCGCCGGATGCACGACCGCAGGAAAGTGCACTACGGCCAGCGCAACCCCACTTCGGTCGCCGAAGCGACGTCCGCCATGGCACATCGCCGAGTGGTCACGGAACGCACACCGGGGGCGCCCTCGCCGGACGGAAGCACCGTCCTGCTGGAGACCCCCGAACACGCCGCCGAGAACAACCCCGAAGCCGTGCTCACGGAGGAAGCCGGCACCAAGCCGGAGGAGCGCGCAGCGGAGCCCGAGCTCCTCAGCGAGAACACGCCGGAGGTGGCCGCAGAAGTGCCGGAGCAGCGCATGGAGGCGGGCAACGGGTACTCCGCCGGAGGGTACGCAGCAACGCAGGAGTACGAACCGGGCCGCATCGTTCGCGAGAAGGAGCACCCGGCGAAACCGATGACGGTGGACGAGGCGTTGTACCAGATGGAGCTGGTCGGCCACGACTTCTACCTGTTCTCGGACGCCGACAGCGGCAAACCGAGCGTCGTGTACCGCCGGAAGGGCTTCGACTACGGGGTCATCCGTCTGGCCGAGTCAGCGTGAACGCGACGGCTGCACCCTGAGCGGATCGCAGCCGAGCAGCTTGTCCCCCGCGTACGGTGGTGCGCGGGGGACAGTTGCGTTCCGCGTCAGCTCGGGGCCCGACGCGGCAACCCGGGTCCCCCGTTGCTGGTGAGTACGATGGCCGTAAAGCGTCCGTGACGGGCGCGTCACGATCAGCGAGTGAGGTCGACCGGATGGTCCTGTCCCGACTGCTCCGCGCCGGCGAGGGCAAGATGCTCAAGCGTCTGCGCGCCATAGCAGCGCACATCAACGAGCTCGAAGATGACACCGTCGCGCTGTCCGACGCCGAGCTGCGGGGCAAGACCGACGAGTTCAAGCGCCGCCACACCGATGGCGAGTCCCTGGACGCCCTGCTGCCCGAGGCCTTCGCCGTCGTCCGCGAGGGCGCGCGCCGCGTGCTGGGGCAGCGGCACTTCGACGTGCAGCTCATGGGTGGTGCCGCGCTGCACCTCGGGCAGATCGCGGAGATGAAGACCGGTGAGGGCAAGACCCTGACCTGCGTGCTGCCCGCGTACCTCAACGCCATCGCGGACAAGGGCGTGCACGTCATCACGGTCAACGACTACCTGGCCAAGCGCGACGCGGAGTGGATGGGCCGCGTCCACCGGTTCCTCGGGCTGACGGTCGCACCGCTGCTGGCGGACATGACCCCGGAGCAGCGCCGCGGCGCCTACGAGGCCGACGTCACCTACGGCACGAACAACGAGTTCGGCTTCGACTACCTGCGCGACAACATGGCGTGGAGCCTCGACGACTGCGTGCAGCGCGGGCACAACTTCGCCATCGTCGACGAGGTCGACTCGATCCTCATCGACGAAGCCCGCACCCCGTTGATCATCTCCGGCCCGGCCGACCAGTCCTCCCGCTGGTACCAGGAGTTCGCGCGGCTCGCACCGATGCTCGAACGCGACGTCCACTACGACGTCGACGAGCGCAAGCGCACCGTCGGCATCACCGAGGAGGGCGCCCAGCTCGTCGAGGACCAGCTGGGCATCGAGAACCTCTACGAGGCCGCGAACACCCCGCTGGTCGGGTTCCTGAACAACGCCATCAAGGTCAAGGAGCTGTACAAGCGGGACAAGGACTACATCGTCCGCAACGGCGAGATCCTCATCGTCGACGAGTTCACCGGCCGCGTGCTCGCCGGCCGCCGCTACAACGAGGGCATGCACCAGGCCATCGAGGCCAAGGAAGGCGTCGAGATCAAGGCCGAGAACCAGACGCTGGCCTCGATCACGCTGCAGAACTACTTCCGCCTCTACGACAAGCTCTCCGGCATGACCGGTACGGCGCAGACCGAGGCGGCGGAGTTCCAGTCCACCTACTCGCTCGGCGTCGTGACCGTGCCCACGAACGAGCCGATGATCCGCAAGGACCAGCCGGACGTCGTCTACAAGACCGAGGCCGCCAAGTTCGACGCGGTCGCCGAGGACATCGAGGAGTGCTACGGGCGCGGGCAGCCGGTGCTCGTCGGCACGACCAGCGTGGAGCACTCCGAGTACCTGTCGAAGCTGTTGACCAAGCGCGAAGTGCCGCACAGCGTGCTCAACGCCAAGCACCACGAGTCCGAAGCGCTGATCATCGCCGAGGCGGGGCGCAAGGGCGCGGTGACCGTGGCGACCAACATGGCCGGCCGGGGTACCGACATCGTGCTCGGCGGCAACGTCGACCACCTCGCCGACGTGGAGCTGCGGCAGCGCGGCCTGGACCCGGTGCACACCCCGGAGGACTACGAAGCGTCCTGGCAGGGCGCGGTCGAGGAGATCAAGAAGCAGGCCGAGGACGAGGCCGACGAGGTCCGCGAAGCCGGCGGGATGTACGTGCTCGGTACCGAGCGGCACGAGTCCCGGCGCATCGACAACCAGCTCCGCGGCCGGTCCGGCCGCCAGGGCGACCCGGGGCAGTCGCGGTTCTACCTCTCCCTCGGCGACGAGCTGATGCGCCGGTTCAACTCGAACATGGTCGAGACCATCATGACCCGGTTCAAGGTGCCGGACGACGTGCCGATCGAGGCCAAGATGGTCACGCGTGCCATCCGCAGCGCGCAGACCCAGGTCGAGCAGCAGAACATGGAGATCCGCAAGAACGTCCTCAAGTACGACGAGGTGATGAACCAGCAGCGCTCGGTCATCTACTCCGAGCGGCGCCGGGTCCTGGAGGGCGAGGACCTGCGCGAGCAGGTGCGCCTCATGCTCTCGGACGTCATCACCGCCTACATCGACGCGGAGACCTCCAAGGGCTACGCCGAGGACTGGGACTTCGAGAAGCTCTGGAACGCGCTGAAAACGCTGTACCCGGTCTCGCTGGACTGGGAGGAGCTGCTGGACACCGAGTCGGACCTCAACCGGGATCGCCTGCTCGAGCTCCTCGTCGAGGACGCGCGCGAGGCCTACGACAAGCGCGAAGCGGAAGTCGAGGGCAAGGTCGGCCCCGGCGCGATGCGGGAGCTGGAGCGCCGGGTGGTGCTGAGCGTGCTGGACCGCAAGTGGCGCGAGCACCTCTACGAGATGGACTACCTCAAGGAGGGCATCGGCCTGCGGGCGATGGCCCAGCGCGATCCGCTCGTGGAGTACCGCCGCGAGGGCTTCGACATGTTCCACGCCATGCTCGAGGCGTTGAAGGAGGAGTCCGTCGGGTTCCTGTTCAACGTGCAGGTCGAAGCCGCCGAACCGGAGCAGCCCCAGCAGTCCTCCGGGGATTCGGCCGCGCAGGCCGACGGTGCCGGCAAGGCGGCCGCGACCGCCACGGCCGCGCCGCCGCAGACGCAGCAGGAGCAGCAGGGCGGTCGGCACCAGGCCCGCGAACCCCGTGC
Organism: Salinifilum aidingensis; assembly: GCF_054782015.1. Lineage (NCBI taxonomy): Bacteria > Bacillati > Actinomycetota > Actinomycetes > Pseudonocardiales > Pseudonocardiaceae > Salinifilum > Salinifilum aidingensis. Next base: position 1,761 of record NZ_BAAGTH010000015.1, on the reverse strand, counting down.
GAAGCGGGCGCAGCCGACTTCGGCGGGGCCGGCGCTGAGCCAGCTCAGCAACCCCGTCGGGGGTGACGGGCAGCAGCCGGCCCCCGCGCTGACCGGCAAGGGTCTGGACTCCCCGCAGCAGCAGGGCCTGAGCTACTCCGGTCCGTCGGAGGACGGTGGCGTGCAGCGCAGCGGCGGTGAGAACGCCTCGGCCCAGAACGGGGAGTCCGGGCAGGGCGGAACGCGCCGCGAGCGCCGCGCTGCCGCCCGGGCGGAGGCGAAGAAGAACAAGTCCCGCAAGCAGTAGTCCGCGGGCAGTAGTCCGCAGGGAGTCCGCGCAGCGGCCGGTGTGCTCAGACGAGTGCGAACCGGCCGCACCGCCACTGCTCGCCCCGGCGCTCCGCGGTGGAGATCAGGGCGCGGGTGCGCTCGGTGGTGTCGACGATCCAGCACATCTCGACGCGCTGGTCGGTGATCAGCGAGGTGTGCACCGAGCGCAGGCGGTAGTTCGGCGGTGGGGCGGAACTGGTCGGGCGCCGGGCTGCGATCCAGGCGAGTCCCTCGTGGGTGAGCAGGTCCCCGAGCACCGCCGGACGGCGTCGGCCGTTGAGCACTTCGAGGACGAGTTCGGCCGTGCGCGCGGCGAGCGCTGCCGAGCTGCGTTCGGAAACGCGCAGGGACCCCGCCGGTGGATGGGCTCGCTCGTGCCGCACCCGCGGGTGCGGCACGTCGGGACGTGCCTGGGCGCTCGCACGTCCGCGCTGCTGCGGGACGGCGCGGGTGGGTCGCGTTGCCGTGCTCATCGTGGTGCCTCCCGGGAAGGTGCTCGTGCGATCTCGTCACCCTGCAAGAGCGCACATCGGGTGCGATCCGGTCAGCTACGCGGCGGATCTGCCCGGGACGGGTGAGCCCGTGGGCTGGGGCGCGCTGCGCTACGGTGCGCTGCGTGGGACCGAGCGCGCTGATCGTGGACTGGGGCGGTGTCCTCGACGACCCGGGGGACGGATATCCGGTCGACGGGGACCCCGTCGAAGGGGACCCGGTCGAAGGGGCGGAGGCCGGGACGCCGGTGCTGGCTGCCGTGCGCGGCCTGCGGTGCAACGGCATCGCCGCGGCGCTGATGTCGAACAGCGCGTCCCGGGAGGGGCTGCCGGTCGCGGATTTCGACGTGGTGGCCGTCTCGGGCGAGCTCGGAGTCGCGAAGCCGTCCGAACGGATCTACCGCCACACCGCGGAGGCCCTGGGGCGCTCGCCCGCGGAGTGCGTGGTCGTCGACGACCTCCGCTCGAACGTGGACGCCGCGCTGAGCCTCGGGATGGCGGGCGTGCACCACACCGCTGCGGACCGAACCGTGCTCGAGCTCGAGGCGCTGTTCGCGGTCGCCCTGACGCGGCCTTGAACCGCCGGTGACCCCCTGGTGAATCGCTGACCTGGGATTTCATTTTTCCGGGGGGTGGGTGTCGGTGGGGGTGCGGTGGTCGTGTAAATTGTTTCGTGCCGGCGACGGAGCGGGCCGATTCCCTGTGCGGCGTTTGGGTTTCCGGGTGGAAGCTCGGGCGTGCTGGGGTGTGGTCGGTGCGTTGTCCGGTGGGTTGTTTGAACAATGCGAGTGGAAATCGGTGGTGCCGTCTGGTGCCGCGGTGGTGGCCTCGTGATGGGGTGCTGCTGGTGGTGCTGGGTGCGGGCGACCCCCCGGGTGTGGGGGGTGGTTGGCGGGTGCTAGGGTTTTTGCTCGGGAGATGCCGCCGGTTCGGTGGTGTGTTCTTTGAGAACTCGACAGCG